>NZ_JBNXUO010000038.1:0-42173 GCF_050563535.1 Falsiroseomonas sp. CW058
GCGCCGCTGCCGGAGTTGCTGGCGCCGCCGCCCGCGCCCGCGCCGGACCTGCTCGCGCCCCGCCGCAGCTGAGCGGCGCCGGCGCTCGCGCCATGGGCAAGGGCGGGCTAACAAGCGCCCGGACGACCCGCTATCCTGCATCCCGAACGCAGACGGACGACGACGATGACCGAGGAGTTCCACCGCATCCGGCGCCTGCCGCCCTATGTCTTCGCCGAGGTGAACGGGGCGAAGGCGAAGGCGCGCGGCGTCGGCGAGGACATCGTCGACCTCGGCATGGGCAACCCGGACAGCCCGACGCCGCCGCACATCGTGGCCAAGCTGGTCGAGGCGGTGCAGGACCCGCGCACCCACCGCTATTCGATGTCGAAGGGCATCCCCGGGCTGCGGCGCGCGCTGGCCGGCTACTACGCGCGGCGCTTCGGCGTGAAGCTCGACCCCGAGACGGAGGTGGTGGCCACGCTCGGCAGCAAGGAGGGGCTGGCGAACCTGGCGCAGGCCATCTCCTCGCCGGGCGACACCATCCTGGTGCCGAACCCCTCCTACCCGATCCACCAGTTCGGCTTCATCATCGCCGGCGCCTCCGCGCGGTCCATCCCCTACACGCCGGACGACGCGATGCTGGAGGCGATCGACCGCGCGGTGCGCCATTCCGTGCCGAAGCCCACCGCGCTGATCGTGAACTTCCCCTCGAACCCGACCGCGCTCCTCGCCAGCCGGGAGTTCTACAAGGACCTCGTCGCGATGGCGCGGCGGCACGGCTTGTTCATCCTCTCCGACCTCGCCTATGCCGAGCTGTATTTCGACGAGGCGAACCCGCCGCCCTCCGTGCTCGAGATCCCGGGCGCGAAGGAGGTGACGGTGGAGTTCACCTCCATGTCCAAGACCTACAACATGCCGGGCTGGCGGATGGGCTTCGCCGCCGGCAACCCGCGGCTGATCGCGGCGCTGGCGCGGGTGAAGTCCTATCTCGACTACGGCGCCTTCACGCCGATCCAGGTCGCGGCGGTGGCCGCGCTGAACGGACCGCAGGACTGCGTGGCGGAGATGCGCGAGCTGTACCGCGACCGCCGCGACGTGCTGGTGAAGGGCCTGCGCGCCGCGGGCTGGAACGTGCCGAGCCCCGAGGGCTCGATGTTCCTCTGGGCGCCGATCCCCGACCGCTTCCGCCATCTCGGCTCCGTCGGCTTCTCGAAGCTGCTGCTGGAGAAGGCGAAGGTCGCCGTCGCGCCCGGCCTCGGCTTCGGCGAGCATGGCGACGAGCATGTCCGCATCGCGCTGGTCGAGAACAACCACCGCATCCGCCAGGCGCTGCGCGGCATCCGCACCTTCCTCTCCGCCGACAATGCCGGCCCGGTGGACGGCATGGAGGTGGATGCCGCGTGACCCTGCGATGCCCCCCTTCGATGCCGGGCCCCGTCTCCGGCTGCCTCACCGCCGGAACCGGATGCTGACGCGATGAACAAGCCTCTTGCTGTGGGTGTGGCCGGCCTGGGCACGGTCGGCGCCGGGGTGCTGACCCTGCTTCGTGACAATGCGGCAACCGTCGCGGGCCGCGCCGGGCGGCCGATCGCGGTCACCGCCGTCTCGGCGCGCGACCGCACGCGCGACCGCGGTGTTCCGCTCTCCGGCCTGCGCTGGTACGACGACCCGGTGGCGCTGGCGCACGACCCGAATGTGGACGTGGTGGTGGAGACCATCGGCGGCATCCAGGGCCCGGCGGCCGACCTGGTGCGCGCGGCCATCGCCGCGGGCAAGCCGGTGGTGACCGCCAACAAGGCGCTGCTCGCGGTGCACGGCGCCGAGATCGCGGCGGCGGCGGAGGCGAAGGGCGTCCCCCTCGGCTTCGAGGCATCGGTCGCCGGCGGCATCCCCGCCATCAAGGCGATCCGCGAAGGGCTCGCGGCCAACGACCTGTCACGCGTGCTCGGCATCCTCAACGGCACCTGCAACTACATCCTGACGCAGATGCGCGAGCGCGGGCGCGAATTCGCGGAAGCCCTGGCCGAGGCGCAGAAGCTCGGCTACGCCGAGGCCGACCCAGGCTTCGACGTGGACGGCATCGACGCCGCCCACAAGCTCGCCATCCTCGCCGCGCTGGCCTTCGGCCGCCCGGTGGATTTCGGCGCCGTGCATGTCGAGGGCATCCGCAGCATCTCCGCCCTCGACATCCGCCTGGCCGAGGAACTCGGGTACCGCATCAAGCTGCTCGGCATCGCGCGGCGCGGCGACCACGGGATCGAGACGCGGGTGCATCCCTGCATGGTGCCGATCGCGCATCCGATCGCGCGGGTGGACGGCGTCTTCAACGCGGTGGTGGCGGAAGGCGACTTCGTCGGCCGCGTGGTCCTCGAAGGCCGTGGTGCGGGCGCGGGACCGACGGCTTCCGCGGTGGTGGCCGACCTCATCGACATCGCGCGCGGAAGGCTGACGCCGGTCTGGGGCGCGTCCAACGGCGCGCTGTCGGCGCTGCCCTCGATCCCGATGGAGCACCGCGTCGGCGCCTACTACCTGCGCCTGATGGTGGTGGACCGCCCGGGCGTGATCGCCGATGTCACCGCGGCGCTGCGCGACCACCAGATCAGCCTCGAGAGCATGCTCCAGCGCGGGCGCAAGCCGGGCGAGGCGGTGCCGGTGGTGGTGACCACGCATGACTGCGAGGAGGCGCAGATGCGCGCCGCCCTCGCCCGGATCGAGGCGTTGCAGACCGTGCTCGAGAAGCCGGCGCTGATCCGGATCGAGAACCTGTAGCCCAGGGCGGCGCGGCCCGAAGCGGCCGCGCCCCGCGCTTCAGCCGCGGCGCGCCTTGCGCGCGGCGTAGCGGGCGTCCCGCGCCGCCTTCTGGTCGGCCTTCAGCGTCTCGGCCTGGACGAGTTCGTCGGCCGCGCGCGCAGCCTCGGCGGCCTGCTGCTGCGCCGCCTGCACCTTCCGCTCCTCGGCCTCCACGGCCTGCTGCGCGGCTTCCGCCTCGCGCACCGCGCGGCGTTCGGCCTGCCGCGCCTCCCGCGCCTCGCTGACCGCGACCTGCGCGGCCTGCTGCTCGGCCAGGGCGGGGTCGTCGGCATCCCGCTTCGAGCGGAAGCGCGCCAGCATGGCTTCCTTGGCGCTGCCGGAGGCGTTCATGCGCTGGTTGAAGCTGTCGCCCTTGAAGGCCGGGCTCTGCTGGGGGCGGGAGAGAGGCGTCTTGTTGAATGAGCTCATGCGCCAAGCATAGTCAGTATCCGCGGAGACCGACAGAAAAAACGATCGGGTCCGTCCAGGGAACCGGATCGAACCGCGGAAATCCGCCCGCGAATTCCGCGGTCGCGGTTGCAGAATTCACGCAGGATCGGCGCCGCGCGACCGATGCGGGACCTTGCCGAACCCGCCGGCGATGCCCCGGGGATCATGCCGGCGCCAGCATCTCCGACCCCGGAACCACGCCGCGCGGCAGGGCGGCCACATGGTCGAACATCTCCCCCGGCCGGGCGAGCCAGACCCGGTCCCGATGGTCCAGGATGTGGCGCAGCGCGTCGCGCAGCGGGCGCAGGCGGAAGGGCTGGCCGACCACGAAGCTGTGCAGGACGATGCTGCACACCAGCGGGCGGCGCGCGGACTGCGCCAGCATCTCGTCGAACTGGTCCACCACCATCCGCGCGAAGTCGCGCGCGGTTGCGTGGCGGAAGACGATGGCCGGGCTGTCGTTCAGCTCGATGCCATAGGGGATCGACAGGATCGGGCCGGCGCGGGTGGCCATCCAGAAGGGCTGATCGTCGGCGGGCCAGTCCATCATGTAGCCGAACCCCTCCTCCCTCAGCAGGTCGGGCGTCGCGTTGCTCTGCGCCAGCCAGGGGCCGAGCCAGCCGCGCGGCGCGGCCCCGGCATGGCGCGCGATGCCGTCCCGCGTCTGGCGGATCAGCAGACGCTCATCCTCCTCCCACATGGTGTCCTGGCGTTCGGCGTTGGTGCGGCCATGGCCCACGAATTCGTCGCCCCGCGCGGCGATCGCGCGCCCGATCTCCGGCATGTGGTCCAGCACGCTGCTGTTGCAGTTGTGCGCGGCCGGCAGGCCGAGCTCGTCCAGCATCTCCAGGATGTTCCAGATGCCCACCCGGTTGCCGTAGTCGCGCCAGGCGTAGTTGCGCTGGGTCTGCGGCGCGCCGTGCATCGTGCTGTCGCTGCCGAGGCCGGCGCGGAAGGCGTGGTGCTCGATGTTGGTGAAGACCTGCACCGCCAGCCGCGCCCCGCCCGGCCAGGCATATCCGGGGCGGGAGGTGATGGCGCTCGGCGCGTAGCGCGCATGGCTCGGCAGCTTCATCTGGCGGTCCCTCCCCGGATCGGCGCCGCATGATGCCGCCCCCCGGCGCCGGGCGCGAGGGGCGTGGCCCGGATGCCGGAAGGGGGGCAGCAGACTCCGGCGGCGCTGGTATAAGGAAGGTCGATCCGCAGGAGGAACCCCATGGCCGACCGTCACGACGAGGTCCATGTCGACCGCAACCTCGCCCTCGAACTGGTGCGCGTGACGGAAGCGGCGGCGCTCGCCGCCAGCCGCTGGATGGGCAAGGGGGACAAGAACGCGGCCGACGGCGCGGCGGTGGAGGCGATGCGCAAGGCCTTCGACACCGTCGCCATCTCCGGCACCGTGGTGATCGGCGAGGGGGAGATGGACGAGGCGCCGATGCTCTACATCGGCGAGAAGGTCGGGCTCTACGCCCGCGCCGGCGGCGGGACCGAGGTGGACATCGCGGTGGACCCGCTGGAGGGCACGACGCTGACCGCCAAGGGCGGCCCCAACGCGATGGCGGTGGTCGCGCTGGCGCAGAAGGGCGGCTTCCTGCACGCCCCCGACATCTACATGGAGAAGATCGCCGTCGGCCCCGGCCTGCCCGAGGGCGTGGTCCACATGGATGCGGGGGTCGAGGAGAACCTGCGCAACCTGGCGAAGGCCAAGGGCCGCGACGTGTCGGACCTGGTGGTCTGCCTGCTGGACCGCGACCGCCACAAGGAGATCGTGAAGCGCTGCCGCGCGGCGGGCGCGCGCATCATGATGATCTCGGACGGCGACGTCTCGGGCGTCGTCGCGGTGTCGCAGCCGGAAGCGGGGGTGGACATCTACATGGGCTCGGGCGGCGCGCCGGAAGGCGTGCTCGCGGCCGCCGCGCTGCGCTGCATCGGCGGGCAGATGCAGGGCAAGCTGCTGTTCGAGAACGAGGAACAGGTGGCCCGCGCGCGCCAGATGGGCATCGACGACCCGAACCGCATCTACGGGCTCGAGGACATGGCCCGGGGCGAGGTGATGTTCGCCGCCACCGGCGTCACCACCGGCCCGATGCTGAAGGGCGTGCGCCACTTCGGCACCGGCGCGGTCACCCATTCGATCGTGATGCGCAGCAAGACCGGCACCGTCCGCTACGTGGAGGGCCACCACAACTTCGCGCTGAAGCCCTCGGCCTTCCGCGCGTGACCGCGCGCCCGGTGGCCGGCGGGGCGGGACGATGATGGACGGGGCGGACCGCGACGCCCCCGCGCTCGGCATCGCGCGCAGCGCCACCGGCCGCCGCTGGATCTGGCGGCAGGGCGATGCGCGCGTCGGCCTCGGCATCGCGCAGCGCCTCGGCCTGCCGGAACTGGTGGGGCGGCTGCTGGCGGCCCGCGGCGTCGGCGTGGAGGATGCGCCGCATTTCCTGGAGCCCACGCTGCGCGCGCTGATGCCGGACCCGTCCTCCCTGCGCGACATGGACATCGCGGCGGCGCGGCTGGCCGATGCGGCGCAGCGCGGCGAAAGCGTGGCGGTGTTCGGCGACTACGACGTGGACGGCGCCTGCGCCGGCGCGCTGACCGTGCGGCTGCTGCGCGAACTCGGCTGCCGTGTCAGCCACTACGTGCCGGACCGCATCGCGGAAGGCTACGGCCCGAACGCCGCGGCCATCGCGAAGCTCTGCGACCGCGGCGCGACGCTGGTCGTCACCGTGGATTGCGGCATCGCCGCCCCTGCGGCGCTGGCCGCGGCCGAGGGGCGGGCGGATGTCGTCATCCTCGACCACCACAAGGCGGAAGGGCCGCTGCCGGCGGTGCGCGCGGCGGTCAACCCGAACCGGCTCGACTGCACCAGCGGGTTGCGCAACCTCTGCGCGGCCGGCGTCGCCTTCCTGACCGGCGTGGCGACGCTGCGCGAGCTTCGCCGCCGCGGCGCCTTCGCCGCCCGGCCCGAGCCGGACCTGAGATGCCTGCTCGACCTCGTCGCGCTGGCCACGGTGTGCGACGTGATGCCGCTGACCGGGCTGAACCGCGCGCTGGTCGCGCAGGGGCTGAAGGTGATGGCCAGGCGGGACCGCGCCGGCCTTGCCGCCCTGCTGGACGTGGCGGGCGCGAAGGACGCGCCTTCCGCCCACACGCTCGGCTTCCTGCTCGGCCCGCGCATCAACGCCTCCGGCCGCATCGCGGAAGCCGATCTCGGCCTGCGCCTGCTGCTGGAGGATGACGCGGTCGAGGCGCGCGCGATGGCGGAGACGCTGGATGCCGTGAACAAGCGCCGGCAGGAGGTGGAGGGCGAGGTGCTCGGCGCCGCCCTTGCCGCCTGCGAGAAGCAGGCGGCGCGCGGCCATCCCGTGCTGCTGGTGGTGGGGGAGGGCTGGCACCCCGGCGTGGTCGGCATCGTCGCCGGCCGCATGAAGGAGAAGTTCAACCGACCCGCCTGCGTCGCCGGGCTGGCGGGGGGGGTGGCCAAGGGCTCCGGCCGGTCCGTGCCGGGCGTCGACCTCGGCGCCGCCATCATCGCCGCGCGGCAGTCCGGCCTGTTGGAGACCGGGGGCGGCCACGCCATGGCGGCCGGCTTCTCCTTCCTCGCGGCGCGGGAAGGGGAGCTGCACGCCTTCCTCGACGAACGCCTCTCCCACGCCTCGGACCTGCCGGGTGCGGCGGACCTGCCGGTCGAAGGCGCGCTGGCCGTGGGGGGCGCCACGGTGGAGGTGGCGCAGCAGGTCGCGCGGCTCGCCCCCTTCGGCGCCGGCAATGACGAGCCGGTCTTCGTGATGGCCCGCGCCCGCGTGGTCCGCGCCGACCGCGTCGGCAAGGAAGGCGCCACCGTGCGCTGCTTCCTGGAAGGGGAGGGCGGGAGCGGGCGGCTGAAGGGGATCTGCTTCCGCGCCAAGGAAGGGCCGCTTGCCGCCGCGCTGCTCGGCGGGGGGCACCTGCACCTGGCCGGGCACCTGCGCGCCGAAAGCTGGAACGACAGCGTGACCGCCTGCCTGCATGTGGTGGACGCGGCCCCGGTCGCGTGACGGAACGTCACCGCCCTTGAAGCGCCGGCCGGGGCGGGCAACATGGGCGGCATGGACACGCAGAGACGCCCGCCCGTCCTGGACATGACGCCGGACGGCGAGTTCCTGGAGCCGCCGGGCGCCCGCGGCGGGCCGCAGGCGAAGCCCGCCTCGGCGCTGGACCGCGCGCTGGCGCGCATCGGCGGCGTGGCGCTGCTGGTGGCGCTGGTCGCCGGCGGGCTGGTGCTGGCCGGGGTGGCGCTGCTCTTCGTCGGGCTGGTGCTGCCGGTGCTGGTCGTGGCCGGGCTGGTGGGCGCGGGTTCGCTGTGGTGGCGCCTGCGGCGCGCCCGCAAGCAGGGCGGGCTCCGCTTCGTGGTGATCCGCCGCTGACGGCGAAGCCGCCGCCCTTCCGGGTGGATGAGGCGCGGCTCTACGATGTGGGCGCCGGCGGCGCCGCCTGGACCGCGCACGAGGACCCCGCCCTGGCCGCCCGCCGCCTGGCACGGCTGCGCTGGCTGTTCGGCATCGGCATCGCGGCGAATGCGGCAAGCTGGACGGCGGCGGGCGCCGCTCTGGCGCTCGGCGGCCGCGCCTGGGGCGCGGGCTTCGGCCTGTTGGCGCTGCTCACCCTGCCGCTGCTCGCCCTGCCCGCCCTGGTGGAGGCCGCGGCAACCCGTGCCCTGCGGCGGCGCCACCGGCGGCGGCCGGGGAACTTCCCCCCGGCCTGAACCTCCCGCTGCCTATCGCTGCGGCCCGGGCGTCTGCTGCTGCGACTGCGGCATGGCGCCGGGCGAGGGGCGCGGCGTTTCCGCCGTGCTGGCGGGCAGCACCGGCAACTCGACCCGCGGCTGTTCCCCGGTCAGCGTATGGAGGAAGGCGGTGATCGCATCCACCTCCGCCGGGTTGAGCTGCGCGCCGAGCTGCGCGACGCCCATCACCGCCACCGCCTGCCGCAGGTCCCACACCTTGCCGGAATGGAAATAGGGCATCGTCAGCGCGACGTTGCGCAGCGGCACGGCGCGGAAGACGTATTCGTCGGTGGCGGTGCGCGTCACCTGGAAGCGGCCGCGATCCTCGGGCGGCAGGATCTCGGCGCCCGGACGTTCCACCACGCCGAAGGGGTAGTAGTCCTGCCCGCCGAGGTTCCGCCCGGCATGGCAGGCGACGCAGCCGGTGCTGATGAACAGCTCCAGCCCCTGCCGTTCCTGCGCGGTCAGGATGTTGCGGTTGCCTTCCAGATACTGGTCGAAGCGCGAATTCGGGGTGATCAGCGTCGCCTCGAAGGCCTCGATCGCGCGGGCCAGGTTGTCGAAGCTCAGCGCCTGGGATTCGCCGGGGAAGGCGCGGGTGAAGCGGTCGCGGTATTCCGGGATGCTCGTCAGCACCGCCATGACGAATTGCGGCGTCGCGGCCATCTCGACGCTCGCCTGGATCGGGCCGGTGGCCTGGCTCCGCAGGTCCGCCGCGCGGCCGTCCCAGAACTGCGCGACGTTGAAGACCGCGTTGAGCACGGTGGGCGAGTTGCGGCTGCCGCGCTGCCAGCCATGGCCGATCGAGGTCTCGACGTTGTCGGCCCCGCCCATCGCCAGGTTGTGGCAGGAGTTGCAGCTCAGCACCCCGCTCGCGGACAGGCGCGGGTCGAAGAACAGCATCCGGCCGAGCTCCACCTTCTCCCGCGTCACCGGGTTGCCCTGGACGCTCGGCACCATCGACGGGATGGGTTCGAAGAACTGGCGCGCCTGCTGGTGCAGC
This sequence comes from Falsiroseomonas sp. CW058, assembly GCF_050563535.1. Classification (NCBI taxonomy): domain Bacteria; kingdom Pseudomonadati; phylum Pseudomonadota; class Alphaproteobacteria; order Acetobacterales; family Roseomonadaceae; genus Falsiroseomonas; species Falsiroseomonas sp. CW058. The sequence continues at coordinate 8,991 of NZ_JBNXUO010000038.1, forward strand.
GCGTCGTCGTCGAGCGCCGCCGGCCGGGCCTGCGGCTGCGGCTGCGCCTGCGGCGTGGTCGGGCGCTGTCCCTGCCCCTGGGCCAGCACCGCGCCGCCGGCCAGCAGCAGCGCGGCGAAGCCCGCCGCCATCGCCTTGACTGTCATGTCGCCCCTCGTCCCGCTCGTGGCACCTGCGGGCCGGCAACGCGGCGCGCGGCGCCCGCGTTGCCGCGCGGCGGGCGACGTTACGCGGCCGCCGCCAGGGCGGCATTCGCCTCCGCCAGCAGCCGGAAGCTCGCCTGCCGCGCGGCCGGGTCGTGGCAGGGCGTCAGCACCGCCACCTCCGCCGCGCCATGCGCCGCCGCCACGGCGCGCAGCTTCGCCACCACCTGTTCGGGCGCGCCGACAAGGGCGCGGGCGCGGTTGCGTTCGATCTTCGTAAGCTCGTCCGGCGTGCAGGGATGTGCTTCCGCCTCCGCCACGCTCGGCAGCGGCGGGAAGATCCCGCGGTCGCGCGACAGCCGCCAGATCTCGCGCGAGCGGAACAGCCGCCAGGCCTCCGCCTCGGTGCCCGCCGTCAGCGCGACGACCGCGATCGCGCCATGCGGCGCCGCCAGCCGGCCGGGCGTGCCGGGATGGGGGCGGAAGCCGTCGCGGTACAGCGCCATCGCCTCCTCGCTGCCGCGGCCGTCGGTGATGAAATGCGCGAAGCAGTAGGGCAGGCCGAAATAGGCGGCGAGCTGCGCGCCGAAATCCGAACTGCCGAGGATCCAGACCTCCGGCCGCGTCGGACCTTCCGGCTGCGCGGAGACGGCGCGGAAGGGATGGCCTTCCGGCAGCCCGTCGCCGAGCCAGCCCATCAGGTCCTGCACCTGCTGCGGGAAGCGGTCGCCGGCCGCGGCGGCATCCGGGTTCAGCGCGAAGGCGGTGCGCCCGTCGCTGCCCGGCGCGCGCCCGACGCCGAGGTCGATGCGCCCGGGGGCGATGGCTTCGAGCACCTTGAACTGTTCCGCCACCTTCAGCGCGGCGTAGTGCGGCAGCATCACGCCCGCGCTGCCGATGCGGATGCGGCTGGTGGTGGCGGCGATGGCGGCGATCAGGATCTCGGGCGCGCTGCCGGCGTGGCTGGCGCTGTTGTGGTGCTCCGCCAGCCAGTAGCGGCGGTAGCCCCAGCGATCGGCCAGCTGGGCCAGGGCCAGCGTCTCCCGGATCGCATCGGGGGCGGTGCGGCCGGAGGCGATGGTCGACTGGTCGAGGATGGACAGGGCGAGCGGCATGCAGATACCTCTTGCGGCCCCCGATCTTGCGGCGGCACAGCTTTTCCGTCGAGGCCGGGGCGATGCAGCGGGACGACCAGGACTTCATGCGCCAGGCGATCGCGCTGTCACGGCGGGGCATGGCCGGTGGCGCGGGCGGTCCCTTCGGTGCCGTCGTCGTGCTGGACGGGCAGGTGGTGGCGGAGGGGTGGAACCAGGTCACCTCCGCCAACGACCCGACCGCCCATGCCGAGATCGTGGCCATCCGCCGTGCCTGCGCTGCGCTCGGCCGCTTCGAGCTGAAGGGCGCCACCGTCTACACGAGCTGCGAGCCCTGCCCGATGTGCCTTGCCGCCTTGTACTGGGCGCGCGTCGATGCTGTGGTCTACGCGAATGACCGCGCCCAGGCCGCGGAGATCGGCTTCGACGACGAATGGCTGTACCGCGAGGTGCCGAAGCCCATCGAGGCGCGCAGCCTGCCCATGCGCCGCCTGCTCGGCGCCGAGGCGCTGGAGGTCTTCCGGGACTGGGCGGCCAAGCCGGACAAGGTGCCCTACTGAGGGCGCCGCCGGGGCGGGCGGCGCAACGCCCGCCCCGGCGCCGGTCAGATCAGCAGGTCCTGCGGCGGTGCCGGCGGGGACAGGTCGAGGACCGGCATCTCCGGCACCGGCGACGTCTCCGCCACCGCCGCCATGGGTGCGGGCCCGCGGCCCCAGCCCAGCACCACCTCGATGGCGGCGGAAGTTTCCGTGCCGGCCACGGCCCGGGCGGCGGTGTCGGCGGACGGGCCGGAACCGGCAGCCCCGTCTGCCTGGTGCGCAACGCCACGCTCGGCCCGGACAAGGGCCGCGATGGCCGGTCCCGCGGGTCCGGACCCGTCCGGCGGCGACAGGCGCGGGGGGGCTGCCTCAGGCAGCGCCGCCACCCCGTCCTGCGCTGGCGCGACGACATGGTTGTCACCCGCCCCCACCGCAACCTCCGCCACGGCCCGGCCCGGCGGCATGTTGTCGTTGCCCGGCACGGCGGCACCCGCGCCACCCTGGCCCGGAAAACCGCCATCGACTGCCGTCACGACGCCCGCGACGATCTGCCTCGGCGGCACCGCGGGCGCGTTGTCATTGCCCGGCACGGCGGCACCCGCGCCACCCTGGCCCGGAAAGCCGCCATCGACTGCCGTCACGACGCCCGCGACGATCTGCCCCGGCGGCACTGCTGGCGCGTTGTCATTGCCCGGCACGGCGGCACCCGTGCCACCCTGGCCTGGCGCCGTGCCATCGGCAGGCGTCACGGCGCCCGCGATGACCTGCCCCGGCGGCACTGCTGGCGCGTTGTCATTGCCCGGCACGGCGGCACCAGTGCCACCCTGGCCTGGCGCCGTGCCGTCGGCAGGCGTCACGGCGCCCGCGACGATCTGGCCGGGCGGCGTGGGGATGGGATTGCCGGCGGCGGGACCGGCCCCATCCGCGGTGACCTGCCCGGGTGCAGCCGGGTTCGTGCCGCCGGGCCCGGGCATCCCGGCGGGCGCGGCCTCGGCGACCGGCGGAGGCGCGGCGCGCGGCCCGGTCTCCTCGGCCGTAGGCGACCGGCTGCCGCGCCCGGGGCGTTCCGCCGCCACCTCCACCTCCGGCTGTGCGATGACCTCGACCAGCCGTTCCAGGACCGGCGCGACGCGGGCGGGCGGCGCGCGCTCCGCGACCAGGCTGGGCTCGGGCGCGGCCTCGGCCGGGCTCTCCGTCGCCTCAGGGGTCGGGTCCGCGGCCTGGCGCGCTTCCGCCCAGCCGCGCTCGGCGCGGTCCGGACGCTCGCCGAAGCGGGGCAGGGAGGCGACGGCCTCGGCCATGGCGGTCTGCGCGGTGGCGCCGTCCACCGGGCGTGCGGCGGGCGACGCATCGGTCCCCGCGGGACGCGGGGCGGGCTGTTCGGCCGGCAGGCGGGCCGCGGGGGCCGACGGCTCGGCCGGGGCGGCAACCGCGCGTGCCTCGGCGCGTGCCTCGGGCGCGCGGATGTCGGGGCGCGGCGCGCCGGCTGCCACAGGGTCCATCCCCTCTGCCCCCGGCGCCGGGCGTGCCTGAACCTCGACGCCCGGCGCCGCGGCGATGGGCGCGGCCTCCGCCACGGGCGCGCCACGCAGCGCGGCGGGCAGGGTCGCGGCCTCGGCCCGGCCGATGAGGTCGCCCATCGCCCCGAAGCCGGTGGAACTGCCGAGAGCGATGCGGAACGGTCCCCAGAGCGTGGCGCCCGCGCCGGCCATCCCGTCGCTGTCCCAGCCCGGGCCGGGGCGCCAGCCGGGCGAGTAGACGAAGCTGGTATCGGAGGCGAACTGGGCCATCGGCCCGTCGCCGCCCGCCCCGGTCGTCGGGTCCTCCGGCGGGTCGAGCCGCGCGGCCGCCTCCTCCGTCTCGACGGCGCGCTCGATCTGCGTCAGCGCCAGCAGCGCCGCGGCGTAGAGGCTGAGCGTGCCGAGCTCCCGCGAGGTCGGCGCATCGGGCCGGCGCTGGCGCCGCTTCGCGCGGCGCCAGATGACGAGGCTTTCCGCCTCCTCCTTCGCGCTGATCCCGGGCGGGGCCTCGCCCTCCTCGAGGAAGGGGGCATCGGCTGCCTGCCGCCGATGCGCGATGCGGATGCGTCCCCGTCCGATGAAAGCCATGCGCCGTATCCCCTGCAACTGCCGCAAGGAAGCGCGCTTCGGGGGCAATCGGTATACGATTCAGCTTGGTCGTTACGCCCGCCCTGGCCACAGCTGCGTGATCCGTGACCCGGGCCGGTGACAGCGGCGTGGCCGCGTGCCGTACAGACGAAGGGCGCCGGATCGCTCCGGCGCCCCCCGATCCCGCCCCGGCGTGCGGTTCAGGCGCTTTCGTAGAGTCGCGTCAGGCTGAACTCCCGGTGGCCGAGCAGTTCGGCCGCGGTCAGCTCGCCCTCGGCGGTGCGCAGCATGCAGTCCAGCAGCGCCTCTCCCGCGTCGTCCATGTTCATCCGCTTCTGCAGCAGCCCGGTGACGTCGACGTCGATGTGCTCGCTCATCGTCCGCTGCGTGCGGGGGTTCGCCGTCAGCTTGATGACCGGCAGGATCGGGTTGCCGATGACGTTGCCCTGGCCTGTCGGGAAGAAGTGCACCGCGTAGCCGGACGCCGCGCACAGCGTCACCATCTCGGCGGCGGCGGAGGAGCTGTCCATGAACCACAGCCCGGCATGGGTCGGCGCCTCGGCCTTGTCGAGCACGCCGTCCACCGTGCACTTCTTGCCGATCTTCTGGATGTTGCCGAGCGCCTTCTCCTCGATGGTGGTCAGGCCACCCTCGATGTTGCCCTTGGTCGGCTGGCTCTCGGACAGGTCGTTGGTCTTGTTCGCCTCGATCATCCGCTGGTAGCGGTCGAACATCGCCATGAACTGCGCCGCGACTTCCGGCGTCTTGCAGCGCTGCGCCACCAGGTGCTCGCCGCCCGTGATCTCCGACGTCTCGCCGAAGACCAGCGTGTTGCCGTTGGACCAAAGCTTGTCGAAGGCGTTGCCGACGGTGGGGCAGGAGGCGAGGCCGGAGGTCGTGTCGCTCTCGCCGCACTTGGTGGACACCCACAGCTCCACCAGCGGCGCCTTGGTCTTCTTCAGGCGGGAGGCGTGCTTCACCATCCGGTAGGCGGCGCGGGAGGCATTGGCGATCGTGTTGATGTCGCCGTTCTGCTCGATGGCGAAGCCCTCGACCGGCTTGCCCGACTTCGCGATGCCCTCGACGATCCGCCCCGTCCAGCCCGGCTCGATGCCGATGACGACGACGCCCGCGACATTCGGGTTGGCGCCGGTGCCGATCAGCGTGCGGAAATGCAGGTCGAGGTCGGCGCCGAACTGCAGCCGCCCATAGGCGTGCGGGATCGCCAGCGCGCCCTTGATGTTGTTCGCCACCGCCTCGGCCGCCGCGTTGGACAGGTCGTCCACCGGCAGGATGATGACGTGGTTGCGCACGCCCATCCGCCCGTTCTCGCGCCGCCAGCCCTCGAAGCTCGCGCCCTTCAGGTTCATGCCCATGGTCGCCTTCCCCCTACCAGCGCTTGGTCTTGACGTTGTGGACGTGCAGGTGCTCGCCCGCGCCGATCGCCGCCACCGCGCGGCCGATGTCCACGCCGTACTTGATGATGGTGTCGCCCTGCGCGATCGGCTTCACCGCCAGCTTGTGGCCGATCGGGATGTCCGACTTCGCGTCGAACTCGATCATCCTGTCCTGGTCCATGATCCAGCCGTTGAGGCGCTGGCCCGACTTCAGGCCCTCCACCACCACCACGCCCACGCTGTCGCCCTCGTCATGGACGACGAAATGGATCGTCATCGCGCTTCCCCCGCAAAATCCGAGGCGGGCAAACTAGGCGCCGTCCGCGCCCCCTTCAACCTCCCCCCCGGACGTGCTTTCTAGTCGTCCTCGACGGGTGGGGACCAAGATCATGGCCGGCGTCTATTTCTACGATGGCGAATGGCTGACCGAGGAGCCGAAGGTCACCGGTCCGATGGACCATGCCTTCTGGCTGGGCAGCGTGATCTTCGACGGCGGCCGGTCCTTCGGCGGCGTCGCCCCCGACCTCGACCTGCATTGCCGCCGCGCGGTGCGCAGCGCGCAGGCCATGCTGATGAAGCCCACCAAGACCGCGGAGGAGATCGAGGCGCTGTGCCGCGAGGGCATCCGCCGCATGGGCCCGGACGCCGTGACCTACATCCGGCCGATGTTCTTCGTCCGCAAGGGCCTCGGCGCCGCGCGGCCGGACCCGGACAGCACGGACTTCATCCTGGCCATCTATGACAGCCCGCTGCCGCCCTGGAAGGGCTTCTCCGCCTGCCTCGCCCCCTTCCGCCGCCCCGCGCCCGACATGGCGCCGACCGACGCCAAGGCCGCCTGCCTCTACCCCAACGGCGCCCGCGCCGCGTCCTGGGCGGCCGAGCGCGGGTTCGAGGCGGCGCTGGTCTGCGACGCGCTGGGCCATGTCGCGGAATTCGCCCATGCCAACGTCATGTTCGCCAAGGACGGCAAGGTCATCACCCCGGTCCCGAACGGCACCTTCCTGAACGGCATCACCCGCCAGCGCGTGCTGACCCTGCTGCGCGAGGCCGGCGTGCCGGTCGAGGAGCGTTCGGTGAAGCCCGAGGAGCTCGACACGGCGGACGAGATCTTCTCGACCGGCAACTACGGCAAGGTGCAGCCCTGCACCAACTGGCAGGGCCGCGCGTTGCAGCCCGGCCCGCTGGCGACACGCGCGCGCGATCTCTACTTCGCCTGGGCCGAGGCGACCTGGCGGATCATCCCGAAGGCGGCCTGACGCCATCGGATCCCCAGGCACGCGGGCCGGGACCTGCCCATGACGCCGGCCGCGCGGCGCCGGCCCGTCACGGCAGCCCGGCCCGGAACTGCGCGATCAGCGCCGAAAGCGTGAGCACGGAGATGGAGGTGGTCAGCACCACCGCGCTGCCCGACCGGTCGGCCCCCGTCGCGTAGCGGCGCGCCAGGATGAAGGCGTTGGCGCCGGTCGGCAGCGCCGCCATGGTGACGGCCACCGCCTGCTCGATCGGGGTCAGCCCGAAGGCCAGCGACAGCAGGAAGACCAGCGCCGGCAGGACCAGCAGCTTCACCGCGGCGATGGCCAGCGTCTCCCTCCACGCCGCCGCGGCGGCGATGCCCGCCAGGCTGCCGCCGAGGCAGAACAGCGCCAGCGGCGGCGCGGCGCTGCCCAGCAGGTCCAGCGTGCGGCGCACCACGCCCGGCACCGGCAGCCCGAAGGCGGTGAAGACGAAGGCGGCGATCACCGACAGCACCACCGGGTTGCGCCCGATCCCCCGCAGCGTCGAAAGCAGCACCCGCCGCCAGGGCGCCGCCGCGTTCAGCCCGACCTCCGTCAGCACGGTGGCCATGCCCAGCAGCACCATCGTCTGGAAGCCGAGGATGGCGAGCATCGGCGGCACGCCCGGCGGCCCGTAGGCCGCGACGATGATGGGGATGCCCATCATCACCGAATTGCCGAACACGCAGGCCAGCGCGAACATCGACGCCTCCGGCAGGCTGAACCCGCCGAGCCGCCGCGCCCCCGCCGCGGCCGCGGCGAAGACCAGGACGGAGCCGGTCAGCAGCGCGAGCGCGGCGCCGCCCCCGCCCTCATGCGGGCGCGTCCCGCCCGAGAACAGCAGCGCCGGCGCGGCGAGCGCGAAGACGAACAGCGCCATCGCCTTCAGCCCCTCGTCGCCCACCAGCTTCCGCTTCGCCGCGCCATAGCCGAGCGCGACCATCACGAAGACGGGCAGCACCACCTCGAGCAGGGCGGCGACGTTCACGGCGGCGCCGCCCTCACCCGGTCAGCAGCCCGTCCACGAAGCGCGGCAGCCAGGGCTGGCGCGCGCGCGCGCTGCGCGCCGCGTGCAGCACCGCCCGCACCTCCGCCACGCAGCCGTCGAAGTCGCGGTTGACGAGGACATGGTCGAAATCCTCCCAGTGCCGCATCTCCTCCCGCGCCACCGCGAGGCGGCGGGCAATCTCCTCCTCGCTGTCCTGGCCGCGGCCGCGCAGCCGCCGCTCCAGCTCCCCCATCGAAGGCGGCAGCAGGAAGATGCCCACCACATCGGCCGGCATCTTCGCCTTCAGCTGCCGGTGCCCCTGCCATTCGATGTCGAACAGCACGTCGCGCCCCTCGGCCAGCGCCGCCTCCACCGGGGCGCGCGGCGTGCCGTAGCGGCGGCCGAGGAAGCCCGCATGTTCCAGGAACTCGTCGCGCGCCGCCATGGCGGCGAAGTCGTCCGGCGTCTTGAAGTAGTAGTGCACCCCCTCCTGCTCGGCGGGACGCGGGGCGCGGGTGGTGGCGCTGATCGACAGCTGCAGGTCGGGCTCCGTCTCGAGCAGCCTGCGCGACACGCTGGTCTTGCCCCCGCCCGGGGCGGCCGCGAGGACCAGGCAGACGCCGCGGCGCATCCCCGCCCCGCTCATTCCACGTTCGCCGCCTGCTCGCGCAGCCGCTCGATCGCGGCCTTGAGGTCGAGCCCGATGCGCGTCAGCGCCGTCCCCGCGCTCTTGCTGCACAGGGTGTTGGCCTCGCGCACGAATTCCTGGGTGAGGAATTCCAGCTTGCGGCCCACCGCCTCGCCCGAGGCCAGCAGGCTCCGCGCCTCGTTCACATGGGCGGAGAGCCGGTCCAGCTCCTCCCGCACGTCGGACCGCTGCGCCAGCAGCGCGACCTCCTGCGCCAGCCGCTCCTCCGGCACGCGGGCGCGCAGGTCGCCCTCGCCCAGCAGGGCGGCCAGGTTCTCCAGCAGCCGGGCGCGCTGGGCTGCGGGCTGGCCCGCGGCCTCGGCCGCCGCGGCCTCCCGCAGGGCCGCGATCTCGTCGAGCAGGGCGGCCAGGATGGCGGCAAGCTGCGCGCCTTCCCGCGCGCGGGCCTCCGCCAGCCCGTCCAGCGCGCGGGCGAAGGCGGCGGCAAGGGCAACGCGGCGCGCCTCCTCCGCCGCATCGTCGGGTTCCGCCGCCTCGGCGCGCAGCACGCCGGGCAGGGACAGCACGGCCTCGGCCCGCGGCGCGGGGGCGCCGGGGATGCGGCGCGCGACCTCCACCGCCAGGGCGATCGCCTGTTCCAGCGCCGCGGGGTCGGGGGTCAGCCGCGGCGCCCGTTCCTCCCGCCGCAGGGTCAGGGTGGCGGAGACGTTGCCGCGCTTCAGCCGCTTCCCCGTAGCCTCCCGCAGCGCCGGCTCCAGCGCGTCGAGCCCCGAGGGCAGCCGCAGCCGCAGGTCGAGGCCGCGGCCGTTGACGCTGCGGAGTTCCCAGACGAAGGAGGCACCATCCGGCAGCGTGCCGCCCTCTCGGGCGAAGCCGGTCATCGAGGCGAGCTTGCTCATGGGGGTGGTTTCTCCCCCGCGGCGGGCGGGAGGGCAAGCGTGCCGGCATATCCCTGGACATCGGTTCTGGTCACCGGCGCCTCCTCCGGCCTGGGCCGGGCGCTGGCGGAAGGCTGCGCGGCACCGGGGGTGGTGCTGCACCTGGCGGGGCGCGATGCCGGGCGGCTGGCCGCCGCCGCCGAGGCCTGCCGCGCCCGTGGCGCCACGGTGCGGGACGCGGTGCTGGACGTGACCGATGCCGCCGCCACCGCCGCCTGGGTGCGCGGCGCCGGGCGGCTCGACCTCGTCATCGCCAATGCGGGCATCTCCGGCGGCACCGGCACTGCGACCGAACCGGCGGAGCAGGCGGCCCGCATCTTCGCCACCAACGTCACCGGCGTGCTGAACACCGCCCTGCCGGCGATCGAGGCGATGGCCGCGCAGGCGCCGGGGGCAGGGGGGCTGCGCGGGCGCGTCGCCGTCATCGCCTCCCTCGCGGCCTTCGTCGCGGCGCCGGGGGCGCCGGCCTATTGCGCGTCGAAGGCGGCGGTGCAGCGCTGGGCGGAGGCGCTGGATGCCAGCGAACGCGCCCGCGGCATCCGGCTGCACGCGGTCTGCCCGGGCTATGTCCGTACGCCCATGACGGCGCGGAACCCCTTCCCGATGCCCTTCCTGATGGAACCCGCGGAGGCCGCGCGCCGCACCCTCGACGGCATCGCGCGGGGGCGGCTGCGGGTGGCCTATCCGCTGCCGCTCTACCTCGCGGCGCGGCTGGCGGGCGGGCTGCCGCCGGGCTGGCGGAACCGGCTGATGCGGGTGCTGCCGGCGAAGCAGCAGGAGGGCTGACCCCGCCTTGACCGGCGGCGCCGCGCGCCGTCTTTTCCCGGCGCGAAGAAGGTTCCGGGAGACCGCCATGCACCTCACCCGCCGCGCCGGCCTCGGGCTCGCGTTCGCCGCGCCGCTAGCGGCCCGTGCGCAGACGCTGCCCGCCGCCATCACCCTCGTCGTCGGCGCCGCCCCGGGCGGCACGACCGACACGCTGGCGCGGGAGGCGGCGGAGACGATGCGCGAGCGGCTCGGCCGCAACGTGGTGGTGGAGAACCGCACGGGCGCGGGCGGCAACCTCGCGGCCACCGGCGTCGCCCGCGCCGCGCCGGATGGCGGCACGCTGCTCGTCGCCTTCACCAGCCACACGCTGAACGCCGCGCTGATGCGCCAGCTTCCCTATCGCCCGGTGGAGGATTTCACGCCGGTCGCCCTGCTGGCGCGGCTGACGAGCAACGTGCTGGTCGTCGGGCCCTCCGTGCGGGAAGCGGACCTGCCCGCCTTCCTCGCGGCCGCGCGCGCGACGCCGGACCGCTACAGCTTCGCCATCGGCGGCGTCGGCAGTTCGCTGCACATGCAGACCGTGCTGTTCCGCAGCGCGCTGCGCCTGACCGGCCCGGACATCCCGCATCGCGGCACCGCCCCGGCGCTGCTCGACGTCACCGGCGGGCATGTGGACGCGATGTTCGCGCCGCTCGACGTCGCGGCGCCGCTGCTGCGGGAGGGACGGGTGCGGCCGCTCGCGGTGACCGGGGAGGCACGGCTGCCGGCCTTCCCGAACGTCCCCGCCCTGCGTGAAGCGGCGCCGGAGGTGGGCACGGCCGCCGCCTGGTTCGGCGTGCTCGGCCCCGCGGGGATGCCCGCGCCGGTGGTCGCCGCGCTGCACGAGGCGATCACAGCGGCCACCCGCACGCCGCGCTTCGCCGAACGCGTGGCAAGCGGCGGCGGCGAGATCCCGGCCCTCTCGCCCGCCGCCTTCCGGGACTTCCTGGCGCGCGACGCCGCGATGTGGATCGAGACGGCGCGGCTCGGCAACATCCGCCCGGAATAGGCGGCACCTCACCCCTGCGGGCGGGAGGTGGCGAGCCACACCCCCGCCAGCACGATGGCGCCCCCGGCCAGCGCCGCGCCCGACGGCCATTCGCCGAGCAGCGCGGCGCCGAGCGCCGCGGCGAAGGGCGGCTGGAGGTAGCCGACCATCCCCGCATCCGTCGCCCGCGCGCGCGCCAGCAGCATCAGGAACATCGTCAGCGGCAGGGCGGAGGCGAAGACGCCGAGCAGCGCCAGCACGCCGATGACCCAGCCCGGCTGCGCATAGGCCGCGCCGGGGTCGAAGGGCAGCGACAGCAGCCCCGCCACCCCGCCCGACACCATCTGCTGGCCGAGCGCCAGCTTCGCCGGCGCCCGCGGCCTGACCTTCCGCGCATAGACGGTGCCGAGCGCGTAGGACACGCCCGACAGCAGGATCAGCACCCCGCCCGTGAAGCTCGCGCTGCCGGAGAGGGCGGCGGGGCCGAGGATGACGGCGATCCCCGCGAAGCCCAGCAGCAGCCCCGCCACGCCGCGCGGCCCCGGCCTTTCGTCGCGCAGCAGCGGCACCGCCAGCAGCGCCACCAGCAGCGGCGTCGCCGCATGGATCAGCGCCGCCGGCGCCGCCTCGATCCGGTGCAGCGCCAGCGCGGTCAGCAGGTTCGGCACCCAGCCATTGGTGGTGCCGAGCACGAGGGCGTGGCGGATGGAGGCGCGTTCGCCGCCGAACTGCCGCGTCGCCGCCAGGAAGGCCACCACCGCCACCGCCGCGAAGCCGCCCCGCATGGCGGCGAGCGCCAGCGGCGGCATCTCCGCCGCCACCATCCGCAGCAGCGGGAAGGAACTGCCCCAGAGCGCCCCGATGACCACCAGGCGCCACCAGAGCGGCCAGCCCTGCAACGTCATCGCGTGCCGCTGCCGTTCCTCTGGCGCTCCACCTCGCGCCAGCGCGCGACGTTGCGGTTGTGCTCCTCCAGCGTGCGGGCGAAGGCGTGGCCGCCGGTGCCGTCGGCGACGAAATAGACGAACTCCGTCGCCTCCGGCCGCGTCACGGCGCGCAGCGCGTCGCGCCCGGGGCTGGCGATGGGCGCGGGCGGCAGGCCGCGGATGCGGTAGGTGTTGAAGGGGTGGTCGCGGTCGAGGTCGGCGCGCGTCAGCGGGCGTTCCAGCACGCCGCCATCGGCGGCGGCGTAGGCCGCCGTCGGGTCGGATTGCAGCATCATGCCCCGCCGCAGGCGGTTGACGAAGACGCCCGCCACCAGGGCGCGTTCCTCGGCCTTGCCGGTCTCGCGCTCCACGATGGAGGCGAGGATCAGCGCCTCCCGCGGGGTCTGGATCGGCAGGTTGGGGGCGCGGGCGGCCCAGATCTCGGCCAGCGCCGCCTCCATCGCCGCCGTCGCGCGGCGCACCACGGCGGCGCGCGTGTCGCCCCACTGGTAGGCGTAGGTCTCGGGCAGGATCGCGCCTTCCGACACCTCCGGCATCTCGCCGGTCAGTCCCTCGGCGCGTTCCAGCACCGCGGCGATCTGACGGGCGGTCAGCCCCTCGGGGATGGTCAGGCGGCGCTGCACGGGGCGGGCGTTGCGCAGCACCTCGAACACGTCGCGCAGCGAGGCGCCGGCGGGGAAGGTGAACTCGGCCGCCCGCAGCGCCCCTTCGCCCCGGGTCAGCCAGGCGGCGGCGAGGAAGGCGCGGGGGTCGGCGATCACCCCGCGTTCGGCCAGGGCTTCCGCGATGGCGGTCATGCCGCCGCGCGGCACCACGACCTGCGCCGGCTGGGCCAGCGGCCCGGGTGCGGTCCAGGCGGCGCGGGCGTACCACCAGGCCCCGCCGGCGGTGCCGGCGATCAGCAGCAGCAGGATGAGGAGAGCGGCCAGGCGGCGGGACATGGGTGAGGAAGTCCTGCCCTGAGCGGCGGCCGGTCGCAAGCCGCCCCGTGCCGTCCGGCCCGGGGCGGGCGCATCACGCCGCCGTCAGGCGGCCCGCTTGAAGATGATGCTGGCGTTGGTGCCGCCGAAGCCGAAGCTGTTGGACAGCGCCACGTCGATCTTCCGCTCCTGCGCGGTCAGCGCCACGCGGTCGATCGGGCTTTCGCGCGACGGGCTCTCCAGGTTCAGCGTCGGGGGCGCGATGCCGTCGCGGATCGCGAGGATGGAGAAGATGCCCTCCACCGCGCCCGCCGCGCCCAGCAGGTGGCCGATGGCCGACTTGGTCGAGGACATGGCGAGGTTCCGCGCCTCCTCGCCCCACAGCCGCTCCACCGCCTGCAACTCCAGGTCGTCGCCCATCGGCGTCGAGGTGCCGTGCGCGTTGACGTACTGGATGTCGGCCGGCTGCAGCCCGGCGCTGCGCAGCGCCGCCTTCATGGCGCGATAGGCGCCGTCGCCGTCCTCGGTGGGGGCGGTGATGTGGTAGGCGTCGCCCGACATGCCGTAGCCGATCACCTCGGCGTAGATCTTCGCGCCGCGGGCCTTCGCGTGCTCCAGCTCCTCGAGCACGACGACGCCCGCGCCCTCGCCCATGACGAAGCCGTCGCGGTCCTTGTCCCAGGGGCGGCTGCCCCGGGTCGGCGTGTCGTTGAAGGAGGTGGACAGGGCGCGGGACGCACAGAAGCCCGCCATGCCGATCTCGCTCACCGCCGCCTCGGCGCCGCCCGCCACCATCACGTCGGCATCGCCGAGCGCGATGAGACGCGCCGCGTCGCCGAGCGCATGGACGCCCGTGGCGCAGGCGGTGACGACCGAGTGGTTCGGCCCCTTGAGGCCGTATTTGATCGAGACATGGCCCGAGGCCAGGTTGATCAGCGCGGAGGGGATGAAGAAGGGCGAGAGCCGACGCGCCTTGCCCGCCGCGACGATCTGCGACGCCTCGTAGATGGTGGGCAGCCCGCCGATGCCGGAGCCGATCATCACCCCGGTGCGGCAGCGGGCCTCCTCCTCCTCGGGCAGCCAGCCGGAATCCTGCACCGCCTCCTCCGCCGCGACGAGCGCGAGCTGGATGAAGCGGTCCATCTTCTTCTGGTCCTTGACCGGGATCCACTCGTTGACGTCGAGCTTGCCCTCGGCCCGGGTGCCCACCGGCACCTGGCCCGCGATCTTCGCCGGCAGCTGGCTGACATCGAAGGACTGGATGGCATTGAGGCCGGATTCCCCGGCGACCATGCGCTTCCAGACATTCTCGACACCGAGCCCGAGCGGGCAGGCGATGCCCATGCCCGTGACCACCACGCGCCGCGGCGCCGTCAGATGACCGAACACGCGCTGTCCCCTATCCTCGACCTGTCCCATGCAACCTGCCGCGCGATGCGCCGGCCCCGGCGCACCCGGTCGGCCCGCGCCGCGGGCCCGCCGCCGCACCGGGCGCCGCCGCGGAGGCGGCGGGGCCGGATGCGGGCGAATGCCCGCCGCCCGGCGGTCCGGCGGCGCAGGGACGGCTGGCGTCCGTGCGGCCGGGGCCGGGGGAGCGGGCCGAAGGCTCAGGCCGCCTTCTGCTTCTCGATGTAGTCGATCGCGTCCTTCACCGTGGTGATCTTCTCGGCCGCGTCGTCCGGGATCTCCACGCCGAAGGCCTCCTCGAACGCCATCACCAGCTCGACCGTGTCGAGGCTGTCCGCGCCGAGATCGTCGATGAAGGACGCCTCCGGCGTCACCTTCGCCTCCTCGACGCCGAGGTGCTCCACGACGATCTTCTTCACCTTGTCGGCGGTGTCGCTCATAGCCGCGATCTCTCCTGCTGCGGTCCTGCCGTGCCCGGGCGTGCGCGGCCGCCCGGGGGTGGGTCCGGGGGCGCGGGCCTTAACATGGAAGCGTCACTTGGCCTAGGCCCGCGCGGCGCGCAAGCGGGGGCGGGTGGGAAAGCACGCGGGCGGGCCAAGATGGGGGGGATGGCTGGCCCGGATGCCACGGCACCCCTGATCCTCACCCTCGCCCTCGACCCCGCCGCCTTCGCGCGGCTGGATGCGGAGAGGCGGGCGCATTTCCCGCCCGGGCGGAACCTCATCCCGGCGCACCTGACCCTGTTCCACCACCTGCCGGGGGCGGAACTGCCCGCGGTGGCGGCCCGGCTGGCGCAGGTCGCGGCCGCCACGCCGCCGCTGGCGCTGCGCGTCGCGGGGCTGCGCTTCCTCGGCCGCGGCGTCGCCTACGAGATCGAATCGCCGCCGCTGCGGGCGCTGCGGGCCGGGCTGGCCGAGGCCTGGCGGGACTGGCTGACGCCGCAGGACCGGCAGGGTTGGCGGCCGCATGTCACGGTGCAGAACAAGGCCGCGCCGGACGCCGCGCGGGCGCTGTTCGAGGAGATGCGCGCGGACTTCGCGCCCTGGGCGGCGGTGGGGGAAGGCCTGCTGCTGTGGCATTACCGCGGCGGCCCGTGGGATGCGGCGGGGCGCTTCGGCTTCCGGCCGGTCTGACCGGCCGGGGTCCTTCAGACCATCGCCATGCCGCCATTCACATGCAGCGTCTGGCCGGTGACCCAGCCGGCCTCGGGGCTGGCAAGGTAGACCACGGCCGCCGCCACATCCTCCGGCGCGCCCATCCGGCCGGTCGGGATGCGCGACAGCAGGGTGGTGCGCGCGGCCTCGGGCAGCGCGTCGGTCATGGCGGTCTTGACGAAGCCGGGCGCCACGACGTTCACGGTGACGCCGCGCGTCGCCACTTCCTGCGCCAGCGACTTGCTCATCCCGATCAGCCCCGCCTTGGCGGCGGCGTAGTTCGCCTGGCCCGCATTGCCGGTGACGCCGACGATCGACGCGATGGAGACGATGCGCCCCGACCGCCGCTTCATCATCCCCCGCAGCGCCGCGCGGGCCAGCCGGAAGGGGGCGGTCAGGTCCACCTCCAGCACCGCGTTCCAGTCGGCATCCCCCATCCGCAGCGCCAGCATGTCGCGCGTGAAGCCGGCATTGTTCACCAGGATGTCGAGCGACCCCAGCGCGCCCTCCACCTTCTCCACCAGGGCGGCCGGCGCCGCCGGGTCGGCCAGGTCGGCGGGCGCGACCAGCACGCGCCCCCCGCCCAGCGCCTCCGCCACGCGGGCAAGCTCGGCCTCGCGCCGGCCGGTCAGCGCCACGCTCGCGCCGCGGGCATGCAGCGCGGCGGCGATCGCCTCGCCGATGCCGCCCGTCGCGCCGGTGACGAGGGCAACCTTGCCGGTCAGGTCGAACATCATCGGTGGTCCTTGTCGGGATCGGGCGGCGCGGCGGCCGCGCTCAGAGGGTCTTCAGGAAGGCTTCGATGTCGGCGGGCGTGCCGATGGCCTCGGCCTTCGCCTCGGGCGCGAGCCGCTTCATCAGCCCGGTCAGCACCTTGCCCGAGCCCACCTCCACGAAGCGGTCGCAACCCATGGCGGCCATCGCCAGGATGCATTCGCGCCAGCGCACCGTGCCGGTCACCTGCCGCACCAGCAGGTCGCGGATCGCGGCGGGGTCGGTCGCCTTGGCGGCGGTGACGTTGGCGACCACCGGCACCACCGGCGCGGCCATCGCCGCGCGCTCCAGCGCCTCGGCCATCGCATCGGCGGCGGGGGCCATCAGCGCGCAGTGGAAGGGGGCGGAGACGGGCAGCTTCATGGCGCGCTTCACGCCGTCGGCCTTGGCGCCCTCGATCGCGCGGTCCACGGCGGCGGCCGCGCCGGAGACGACGATCTGCCCGCCGCCATTGTCGTTCGCCACCTCGACCACCTCCGCCTTCCCGGTCTCGGGGTCGGCGGCGGCGGCGGCGCAGATGCGGCGCGCCTGGTCGATCTCGGCGCCGAGCAGCGCGGCCATTGCGCCGGTGCCGGGCGGCGTCGCCTTCTGCATCGCCTCGCCGCGCAGGCGCAGCAGGCGGGCCGCGGTCGGCACGTCGAAGGTGCCGGCGGCGGCAAGGGCGGAATACTCGCCGAGGCTGTGGCCGGCGACGAGCGCGACGCGGGTGGCGAGGTCGAAGCCGCCCTCCCGCTGCAACACGCGCAGCACGGCGAGGCTGACGGCCATCAGCGCGGGCTGGGCGTTGGCGGTCAGCGTCAGCTCCTCCGCCGGGCCTTCGAACATCAGCTTCGAGAGCTTCTGCTTCAGCGTCTCGTCCACCTCCTCGAACACCTCGCGGGCGGCGGGGAAGGCGGCGGCGAGGTCCCGGCCCATGCCGGGGGCCTGGCTGCCCTGGCCAGGAAAGGTGAAGGCGAGCGCCATGGGGGGATCGTGACCCTGCGGTGTGACGGGTCCGCGGGCCTAGGGCGGGGAAGGGGGCGCGTCAAGCGGCGGAAAGCGCGGCCGGGGGCGGAACGCCCTTGCCCCCGCACCCCCTCCCGTGCTTTACGCCGCGCTCCCCTGCCGGGACCCGAGGCATCGGTCCCGGCTATGCCCGCTTGCGCGCGTCCCATGGCATGGTGCCGATGGACCGCCCCCGGGATGAGACAGCCGAAGGGAGTACCGATGCCCCTGTACGAATGCGTGCTGATGGCACGCAACGACGTCACGCAACAGCAGGTCGAGGCGATCGCCGACCAGATCGAGGCCACCCTCAAGGAGGGCGGCGGCGAGGTCCGCAAGCGCGAGTACTGGGGCCTGCGTGGCCTAGCCTACCGCATCAAGAAGAACCGCAAGGCGCATTACATGCTCCTTGGCGTCTCCGCCCCGCCCGCCGCCCTGCAGGAGGTCGAGCGCCAGCTCGGCCTGCACGAGGACGTGCTGCGGACGCTGACGCTGCGCGTCGAGGCGATCGAGGAGGGGCCGTCCGCCATCCTCGCCCGCCGCGGCGAGGACCGCGAGCGCGACCGCGGCTTCCGCGGCCCGCGCCCGGCCGGCCGCTTCGGGTCCGGCCGCGGCCCCGGCACGGGGCGCGAGCGCGACGACCGCGAGGAGTTCCGGGCGCGCCCGCGCGAGGAACTCGACATGGGCGTGGACGGGGAGTGAGCCGAGATGTCCGACCGTACTGACGACGCGACCCTGAACCCCGCCGCCCGCCGCCCCGCGGTCGGCGCGCGCCGCCCCTTCTACCGCCGCCGCAAGTCCTGCCCCTTCTCCGGCCCGAACGCGCCGAAGATCGACTACAAGGACGTGCGCCTGCTGAGCCGCTTCCTGTCGGAGCGCGGCAAGATCGTGCCGAGCCGCATCACCGCGGTCAGCGCGAAGAAGCAGCGCGAACTGGCCAATGCCATCAAGCGCGCCCGCTTCCTCGCGCTGCTGCCCTACGTCATCAACGACTGACGGACGGGGGCCGGAGGGCAACCGGGCGATGGCGACGGAAGGCCAGGATGGGCCGGTCGGGACCGGGCCGGGCGGCGGGGGGATGACCTCCGACCCGCGCTGGCTGGCCGCGGCCGCCTGCGGCCTCGGCGCCGCCACCCTGGCGCTCTGGGCCTTCCGGGCGCTGCCGGGCGGGGCCGTCGCGCTGTGGCTGTCGCCGCTGCCGCTGTTCGCAGCCGGCATCGGCTTCGGCATGGCGGCGCTGGCGGCCGCGCTCGCGGTCGCGTCGCTGGCGATCCTGTTCTCCGGCAGCGCGCTGGCGCTCGGCATCTTCCTGGCCGCCTTCGGCGTGCCGGTGGCGATGCTGGTGCTGGCGGGCGACCGGCGCGGGCGGATCGACCTGGCGCTGCCCTTCGCGCTGCTCGGCATCATCCCGGCGGGCGGCATCCTGCTCGCGGCCCTCATGCTCGGCGACGAGCCGGGCGGGCTGGAGGGCGCGATGCGCGGCGCGGCGGAAGCCGGGCTGCGGCGGATGGGCCTGCCGGCGCATGACGGGCTGGTGGCCGATCTCGTCCGCGTGAAGGCGGCGGCGATCGGCTTCTGGGTCTCGATGGCGCTGCTGGTCAACGCCGCCGCGGCGGGCGCCCTGCTGGCGCGCACCCGCGTCATCGCCGGCGCGCCGGCCTGGCGCGAGGCGCGGCTGCCGGCCTGGTACGCCGTGCTGCCGGGGCTGGCGCTGCTGCTGTGGCTTGCCGCCGACGACGAGGCCGACGCCGTCCAGCTCTCCCTGCTGCTGGCGCTGATGGTGCCGATCTTCCTGCACGGCCTCGCCGCCTTCCATCGCGCCACGCGTGCGCTGCGGGGGCGGACGATGGTCCTGGGCGGCGCCTATGCCGCCCTGATCGTCATGTCGGTGCCGGTGGCGCTCTCCGTCACCGGCTACGGCCTCTACGACATTCTCAACGGAACCCGGGCCCGGCGCGGTGCGCCGCCGCCGACCCCCTGAACTCAAGCCGATAAGGTGCGGCCATGATCGAAGTCATCCTGATGCAACGGGTCGAGAAGCTCGGCCAGATGGGCGAGCGCGTGAAGGTCCGCCCGGGCTACGCGCGCAACTTCCTCCTGCCGCAGGGCAAGGCGATCCGCGCGAGCAAGGACAACCTGGCGCGGTTCGAGCGCGAGCGCGTCCAGCTCGAGGCGCAGAACCTCAAGCGCCGCGAGGAGGCCGAGCGCGTGGCCGAGCGGGTGTACGGCCTGTCGGTCGTCATCATCCGCTCCGCCGGCGAATCGGGCAGCCTCTACGGCTCCGTCTCCGGCCGCGACATCGCCGATGCCTGCAAGGGCTCGGGCCTCACGCTCGACCGCAGCCAGGTCCAGCTGGAGCAGCCGATCAAGACGCTCGGCATCCACCAGGTGCGCGTCGCGCTGCACCCGGAAGTGGTGATCCCGGTCGGCGTGAACGTCGCCCGCTCCCAGGAGGAGGCCGAGAAGCAGGCCCGTGGCGAGGATGTCCGCGCCGCCGAGCTGGCCGAGGAGGAGGACCTGGAGGCCGAGCTCGCCGCCGAGCTTGCCGAGCTGGGCGCAGCATCGGAACGCTGAAGGCCGCGCGGCCCGCATCCGGGCCGCCAACGATCGAAGGAGGGGGGAGGGGGCTTCGCGGCCACCTCCCCCTTTCCGCATGCGCCCCGCCGGGCATGGCCCGGCGGCCACAGCGGGGCGCCACGGCCACACTACCCCCGTTATCCACAGCCATCCCCAGCGGAGGGGAGGCGCGCGGCCCCCGCCCGCCGCGCTAGACTGCTGCGATGAACACCTTCGGACCTCCACCGGGCTCCCTGGGCGACGGCCTCCTCGGCCTGTCGCAGCGCCTGCCGCCCGCCAACCTGGAGGCGGAACAGGCGCTGCTCGGCGCGCTGCTGGCCAACAACAAGGCCTATGAGCGCGTCAGCGAATTCCTGGCGGCGGAGCATTTCGCCGATGCCATCCATGGCCGCATCTTCGCCGCCATCCAGCGCCGGGTGGAAGCGGGGCAGCTGGCCGATGCGGTGACGCTGCGCGCCGAGTTCGAGCACAACGGCCTGCTCGACGAGGTGGGCGGCCCGGCCTACCTGGCGCAGCTGCTGGGCGCGATGGTCGGCGTCATCAACGCCGGCGAATACGGGCGCGTCATCCACGACGCCTGGCTGCGCCGGCAGCTGGTGGACATCGGCGAGACGGTGGTGAACCGCGCCTTCGGCGCCGAGCCGGAGCTGGATGCGCGCCAGCAGCTGGAAGCGGCCGAGCAGAACCTGTTCGACCTTGCCAAGGACAACGGCGCGGAAGGCGGCTTCGTCAGCTTCGAGAAGGCGCTGGCGACCGCGGTGCAGCACGCGGCGGCCGCCTTCTCCAACCCCGGCGGCGTCTCCGGCCTGTCCACGGGGCTGCGCGACTACGATGCGAAGACGGGCGGCCTGCACAAGTCGGACCTGCTGATCCTCGCGGGGCGGCCGGCCATGGGCAAGACCGCCCTGGCCACCAAGATCGCCTTCGGCGCGGCACGCGCCATCCTGCAGAAGGCGCGGGAGGCGGACCCGAACGCGGTGCCGCGCGGCGGCGTCGCGATCTTCTCGCTCGAGATGAGCTGCGACCAGCTCGCGACGCGACTTCTCTCGGAGGAGGCGCGGATCTCCGGCGACCGCATCCGCCGCGGCGACATCGCCCAGCGCGACTTCGACCGCTTCGTGGAGGTCAGCCGGGAATTGCAGGCGCTGCCGCTCTACATCGACGACACGCCGGCCATCACCATCAGCGCGCTGCGCACCCGCTGCCGGCGCCTGCAGCGCACGCGGGGGCTCGACCTCGTCGTGGTGGACTACCTTCAGCTGATGCGCCCTGCGGCCGGCACGAGGCCGGAAAGCCGCGTGCTGGAGATCAGCATGATCACCCAGGGGCTGAAGGCCATCGCGAAGGAGCTGTCGATCCCGGTCATCGCGCTGTCGCAGCTCTCCCGCCAAGTCGAGAGCCGGGAGGACAAGCGGCCGCAGCTGTCGGACCTGCGCGAATCCGGATCGATCGAGCAGGACGCGGACATGGTGATGTTCATCTACCGCGACGAATACTACCTGGCGCAGCGCCAGCCGAAGGAGCTGACCTACGACAACGCCGAGAAATACGGCGATGCGCTGGACAAGTGGCAGCGCGACATGGAACAGGCGCACAACAAGGCGGAACTGATCATCGCCAAGCAGCGCCACGGCCCGACCGGCACCATCAAGCTGTTCTTCGAGAGCGAGTTCACCCGCTTCGGCGACCTGGATACGCAGCATGATGGCGGGTATGGGGACTGAGTGACCCCCTGCCGCCTCCCCGTCCCGGGGACCGCCCCGCCATGACCCTGCCCGGCCAGGCCGTCCTCCGCATCGACCTTGGCGCCGTCGCCGCCAACTGGCGCGACCTGCGCGACCGCCACGGCGCGCCGGTGGCGGGCGTGGTGAAGGCGGATGGCTACGGGCTCGGCGCCGCCGCGGTGGCGCGGGCGCTGCGGGAAGCGGGCTGCGGGACCTTCTTCGTGGCGCACCTGTCCGAAGGGCTGGCGCTGCGGCAGGCGCTGGGCGCCGGGGCGGCGGTCGCGGTGCTGAACGGCTTCCCGCCGGGCGCCGACGGCGGCGCCGGCCTGCTGCCGGTGCTGAACCACCTCGGCGACATCGCCGCCCATGCCGCCGCGGCCGCCGGCGCGGCGCGCCCGGCCATCCTGCATCTCGACACGGGGATGAGCCGCCTCGGCCTCGATGCGCGCGAACAGGCGCTGCTGGCGGAGGAGCCCGCCCGGCTGCGGGGTCTCGACCTGCGCTTCGTCATGACGCATCTCGCCTGCGGCGACGAGCCCGCGCACCCGCTGAACGCGCGCCAGCGCGACCGCTTCACGGCGGCGGCGGCGCGGATCGCGCCGGGCGTGCCGCGCAGCCTGGCCAATTCGTCGGGCATCTTCCTCGGCGCCGACTTCCGCTCCGACCTTGCCCGTCCGGGCTGCGCGATCTACGGGATCAACCCCGTGCCGGGCCGGCCGAACCCGATGCGCCAGGTGGCGCGGGTCGAGGCGGAGGTCCTGCAGCTGCGCGACGTGCCGGCGGGCGACACGGTGGGCTATGGCGCGTCCTGGACGGCGCCGGGGCCGCGGCGGATCGCCACCGTTGCCGCGGGCTATGCCGATGGCTACCTTCGCGCCCTGTCCGGCCGGTCCCTGGGGATGCTCCACGGCCGCGCCGTGCCTCTGGTGGGCCGGGTTTCCATGGATCTGACGACCTTCGACGTGACCGACGTGCCGCAGGCACGCCCCGGCAACCGCCTGCTGCTGATCGGCGGCGAGGGCAACACGCCGGACGACATCGCCGCGCGCTGCGGCACGATCGGCTACGAGGTGATGACCGCGCTCGGCCGTCGCTACGCGCGCTCCTACGAAGGCGCCTGACGCCTTGGACCGCACCCTCGACCTGACGGCGGCGCTCGGCCGCGTGGTGATCGGCGCGCTGCGCGGGGCGGGCGCCGTCGCGCTTTTCGCGGCGGAGGCGGCGAGCCACCTGTTCCGCCCCCCCTTCTACGGGCGCCTGTTCCTCAAGGCCTTCATCGAGATCGCCTGGTTCAGCCTGCCGGTGGTGGCGCTGACCGCGGTCTTCACCGGCATGGTGCTGGCGCTGCAGTCCTATACCGGCTTCGCCCGCTTCAACGCGGAAGGCGCGGTGGCCAATGTGGTGGTGCTGTCCATCACCCGTGAACTCGGCCCCGTGCTGGCCGGGCTGATGGTGGCGGGCCGCATCGGCGCGGCCTTCGCGGCGGAAATCGGCACGATGCGCGTGACCGACCAGATCGACGCGCTCGGCACCCTGTCCACCAACCCGATGAAATACCTCGTCACGCCGCGGCTGCTGGCGGGGACGCTGGCGCTGCCGCTGCTGGTGGTGGTGGCCGACATCCTCGGCGTGATGGGCGGCTGGCTGATCGGCACGCAGCAGCTCGGCTTCGCCTCGGGCGCCTATCTCAAGGCCACCTTCGACTTCCTCCAGATCTGGGACGTGGTTTCGGGCCTGGTGAAGGCGGCGGTGTTCGGCTTCATCGTCACGCTGATGGGCTGCTGGTGCGGCTACACCAGCGGCGGCGGCGCGCAGGGCGTGGGGCGGGCGACCACCTCGGCGGTGGTCGCAAGCTCCATCCTGATCCTCGCGACCGACTACATCCTGACCGCGATCTTCTTCAGCCGATGAGCGGGCAGGGCATCAAGATCCGCCTGCGCGGGCTGACCAAGGCCTTCGGGCCGAAGGTGGTGCTGGACGGCGTCGACCTCGACATCCGCGCGGGGCATTCGATGGTGATCCTCGGCGGGTCGGGGTCGGGCAAGTCGGTGACGCTGAAATGCATCCTCGGCCTGATCACGCCCGATGCGGGGGTGATCGAGGTGGATGGCCGCGACCTCGCGACGCTGAACCGCCAGGGGCGCGAGGAGGTGAACGACCGCATCGGGATGCTGTTCCAGAACGGCGCGCTGTTCGATTCGCTGCCGGTGTGGGAGAATGTCTGCTTCAAGCTGCTCGCGCAGCGCCGCATCACCCGCCGCGCCGCGCGCGACAAGGCGGCGGAGGTGCTGGCGCAGGTGGGCCTCGCGCCCTCCGTCGGGGACCTCTCGCCGGCCGAGCTGTCGGGCGGCATGCAGAAGCGCGTCGGCCTGGCGCGCGCCATCGCGGCCGAGCCCGACATCATCTTCTTCGACGAGCCGACGACGGGCCTCGACCCCATCATGGGCGCGGTGATCGACGGGCTGATCGTGGACTGCGTGAGGCGCCTCGGCGCCACCGCCGTCAGCATCACGCATGACATGGCGAGCGCCCGGCGCATCGGCGACGACGCGGCGATGATCCACAAGGGGCGCATCGTCTGGACCGGGGCTGCCGCGACACTCGGCGCCACGGGCAACCCCATGGTGGACCAGTTCGCCCGCGGCGAGCGCGAGGGGCCGATCCAGATGGAGCTGCGGCGGTAGCGCCGCTCAGGGCCGCAGCGTCAGCCCGATCCGAACGGCCACGCCGTCCCGCCGCCATTCCGTCGCGACCTCGCCCGCGGCGCCGGCCAGGGCGCGGCGCAGCAGCTGGCTGCCGAAGCCCTCGCGCGTCGGGGGTGCCTCCACCGCCGGGCCGCCGCTCTCGGTCCAGGTGATCGCAAGCCGCGACGGCGCGGGCAGGGACCAGGTGACGCGGACCCGCCCTTCCGGCACCGACAGCGCGCCGTATTTCGCGGCGTTGGTCGCAAGCTCGTGCAGGACGAGGCCGAGCGCCACCGCCGTCTCGGCCGGCAGCATCACCGCCGGTCCCTCCAGCCGCACCCGCCCGATCCCGCCGCCGCGATAGGGCGACAGCACGCTGTCCAGCAGCAGGGACAGCGGCGCGGTCACGCCCGGCTCCTCCAGCAGCAGCGTGTGGGTGCGCGCCAGCGCGCGCAGCCGGTCGCCGAACTGCGCGGCGAAGCCCGCCGGGTCCTGCGTCGTCCGCGCCGAGAGGGTGGCGAGCGACTGCGCGGTGGCCAGCAGGTTCTTCACCCGGTGGTGCAGCTCCCGCACCAGCAGGTCGCGCTGCCTCTCCGCCGCGTCGCGGCGCTCGGCGGCCTCGGCCAGCGCCTCGCCCACCGCATTCACCTCGGCCACCCCGGTGTCGAGCTGGGGCGGGGCGCGGCGGTCGGCGAGGGCGAGGGCGGCGTCGCGCAGGCTCTCGATCGGCCGGCCGATGCGCCGCGCCGCCAATGCGGTGCTCGTCAGCCACAGCGCCACCACCGCCAGCAGCCCGGGCGCGAGCGCCAGCAGCGACCGGCGCAGCGGCGACCCCAGATCCTCCTGCAGGATGCCGATGCCGACGGCGAGCCCGCTGAAGCCCGACACGGCATGCGCGACGGTCACGTTGGCGCCTGCCGCGCTCCGGCCCCGCCACAGCCCGTCCGACGCATCCAGGATCGCGCGCCGCGCCTCGGGCGGCATGGCCCGGCCGACGAAGCGGTCATGGTCCTGCCAGCGCGCGGCGATCACGCCCTCGGCGTCGACCAGGGCGGGGAACTGCCGTTCGGTGAAGCGCGCCCCGCCGGCCTCCAGCGCCCCGCGCAGCGCCTCCGCCGGCACGCCGAGCGAGAGGAAGCCGCCCGGCATGTCGGTCCAGCACGGCGCGGGCTGCACCAGCAGCACCGCATGCCCGCCCGCCGCCGCATCCTCCACCAGGCGGGAGACGGGGCGCGCCGCGGCCGCGGCGGCGCGCGCCGCATCGCCCGCGGCGGCGCCAAGCGCCTGCCCCTGCGGGCGCGCATCCCGCAGCACCCGGCCATCGGCGGCATGCAGCGCCAGCAGTGCGTCGCCGCCCTGCGGCAGGGCATCCAGGCAGGCGTCCGGCGTGTCGCCCACCATCGCGACACGCCGCAGCCAGGCGAGCCGATCGACCAGCAGCGCATCCACCGCGCGCAGGCTGCGCCAGGCATCGGACTGCGCCACCATCTCCAGCTTCAGCCGTTCATGCGCGACATGAACCAGCAGCAGCGCCGCGCCGAGGGCGAACAGGGGAAGCAGCAGCGCGAGGCTCTGCAGCGCGAGCAGGCTCCGCAGGGTCCGAGCCTTGCCGGCCGGCATGCCGGTTGGGTTGGAGGTGACTGCGGCCATGTCCGGCCAGCATGCACCCAATGGCCGCCGGTGCGGAGCGTGGAACCCCCGGTCACCCGGCACGCTGCCCACACGAACCCGTGATCTCGGGCGGAGCCTGGAGGTTCCGCCGCGCCACGGGCTGCGCTATGAAGCTGCGTTCCCGTTTCGTGCCAAAGGACCGCCTGCCGTGGCGAAGGACCGCACCCGCTTCGTCTGCCAGGCCTGCGGCGCCCCCGCCCCGAAATGGCAGGGCCGCTGCGATGCCTGCGGCGAGTGGAACACGCTGGTCGAGGAAGTGGCCGAGGCCCGCGGCCCCGGCCCCGCCGCCAAGGCCAGCGGCGGGCGGCGGGTGGAATTCGTCGGCCTGAAGGGCAGCTCCGCGCCCCCGGCGCGGATCATGACCGGAATCGCGGAGCTGGACCGCGTGCTGGGCGGCGGGCTGGTGCCGGGCTCGGCCGTGCTGGTCGGCGGCGATCCGGGCATCGGCAAGTCCA
The DNA here is from genome assembly GCF_050563535.1 of Falsiroseomonas sp. CW058. Classification (NCBI taxonomy): domain Bacteria; kingdom Pseudomonadati; phylum Pseudomonadota; class Alphaproteobacteria; order Acetobacterales; family Roseomonadaceae; genus Falsiroseomonas; species Falsiroseomonas sp. CW058. The sequence goes on from NZ_JBNXUO010000038.1 coordinate 35,213, forward strand.
CCATCCTGCTGCAGGCGGCCGCCCGCATCGCCCGCGACGGACGCCGGGCGCTGTATGTGAGCGGCGAGGAGGCGGTGGAGCAGGTGCGGCTGCGCGCCGCGCGGCTCGGCGTCTCGGACGGGTCGGACAAGGGGCGCTTCGGCCTGGCCGCCGCGACCAGCCTGCGCGACATCGCGGCCAGCCTGGAGGGCGAGCCGGAGGCGGCGCTGGTGGTGATGGATTCCATCCAGACCGTCTGGCTCGACGCGCTCGATTCGGCGCCCGGCACGGTCAGCCAGGTGCGCGCCTGCGCGGCGGAACTGATACGGCTCGCCAAGACCCGCGGCTTCGCGATCGTGCTGGTCGGGCATGTGACGAAGGAGGGCACGCTGGCCGGCCCCCGCGTGCTGGAGCACATGGTCGACGCCACGCTCTATTTCGAAGGCGACCGCGGCCACCAGTTCCGCATCCTGCGCGCCGTCAAGAACCGCTACGGCGCGACCGACGAGATCGGCGTCTTCGAGATGACGGAGCGCGGCCTGGTGGAGGTGCCGAACCCCTCCGCCCTGTTCCTGGCGGAACGCCGGGGCAACGTCTCCGGCAGCGCGGTCTTCGCGGGGGTGGAGGGGACGCGGCCGGTGCTGGTGGAGGTGCAGTGCCTGCTCTCGCCCTCCGCCGGCGGCAGTCCGCGGCGGCAGGTGGTGGGGTGGGATTCGGGGCGGCTGGCGATGCTGCTGGCGGTGCTGGAGACGCGCTGCGCCATGGGCATCGGCATGAACGACGTCTACCTGAACGTGGCGGGGGGGCTGCGCATCAACGAACCGGCGGCCGACCTCGCGGTCGCCGCCGCCCTGGTCAGCGCCGCCACCGACCGCCCGACCGACCCGGAGGCCGTCTATTTCGGCGAGGTGGGGCTTTCGGGCGAGGTGCGGCAGGTCGCCCAGACCGAGACGCGGCTGCGGGAGGCGCAGAAGCTGGGCTTCGGCGCCGCGACGCTGCCGCGGCGCGTGGCCCGCGGCTCCGCCCCGCCCGCCGCCATCCCCGGCCTGCGCCTGACCGAGATCGGCCACCTGGCCGACCTGGTGGCGGGCTTCGCGGCGGAGACGGTGCGGAAGAAGAAGCCGGCGGGCGCGAAGGAGGGCGCGCCGAGGGACCCGGCGCCGGCCTGAAGGCGGCCCACGCGCCACCATGACACCCGGCGCCCCGCCCGCTATACCCCCCGCGCGACAGGTCGTCCCTCAGTCCGACCTCGACCGCCGCGGCCCCCCGCCGCGCATCCGGTCCGACTGAGACACTGGGGCGCGATGACCTGGGTCGATGGCGTGGTCCTGGCGGTTCTGCTGGTCTCGGCAGGGCTGGCCTATTTCCGCGGTGCCGTGCGCGAGGTGCTGGGCATCGGCGCATGGGCGGGCGCGGTCGTGCTCGCCATCCTGGCGGAGCCGGCGGCGCAGCCGCTGGCCGCGCAATACGTCCAGCCCCCCTGGCTGGCCACCGGCATCGCGGTCGGCGCGGTGTTCCTGGTGGTGCTGGTGGTCCTGAAGATCCTGATCGCCTGGCTGGCGGGGCGGGTGCAGCGTTCCGCCCTCGGCGGCGTCGACCGTGCGCTCGGCCTCGTCTTCGGCCTCGCGCGGGGTGCGTTCATCGTGGTGCTCGCCTATATCGTGGGCGGGCTGGTGATGCCGGCGGCCGACCACTGGCCCGAACCGGTCCGCCAGGCCCGCAGCCTGCCGCTGGCCGCCGACGGCGCCCGCTGGCTGGTGGACCGCCTTCCCGCCGATTTCCGCCCGCGCCTGGCCGAAGGCGCGGTGAGCCGCGACCCGAGCATGGACCAGCTGCTCCGCCCCGCGGCGCGCAGCCGGTAGCAGAAAGAACGCCATGGACGACCTCCGCCTGGACCGATGGGCCGATGACGACCACCCGCACGAGGAATGCGGCGTGGTCGGCGTATGGGGCAGCGCCGACGCCGCGGCGCTGACCGCGCTCGGCCTGCACGCCCTGCAGCATCGCGGGCAGGAAGCGGCGGGCATCGTCTCGCTCGCCGCCGGCGGGCAGTTCCACGCCCACAAGGGCCGCGGGCTGGTGGGCGACAACTTCGGCGACGCGCAGGTCATCGCCGGCCTGCCCGGGCGCGCCGCGCTCGGCCACAACCGCTACGCGACCACGGGCGAGACGGCGCTGCGCAACGTCCAGCCGCTCTACGCCGATTTCGAGTTCGGCGGCTTCGCCGTGGCCCACAACGGCAACCTGACCAACGCGCATGTGCTGAAGCGCGCCCTGGTGCGCCGCGGCTGCCTGTTCCAGTCCACCACCGACAGCGAGGTGTTCATCCACCTCATCGCCATCAGCCTCTACACCACCGTCACCGACCGGCTGATCGACGCGCTGAAGCAGGTGCAGGGCGCCTACAGCCTGGTCGCGCTGCACAACGGCGCGCTGATCGGCGCGCGGGACCCCATGGGCGTCCGCCCGCTGGTGCTCGGCCGCCTCGCGCAAGGCGGCTTCGTGCTGGCGTCGGAGACCTGCGCCCTCGACATCATCGGCGCGGAATTCGTGCGCGACGTGGAGCCGGGCGAGATCGTGCTGATCGACGATGCCGGCCTGCGGTCCGTCCGGCCCTTCGGCAAGACGTCGAGCCGCTTCTGCATCTTCGAGTACATCTACTTCGCGCGCCCCGATTCCACGGTGGAAGGCACGCCCGTCTACGACACGCGCAAGCGCATCGGCGCGGAACTCGCCCGCGAAAGCGCGGTGGGCGCCGACGTGGTGGTGCCGGTGCCCGATTCCGGCGTGCCCGCCGCCATGGGCTACGCGGCCGAGGCCGGGCTTCCCTTCGAACTCGGCATCATCCGCAACCACTATGTCGGCCGCACCTTCATCGAGCCGACGGACCAGATCCGCAACCTCGGCGTGAAGCTGAAGCACAGCGCCAACCGCGCGACGCTGGAAGGCAAGCGCGTGATCCTGGTGGACGATTCCATCGTGCGCGGCACCACCAGCCGCAAGATCGTGGAGATGGTGCGCCAGGCCGGCGCGACGGAGGTGCACATGCGCATCTCCTCCCCTCCCACCACGCATTCCTGCTTCTACGGCATCGACACGCCGGAACGCGGCAAGCTGCTGGCCGCCAAGCACGACATCGAGGAGATGGCGCGCATCATCGGCGCCGACAGCCTCGCCTTCATCTCGCTCGACGGGCTCTACCGCGCGCTCGGCCGCGCCGGGCGCGACCCGGCCAGCCCCGGCTATTGCGACGCCTGCTTCACCGGCGACTACGCAATCCCGCTGACCGACCAGCAGGACAATTCCGAACGCCCTCCCTCCCTCCTCCAGGCCGCCAACCAGTGACAGCAACCGCAGGTGCCGCGCCCATCGCCGCGGCCGATGCCCCCCTGAAGGACCGCGTCGCCCTCGTCACCGGCGCCTCGCGCGGGATCGGCGCGGCGCTCGCGCTCGAACTCGCCCGGCTCGGCGCGCATTGCGTGCTGGTCGCCCGCACCCAGGGCGGGCTCGAGGAGGTGGACGACGCGATCCGCGCCGCCACCGGCCGCGGCGCCACGCTGCTGCCGCTCGACCTCCAGAAGGACGCGGACAAGCAGCTCGACCTCATCGGGCCGTCGATCTTCGAACGCTTCGGGCGGCTCGACATCCTCGTCCACAATGCGGGCGTGCTGAACAAGCTGACGCCGGTCGCGCATATCGAGCCGCGCGACTGGGCGGAGACGGTGGCGGTGAACCTTTCGGCCGCCTGGCGGCTGATCCGCAGCTGCGACCCGCCGCTCCGCGCCTCCGACGCCGGGCGGGCAGTGTTCCTCACCACCGGCCGCGTGCGGCGCCCGCGCGCCTACTGGGGGATGTACGGCGCGACCAAGGCGGGGATGGAGCACCTGGTGCTGACCTGGGCGCAGGAGGTCGAGAAGACCGCGCTGCGCGTGAACCTCGCCGATCCCGGCGTGGTCGCGACCAAGATGCGGATGCTCGCCATGCCGGGCGAGGACCAGGACCGCCTGCCCCAGCCCGGGGACGTGGCCCCCGGCCTCGCCGCGCTCTGCCTGCCGTCGGAGACGCGGCACGGCGCGCGGGTGGAGATCGCGCCGGGGGCGTGACGCCGCGGGCTACACCCGCCCCGCGGTCAGCACCAGCATCGTGTCCTCCCGCCGGCCGAGCATCTCGTTCGCGTCGACGGGGCGGACCCGGCCGTCGAGGCGAAGCTCCCGCAGGGCGAAGCGGGCGGTCATCTCCGCCACCAGGCGCGCCGGCTCCCGGCAGCGCAGGGCGTTGAATTCCAGCAGCACGGTGATGCCGGGGTTGGCGTCCAGCACGCCCTGCATCCCGGCCCAGACGGCCTCCTCCGCGCCCTCCACGTCGACCTTGATGAAGTCGACGCGCGGATCCTCCATGTCGTCGAGCCGGAGCGTCGAGACGGCGACCTCCATCACCTCCAGCATCTCCACCGGCTCTGCCTCCCCAGGCTCCACCAGGCGGCCGTTCTTCGGGTCGTCCAGATGGGCGCGGAAGCGCAGCGTGCCGCGGCTGCGGGCGGTCACCGCGGCGCGGATCACGGCAGCGCGGTCCGCCATGCCGTTCAGCGCCAGGTTGCGCTCCGCCAGCAGCGCCAGGCGGGGATTGGGCTCGAAGGCGGTGACGCGGCCCGCCGGCCCCACCGCATCGGCCATCAGCACGCTGAAATAGCCGAGATTGGCGCCGACATCCCAGGCCACCTGCCCCGGGCGCAGGCGGCGCGCGACGAAGGCGGTGGTCCAGTATTCCCAGAAGCCGTCCAGCATCAGGTGCGGCGCAAGGCCGAGATCGCGGCTGTCCACCAGCATCTTGTAGCGGCCGAGCACGCGGCTCAGCACCGTGTGCGCATCCAGCGGGACGTTGTGGCAGCGTGCGCGGATCGCGGCGCTCACCGCCCCGCGCCCGGCCGCGAGGTCCGCCAGCGCCAGGAGCTTCGTCCCGCGCGCCAACGAGGGCGGCCGGCGCAGCAGGGGAAGCCGCGACAGCAGGCCGGGCCAGCCGGTCATGCCGGGTTGCCCCGCGCCGCGACGACGTTGCGGATGCCGCCCTCGAAGGCCGCGAGGGCGGCGGCGGGCAGGGGCTCCAGCGCACCGCCCGCACCCACCAGCCAGAAGCGGAAGCCGAGCGCGGCGAGGTGCGCCGCCACCTCCGGCGCCGGGGTGCCCTGGCCCGCCAGCATGGCGGGCGCCCATTCCAGCAGCAGCCGGGCATCGGGCGAGCGTTCCAGCAGCCGCCGCATCCCCCGCAGCGCGCGGCCCTCCATCCCCTCGATGTCGAGCTTCGCGACGCCGAGCCGCGTGGCGGGGTCCGGCAGCAGGTCGTCCACCGCCACCATCCGCGTGGTGATGGCGTGCCGCCCATCCGCGCGCGGGCCGGCGCCGGGGATGGCGGCATCGAGGAAGCCGCCGCCCGACCACTCCGGCTCGAACAGCAGCGTCGCCGCGCCCGCGGCATCCCCCACCGAGGCGAGGTGCAGCGTCACGCGGTCCGCGAAGCCGTTCACCGCGACGGAACGCCGCAGCAGCCCGGCATGGCGGGGGTTGGGCTCGAAGGCATGCACCTGGCCTGCCGGGCCGACCGCCGCCGCGGCGGTCAGCGCGAAGACGCCGAGATGCGCGCCGAGGTCGAGCACGGTGTCGCCCGGGCGCAGCATGCGTTCGAAGGCGCAGAGCTCGTCCGGTTCCCACGCGCCATGCGTCATCAGGTGGGGCGCGATGTCGGTGCCGCGCGTGTCGAGGTAGAGCATGATCCGCCGGTTCAGCAGCGCCAGCGCGGTGTGGTCGCCGAGATAGGTGGCCTGGGCGAATTGCCGGGGGGGCGTGCGCGCGGCGAGGAAGGCGATCGCCTCCTCCAGCCGCTTCTCGAGACGGGCGATGCGCGCGGGGAGGGTGAGGAGATCGGCGAGGCGAGCCATGCCGGCCGGACCCTAGACCATGCGCGGCGCCGGCAGAAGCGCCGGCGCCGGCCTGCCCGCGGGCGTCACGCCCCCGCGGCGCGCGGCGCCTGCGGGGCGCGCCAGACCTGGGCGCCGCTGCGCGTGGCGAATTTGGGCCGGCGCAGGTCCAGCACGGCCGGCTGCTCCGCCAGCAGCGTCCAGCCCGCCGCCGACAGCAGGCGGATCGCCGTCATCTCGTCGAGCCGCCCATGCGTCGCCAGCGACAGGATGCGCACCCGCTCCGTCAGCAGCGGCATCGCCCCTTGCAGCAACGGCACCAGCGTGCCGGCCGGCGCGACCTGCACCCAGTCCCAGGACGGGGCCTCGGCCAGGATGTCCTGCACGGAGGCGCCGCGCGCGGGGCGGGCGGCGGGTGCGGGGCCGATCTCGGCCTGCTGGAAGCGATGCGCGGCGGGGTCGATGCCGTTGGCGGCCGCGTGTTCCAGCAGGGCGGCGAAGCGGCGGGGATCGGCCTCGCTGGCCTGGAGGACAGGCGTCAGCCCGCGCCGGCGGGCGGCGACGGCGCCGGCCAGCAGCAGGTCGCCGCGCCCGGCGCCGATGGAAAGCGCGTGCCAGGTGCCGGCCGCCGCGGCGACGCTGCGGGCGAGCCCCGCCCATTCGGCCGCGCGCGCGCGGCTGTCGCCGGCCACCGGGGCGGGCAGGACCTTGCCGGCCCCGGCCGCGAGGTCCGGCGCGATGCCGAGCGGCGTGCGCAGGCCGAACCAGTCCACGATGAAGCCGGGCTCCCCGGCAGCCCCGGCGCCGAGCGCCTCGATCGCCGCGAGGTCGGCCGCATCCGGCCCGCGCGCGGCGGCGTCGCGCGGCGGCGCAGTGGCGGGGGCGGAACCAGGGGCGGAACCAGGGGCGGCACCGGCCAGGATCGCCTGCCTCAGCGCGGGCAGGTCGGGCAGCCGGCCGAACAGCCGGAATTCGCGGGGCGTCGGCGCCCGGTCCAGCAACAACTCGACGGCGAAGCGGATCTGCTCCTCGGAGGGCGGCTGGCGCGGGCGTCCGGCCGCGGCTGGCGGG
>NZ_JBNXUO010000039.1:0-38857 GCF_050563535.1 Falsiroseomonas sp. CW058
CGTGACCGCCGCGACGGATGCCAGGACCGGCGCCGCGCGGCGGAGGTCCGCCGCGACCAGCGGCGCGCCCGCCATCCACCAGCCCGCGGCCGCCGCCCCGGCCAATGCCAGCGGCACCGCGAGCCATCGCCAGCGCGCCACCGCCCCGCCGCCCAGCCCCGCGGCCAGGACCATCGCCAGCATCAGCAGCGGCAGCCGTTCCGCCAGTTGCCGCGGCGTCGCGGTGAGCAGGCCGAAGGTCAGCCACCAGCCGCCCAGCACGCCGATCCCGCCCGCCAGCGCCGCCAGCCGCGGCCGGCGCAGCCAGCCCCCGGCCAGCGCCACAGCCAGTCCCAGCACCGCCGCGGCCAGCGCGCCGCGCCAGGGCCACAGCTCGCCCCACCCCATCGCCGACTCCGCCGTCACGCCCGGTAACTTGCCGGCGCAGGGCCATCGCGACCAGACTGCGACGACCGAGCATCGAGGAGAGGGCATGGCCAGCGACACGACCCATCCGGCGCCGACCCGCCGCCTGGCGGTCTGGGACCCCTGGGTGCGGCTGGTCCACTGGGCGATCGTGCTGCTGATTCCCTTCTCCTACTGGACGGCCACGACCTCCCGCTTCGACTGGCATTTCCGGTCGGGCTACGCGATCCTGACGCTGGTGCTGTTCCGCATCCTGTGGGGCCTGGTCGGGTCCGACACGGCGCGCTTCCACCGCTTCCTGAGGAGCCCGGCGGAGGCGCTGCGCCACCTGTCGCATCTGCGCCGGCGCGTCGCAGCGGTCGAGATCGGGCACAATGCCGCGGGCGGCTGGATGGTGCTGCTGCTGCTGGCGCTGCTGCTGACCCAGGCCGGCAGCGGGCTGTTCGCCGACGACGCGATCTTCACCCGCGGCCCGCTGGCCCGCCGCGTCGGTGAATACTGGAGCGACATCGCCACGCGCATCCACCTGCGCGCCTTCTGGGTCATCGTCGCCTGCGCGGTGCTGCATGTGCTGGCGGTCGCCGCCTATCGCGTGCTGCGCGGGCAGAACCTGGTGCGGCCGATGGTGACGGGGGTGCTGGAACTGCCGGCGGCCGAGGCCGTCGCGACGCCGCGCATGGGCAGCCCCGTGCTGGCGGGCCTGCTGCTCGCGGCATCGGCCGGCTTCGTGTGGTGGATCTCGACGCTGGCGCCGCTGTCCGCCTTCTGATCGGCGGTCGCGTGGCCCCGCCCTCCCCGCAGCAACAGGGGAGGGCGGCCACGCGGTCAGCGCGCGCGGTAGGTCTGGTGGCAGGCGCCGCAGGTGCCGCCCGTGGTCCGCAGCAGGTCAGGCGTCACGTTGCCGGCCCCCGCGGCGGTCTTCAGCGCGCCGAGCGCGGTGACCATGTTGGCGTTGGCCTGCTGGAAGCCCGCGCGGTTCGCCTCGATCGCCGCGAGCGCGCGGGTCTGGCCCTCGCCCGTGCCCTGCGCCACTGGCGGCGTCAGGCTCGGGGTCGGGAAGCGGTTCGGCAGGCTCTGGTAGAAGGGCACCATCTGGTCGACCCGGGCGGCGATCTGCGCCTGGTCGCCGCGGTTCTGCACGATGGCGGCGATGGCCTCCATGTGCTGGCCCATCTGGCGAAGGCCGGCCCGGCGCTCCGCGATCACGTCACCCTGCGCCAGCGCGGCGCCGGCGCCGCCGACGGCAAGGACGGCGGCCGCCGCCAGGATCATTGCTCGCATCGATATGGGCTCTCCCTCAGGTTGCAGACTTCGGAACGTTCGCAGCCCACGGCCGGCGGCGCAATGTCCCTGTGGGTGACGGAGTGTCACGTCCTGGCGGTTCCGGGCGGCAGCCATGCGCGACGGTCGGCGCAAGTCGAGAAGGCCCCGGCTTGCCGGCGGGCGGGGGCTTCGCTATACGGCGCGCCTCGCCCCGTTGCGCCCCGCGCTTCGGGGCGGGGCCCGCCGGAGTGTAGCTCAGCCTGGTAGAGCACTGTGTTCGGGACGCAGGGGCCGGAGGTTCGAATCCTCTCACTCCGACCAGCAAGGCGGCAACGCCGGAAGCCCCGCCAGCCCAGGCTGGCGGGGCTTTTTCGTTCGCCCCGACCGGCGGCGCGAATGTTCCACTTCCCTACGGAGATGTAATTCGCGACGGCGTGAGGCTGGCCCGCCGATTGCTGCATCGCCCTCGTCCATCCCCGTGACGAGGAAGCCACCATGACCCGTGCCCTGATGTTGAGCGCCGCTGCCCTGATCGGCGGCATGCTGGCCGCGCCCGGCACGCCGCAGGCGCAGCAGACCATCGACAGCCTCGGCCTGACGGTGACGACCACGCCGGCGCTGACCAGCGACTACATGTTCCGCGGCATCAGCCAGACCCGCAGCCAGCCGGCCATCCAGGCGACGGTCGATGTCGAGCACGCCTCCGGCCTCTACATCGGCACCTTCGTCTCCAACGTCTCCTTCCCCGGCACCAACCTGCGGCAGGAGGTGGACCTGAACCTCGGCTACCGCTTCGCGGTGGGCGACGTGAAGCTCGACCTCGGCGCGACCTATTTCGGCTATCCCGGCTACGACCGCGCGCCGGGCGGCTTCGACTGGTCCTGGTGGGAGGTGTCGCTGCGCGGCAGCTACGAGCTGGCGCCGGTGAAGTTCGTGGGGCAGGTCAGCTACTCGCCCAACTTCAACTTCGAATCCGGCAGCGCCTGGTATGTGGAAGGCGGCTTCGACATGACGCTCGACTTCGGCTTCACCGCCTCGGCGCGCCTCGGCTACCAGTGGATCGAATACAACACGACCTCCCCGGCCGGTCACGGCGCCTTCGGCACGCCGGACTACGCCGTCCTCTCCTTTGGCCTCTCGCGGGAGATCGGGGCCGGCTTCATCGGCAGCGTCACCGGCTACTACACCACGCTGAACCGCAACGACTGCTTCGGCGGCCTGAACCTGTGCGGCCCGCGCGCGGTGGCGACGGTCTCGCGGCCCTTCTGACCCGGGCGGGCGGGGCCGGCGCCGCCTGCCCCGTCACCCCCGGCCGCCCGCGCCCCAGAACATCAGCGTGCGCGCGGGCCAGACCCAGGCGACGCCGGCGAGCGCGAAGTAGCCAAGCTGCACGGTCCAGTGCAGCCGCAGCACATGGTCCGCGAAGGCGACCACGACGGCCACGTAGATCAGGAAACCCGCCAGGCCGGCGAGCAGGGCAAGATGGGCGCGCGACATACCGCCCATGTGGCCCGGCCCCGCCGCCGCGCCAAGCCCGCCCGACCCGGTTGCGGCCCCCTCGCCGCCCGGCGTAGCGTGGCGACGGAGGACAGGCAGCAGCAACCAGGCCCCCGCCGCGAAGCGGCGCCGGGCCCGTTGCGTCATGCCCGCCCCGTCACCTTCGGAGCCTGCGACGACCCGCATGACCGACCACCTGCCCGCGCCGGCCCGCCTGGAGGCCGACCCCTCGATCGACCTGCGCGACCACATCCGCGGCATCCCGGATTTCCCGAAGCCCGGCATCCTGTTCTACGACATCTCCACCCTGCTGCGGCACGGCCGGGCCTGGCGCACGGCGATGGCGCGCATGGCCGCGGTGGTCGCCCCCCACAGGCCGGACGTGCTGGCGGGGATCGAGAGCCGGGGCTTCCTGGTGGCGGCGCCGCTCGCGCTCGAACTCGGGCTCGGCTTCGTTATGCTGCGCAAGCCGCGCAAGCTGCCGGGGCTGACCATCGGGCTGAACTACGCGCTGGAATACGGCACCGACCGGATCGAGATGCAGGCGGATGCCATCGCGCCGGGGTCGCGCGTCGTCGTGCTCGACGACCTGCTTGCCACCGGGGGAACCATGGCGGCCGGAATCTCGCTGTTGCGCCAGGCGGGGGCGGTGGTGCCCTGCGCCGCGACCCTGATCGAGCTGACATTCCTGGGCGGGAGGGCGAGGCTCGATGTCCCCTTCGAATCGCTCGTCTCCTACGAGAGCTGACAGCGGGGCCAGCGCAGGCGCCCTGACCGAGGCGGGGCGCTTCTCCGCCGTGCTCGCCGCCGCGGTGGCGGCTGCGCCGACCGGGGTCGTGGTGTCCGACCCCAACCTCCCGGACTGCCCGATCGTCTTCGCCAACGCCGCCTTCCACCGCATCACCGGCTACGCGCCGGAGGAGGTGGTGGGCCGCAACTGCCGCTTCCTCCAGGGCCGCGACACCGACCCGAAGGCGGTGCGCGCCATCCGCGACGCGGTGGCGCGGCGCGAGCCGGTCGATGTCGAGCTGGTGAACTACCGCAAGGACGGCCGCCGCTTCGTCAACGAACTCCACATCTCCCCGGTCTTCGCCCCCGACGGCGCGCTGATGGCCTTCCTCGGCATTCAGCACGACGTCACCGCCCGCATCCGCGCCGAGGAGCGGGCCCGCAAGGCCCGCCGCGCCGCCGAACGCGCGAGCGCGGAGAAGTCAGACTTCCTCGCCTTCGTCAGCCACGAGGTCCGCACGCCGCTGAACGGCGTGCTCGGCACCCTGTCCCTCCTGCTCGACACGCCGCTCGCCGCCGAGCAGCGCGCCTATGCCGAGACCGCGCGGCGGTCGGGCGAGACGCTGCTGTGGACGGTGAACGAGGTGCTCGACCTCTCCCGCATCGAGGCGGGGCAGCTCGAGATCGAGGAGATCGCCTTCGAGCTGGCGCAGCCGGTGCGGGAGGTGCTGGCCCTCGAATCCCCCCTCGCGGCCGACAAGGGGCTGGCGCTCACCGCCGCGATCGACCCCGCCCTTCCCGCCCTCGCGATGGGCGACCCGGCGCGGCTGCGGCAGGTGATGCTGAACCTGGTGGACAACGCCGTGAAATTCACCTCGGCCGGCGGGGTGGAGCTTCGCCTGCTGCGGCAGGGCGACCGGCTGGTGGTGGAGGTGCAGGACAGCGGCTGCGGCATCCCGGCGGAATTCCGCCGCCGGCTGTTCCGCCGCTTCCAGCAGGCCGATTCCGGCAGTGCCCGGCGGCATGGCGGCTCCGGCCTCGGGCTGATGATCTGCCGGCGGCTGGTCGGGCTGATGGGCGGCGCGATCGACGTGCGCAGCCGCCCGGGGGAGGGGAGCGTCTTCCGCTTCGACCTGCCGCTGCACCCGGCGCCGGCGGCGGCCCCCGCCCCCGAGGCCCCCGCCGCCCCCATCCCGCCCGACGGCACCGCGGAAGGGCGGCTGCTGCTGGCCGAGGACAGCGAGGCGAGCCAGATGGTCGCCGCCGCCTTCCTGCGGAAGGCCGGCTACACGGTGGACCTGGTGCGGGACGGCGCGGAAGCCGTCACCGCCGCGCGGGCGCGGCGCTACGACGCGATCCTGATGGATGTGCGGATGCCAGGGCTCGACGGTCTCGGCGCCGCGGCCCGGATCCGCGCCCTGCCGGGCGAGGCCGGGCGCGTGCCGATCCTGGCGCTCACCGCCGCCGCCATGCCGGGCGACGCGGCGCGCTGCCGGGCGGCGGGGATGGACGCGCATCTCGCCAAGCCGGTGGACCGCGCGCGGCTGCTGGCAGCGGTTGCGGCACTGCTCCGTCCCGGCGCGCCGCGGGGCGGGGCGGATGCGGCCGAGCCCGGCCCGGCGCCCGCCCTGCTGGGGCGCGAGACGCTGGAGGAGCTGCGCGCCGCGGTCGGCCCCGGCCGGCTGCCGGACCTCATCGGCGTCTTCGCGGCCGAGACGCTGGCGCGCCTGAAGCGGCTGGACGGCGCCCCGCCGCTGGCGCGGATGGAGGAGGAGGCGCATGCGCTGCAATCCGCCGCCGGCACCTTCGGTGCCGCCGCGCTGCGGGATGCCGCCGCCGCCCTGGAACGCGCCGCCGCGGCGGGCGATGCCGCCGTCGCCCTGCGACTGGCCGCGACCCTGCCGGGGCTGGTCGAGCGGACGCTGCAGGCGCTGTCGCGCGCCGCGGGCGTGCCGGCCGGCGGGCGCTGACGCCGCCCCGGGGCGTTCCGGCCCGGCCTCCCGGCGGCCGCGCGCCACGGTTTGGCCTCAATCCCGGTCCTAGGTGCCGCCGGACCGCAGGGAAGCCGGAGGGATGCGACGCATGACCCCGACCCGACGGGGCGTGATCGGTGCCGTGCTGGGCGCGGCGGCCAGCGCCCGGATGCGCGCGGCGGGTGCCTCCACCTCCGCGCCGGAAGCCGCGACGCTGCTGGCGCCGGGCCCGGAGGACGGCGCCGCGGCCGCCTTCGCGCGCCGCGCCGCGGGCGGGCTGGCGCGCGGGCTGGTACAGGCGGCGGCCCTGCGCGTCTCCGCCGTCGGCGGGTCGGACGGCATCACCGCCGCCAACCGCTTCGCCACCATCTCACCCGCCGCGGAGGGCCGCGTCCTGCTGCTGCTGCCCGGGGCGGCGGCGCAGGCGCAGCTGGTCGGCGACAGCCGCGCCCGCTACGAGCCGCGCCACTGGCCGGCGGTCTGCGGCAGCCTGATGCCGGCCGTCCTGGCAGGGCGGATGCCGGCCAGCCCGGCCGCGCCGATCCGCGTCGCCATCCCCGGTCTCGGCGCCGCGGAAGCCGCCGGGCTGCTCGCGCTCGACCTGCTCGGGCGGCGGACCGCGCCGGTGGTGATCCCGGCCGGCCAGGCACCCGATGCGGCGATTGCGCAGGGGCAGGCGGATGCGGTGCTGCTCTGCGGGGCGGAGATCCTGCCGCGCGCGGCGCGGATGGGCGTGCAGCCCTGGTTCAGCTTCGACTCCCCGGGCCTCGCGCGTGAGGCCGCGCTGCCGGACCTGCCGACCCTCGGCGACCTGCTGCCCGACCCGGCCCAGCCGGTGCTGATGGAGGCGGTGCGCGCCGCGGCCGGCGCGCTGCGGACCCGCGGGCTGCTGGTGCTGCCGGCGCTGACCTCGGCCGACACGGTCGCGCTGTGGCGCGGCGCGGCGCGGCGCTGGGCGGAGGAGGAGCGCGACGGCGTCGAGCCCGGCACCCGTCGCGTGGCGGATGGCGAGGCCGCGTCCATGCTGGCCACGCTGTGCCCGGCGCCGGAGGTGGCGCTGGCCTATCGCGAATGGCTGCTGCGCCGCTTCAACTGGCGCGCAGCCTAGGGCCTGTTAGCGTCTGAACGCTGAGGCCACACCGGCGTTGAGCCGCCTTTCTGGGGAGGCGGCGTGTTGCTGACCGATGAGCAATGGGCGGTTCTGGGGCCGCTGGTAGAGGCGTGCCGTCCACCTGCGAAGGTGCCGCCGAGCAATCTCCGGCGGACGATCTCGGCCATCATCTGGCGGCACCAGAACGGGGCGAAATGGCGCGCCCTGCCCGAGGAGTTCGGACCGTGGTGGATGGCGGCGCAGACATTCATCCGCTGGTCCCGGCTCGGCGTGTGGGAGCGGCTGCTCGGGATGGCGCAGGCACGCGGCATCGAACTTGGCATGGCTTTCCTCGACGGCACCTCCATTCGCGCCCACCAGAAGGCGGCAGGGGCGGCGGTAAAGACGCCGTCGCGGCGCAACGGGGCGCGGGTGAGGCGCTTGGCCGCTCTCGTGGCGGCTATGGGACCAAGGCCTGCGTGATTGCCGACAGCGCCGGACGGGCTGTCGCTTTCGCCCTCGCGCCCGGTCAGGCGCATGAGTTGCCCCACGCCGTGCCGCTGCTTGCGCGCCTACCCGGCGTGCCGATGTGGGTCGTGGCCGACCGCGGCTACAGCAGTCACGCCTTTCGCGAGCATGTTTGGGACGTCGGCGCCCGCCCGGCCATTCCAACCCGCCGCGACGAGGCGCCCGTCGCCTGCCCGGCGCCGTTCTACAACAACCGCAACCGCGTGGAGCGGCTCTGGGCGAGGCTAAAGGAGTGGCGAGCCGTCGCAACCCGGTACGAGAAGACCGCTGCGTCGTTCCTCGGCGTCCTGCAACTTGCGGCCACCTTGGATTAGATCCGAACAGACCGCTGAGTTACACTCAGGTCGGGAGCGAAGGATCAGTGGGATGCTCTTGAAGGGGAGCTTGGCAGCGGCTGTTATTCTTGCACTGGCCGCCGCCGCTGGTGCGTTAACCTTTTCGTTGCGCACACCTCGACCGACCTTCCTGACGGAGTGCATTGCGCGGTCCGATTACCCATCGCGATCGACAGCTGTAGAGGTCTGCAAAGAGGAGTTGGCCGAACTACGGTTGGACCGAACAATGGGCACGGTGTTCGCCGTGGCTGGAACTCTGATCCTCATCCCCGCCGTGATCGTAAACGTCATGGTCCTCTCAACTTGGTTGCCACTCCTGACCCGCCGCCGCTGAGCTAGGCGCTAACAGGCCCTAGCGCTTGGTCGCCGCAGGCTGGAACGGCCGGAGGCGTGAATCACGCGGCAATACAACAGCCTGGACCATGAGCGGCGCTTCAATCAGCGCGGATCATGGTCTAGGGCCCGATCCGCGAGGGCGGGACCGCCGGAGCGGTGAACCGGCCGGTCGGGCAATGGCGGCGCGCCGCGTCGGAACGCGCGGCGCGCCGCCCGGTGCTACAGTACCACGTCCTGCGGCGGGATCTCCTCGCCCTTCGCCACGCGCTGCATGTTGCCCAGCCAGTGCGCGATGCTGCGGCGGGAGTTTTCGTAGGCGGTGCTCGCCGTGTGCGGCGTGACGATGACATTCGCCATGTGCAGCAGCGGATGGTCCTTCGGCGGCGGCTCCTGGTCGAACACGTCGACCGCCGCGCCGGCGAGGTGGCCGGAATTCAGCGCCGCCACCAGGTCGGCTTCCACCACCACGCCGCCGCGCGCCACGTTCACCAGCAGCGCGCCCCGCTTCATGAGGCCGAGCGCGCGGGCATCGACCATGCCCTTCGTCTCCGCCGTCAGCGGGCAGTTGAGCGAGACCACGCCGCTTTCGGCCAGCAGCGCGTCCAACGCGCGGTACTGCACGCCGAGCGCCGCCTCCTCCGCCGCGCCGAGCCGGTTGCGGTTGTGGTACAGGATGGTGCAGTCGAAGCCGCGCAGGCGCTTCGCCAGCGCCTTGCCGATGGCGCCGAGCCCGATGATCCCGACCGTCTTGCCGGAGATCATGATGGAATGGCGCCACACCTCGTTCTTCGGCCAGCCGCCCGCGGCGGTGGCGATGTGGGCCTGCACGATGCGGCGGCCGAGCGCCAGCATCAGCCCGACCGCGTATTCCGCGACCGGCACCGCGTTGCTGCCGGTGGTTCGCGCGATGCGGATGCCGCGCGCGCGGCAGGCCTCGATGTCGATGTTGTCGATGCCGACGCCCCATTTGTGGAACAGCTTCAGCCGCGGCGCCGCGGCGACGATGCCCGCGGTCACCGGCACGTCCCACCACAGGGCGAAGTCGGCATCCGCGACCTCGGCCTTCAGGTCGTCCTCGGTGCGGCCCGTCACGGCGGAGATGCGCCAGCCTTCCGGCAGCAGGCCGTTGATGATGCCGGCCTGCTCCTCGCCGATCGGCTGGAGGATTGCGATCTTGTAGGTCATCCCTGGGTCCCTGAAGCCACGAATCTTATCCCGCGCCGGGGGGGGAGCCCGTCACCGCGGCGGCGCGCCGAGCGTGAAGCGCACCCCCGCCCGCGCCAGCCCGCCGCCGAGCGCGACCACCGAGCCGTCGGCCCGCCAGCACGCCGCGCCCGTCATCGCGCCATCGGCATCGAAGGAGATGCCGTTGATGCCGCCGCCGATGGTGGCCACCCGCTTCACCGCGTGCCCGCGCGCGGCCAGCGCCGCCGCCACCGCGTCCGGCACGCCCGGTTCCAGTTCCAGCGCCCCGCCCATGGTCCAGATCCGCGGCGCCTCCAGCGCCTGCTGCAGCGTCATGCCGTGGTCGACCAGATTGAGGACCGCCTGCAGCGCCGAGGGGAAGATGCGCAGCCCGCCAGGCAGGCCGAGCGCATGCAGGAGCTGCCCGCCCCGCGTCACCAGCAGCGGCGCCATCGAGGTGTAGACCCGCTTGCCCGGCTCCACCGACAGCGCGAGGCCGGGCCGCGGGTCGAAATTGTGCATGTAGTTGTTGCAGATCAGCCCGGTGCCGGGGATGGCGATGCGCGCGCCGAACAGGGCGTTGATGGTCTGCGTGGTGGCGACCACGTTGCCCGCCGCATCCGCCACCGTGACATGCGTGGTGCAGCTTCCCTCGCCGAGCGCCGGGTCCGCGGACCAGGTCTGCGCCCGCGCGGGGTCGATCCCCGCCCGCCGCGCCGCCGCGAGGTCCTTCGAGGTCAGGCGCCCCACCGGCACGCGTACGAAGTCGGGGTCGGCGGTGGCCACCGCGCGGTCGGCGAAGGCGATCTTCAACGCCTCCGCCACCAGATGCCAGCCCTCCGCCGTGCCGAAGCCGAGGGCACGCAGGTCGAAGCCTTCCAGCACGTTCAGCATCTGCGCCACATGCACGCCCGCCGAGGCCGGGGGCGGGGGGCCGAAGACCTCGTGGCCGCGATATTCGCCGCGGATCGGCTGGCGCTCCACCGGGCGGGAGGCCAGCAGGTCCGCCCGCGTCACGATGCCGCCCGCCGCCGCCACCGCGTCCGCGAACAGGCCGCCGAGCGCGCCGCCATGCAGCGCGGCGGGCCCGTCCTTCGCCACCGCGCGCAGCGTCTCGGCATAGGCTCCCTGCACCAGCCTCTCCCCCGCCCGCAGCCGCTGCCCGCCGGGCAGGAAGCGTGCCGCGAGGTCGCCGTCGCGCGCGAGGTCCGCCGCGCAGTCCCCGATGCAGTCGGAGAGGTAGGGCGTCACCGCGAAGCCACGGGACGCCAGGCGGATCGCCGGCTCCATCACATCCGCCAGCGACCAGCTTCCGTAGCGCGCAAGGGTCTCGGCCCAGGCCGGCAGCGCGGCCGGGACCGCGACGGCCAGCGCGCCGATCTCGTTCGCGCGCCCCTCCGTGCCGCGTTCCTCCGGCGGGGAGCCAGGGATGGGGCGGTACATGTCGGGCCGCGCCGCGGTGGGGGCGGTGCTGAGCCCGTCCATCACCGCATGCCTGCCATCCGCCATGCGCAGGTGGCAGACGCCGCCGCCCGTGAGCCCGACCATCATCGGCTCCACCACCGTCAGCGCGAACAGCGTGGCGATGGCGGCGTCCACGGCATTGCCCCCGGCCAGCAGCACCTCCGCCCCCGCGGCCGAGGCCATCGGATGGTTGCTGGCCACCACGCCGCGCGCGCCACGGGCGGGCTGCTTCTCGCAGGTCAGGGGGAAACCGTTCTGGCCGACCAGGTCCTCCGGCACGACGCGCTCCTTGGGCACAAGCGGCGCAGTGTGGCGCCGGCCCGGCCGCGCCGGAAGGGGGGGATGGCGCGACCTGTTGTGGTGACATCGGGAACCTTACCACTAGATCTAGTGTTCAAAGCGGACATCCTGGCCCATATTTGGGGCCGCGATTCGACAGCTACGGAGACGGCGCGCGATGGATGGTTCACTGGCCGGCACCCTTTCCCCGGCCCCGGCGCTGTTCCGGGCGACGCCGGGGGCCTCCTTCGGGGAAGCGAAGCAGCCCGCGCGCGCGCTCGATCCCGGGATGGGGCTCGCCGTGGCGCGGCGGACGGTGTTCCGCGACGGGGACGGCGACGATTTCGGCCGGGTGGCGGACCGCGTGGCGGCCGGCAACATGGCGCTGCTCGGCACCCGCGCCGATCCGGTCGAACAGGCGCGGCTGCGCAATGCCATCGCCTGCGGCGCGCTGCTGACCTCCGGCCGGCATCTCCAGCACGGCGATGCGGACCAGCCCGGCCGCAACATGGAGGTCTTCACCAACTGCGCCACCGCCATCACCAGCTTCACGCTGTTCTACCTGCTGCTGAACGGCAGCGGCGTCGGCCGCGCCTATGACGACGAGCTGGTGGCGGTGGACTGGGGGCGGGCGCCGCGGCTGCTGCTGCGGCTCGACCCCGCCCATGCCGACTTCCCCGACACGCGGGAGGAGCTGCACCGCTTCGGCGCCGAATTCGGCCTGCTGCCCTGGGGCAGCACGCTCGACGCCTTCGACGCGGCGCAGGAGGACGAGGTGCGCGCCTGGATCGCGCGCGAATTCCTGCGCGGCCCGGCGCCGGAGGGCGCGATGGAGCATCTCGTCGCCGACAGCCGCGAGGGCTGGGGGAAGGCGGTGGAGCTGCTGGAATCCCTCGCCTTCGAAGGCGCGGCGGGGCGCACGCTGCTGCTCGACTTCTCCGCCATCCGCCCGCGCGGCGCGCCGATCGGCGGGATGCAGGGGCGGCCGGCCTCGGGCCCGCTCTCGCTCATCCGCGCCTTCGTGAACCTGCGCCACCACGTCATCGAACCCGCCCGCCACCGCGCGCCGGGGGACGAGGCGATGCAGCCCTGGGAACAGGCGCTGCTGGTGGACCACCACCTGTCGGTCGAGGTGCAGGTGGGCGGGGCGCGCCGCGCCGCGCGCATGGCCACCAAGTCCTGGCGCGACCCCGGCATCTTCCGCTTCATCCGCGCCAAGTCGGAAGGCGGGCTCTGGACCGCCAACAATTCCGTGATGGTGGACCGGGAGTTCTGGGCGGGCGTGGGCGCGGCCCGCGCCGGCAGCGCCGATCCGCTGCACCGCCACGCGCTGGCGGTATTCGACGAGGCGACGCGCTGCGGCTTCATCAACGGCGAGCCCGGCTTCATCAACGGCGACCGTCTGGAGGACCACCGCACCGGCACCGCCTGGCGCAAGCCGGTGCATGACGACGGGCGCGACGTGCGCTCCGGCCGCTACCAGGCGACCCATGCGGTGTCGCTGCTGGCGGCGCTGTCGGAACGCGCGAATGCGGCGCGCTTCCCGGCCACCACCAACCCCTGCGGCGAGATCTCGCTGCACGTCACCGGCGGCTACTGCGTGATCGCGGATTTCGCGCCGCTGCTGGCCTGCCCGGTCGATCTCGCCAACCTGTTCCCCGGCGACATGGCCGACGACGTGGCGGCGCGGTGGGATGCGCGGGTCGAGGACAGCGTGCGGCTGGCCGTGCGCTTCCTGATGCGCGCCAACACCATGGATGCCCTGTATGCCGAGGAGGTGCGCCGCACCAACCGCATCGGCGTCGGCCCGACCGGCCTGCAGGAATGGGCCTGGATGCGCTTCGGCCTGTCCTTCGACGACCTGCTGGACGAGGCGCGCGGCGCGCCCTTCTGGCGGATGCTGTCCCGCCTGTCCGACGCCGCCAAGCAGGAGGCGGAGGACTACGCCGCGGAGATCGGCCAGGCCGTGCCCTTCACCGTCACCACGGTGAAGCCCGCCGGCACCACCAGCAAGCTGTTCGGCCTGACCGAGGGCGCGCACCTGCCGGCGCGCCGCCAGTACCTGCGCTGGGTGCAGTTCAAGGGCACGCGCGACCCTGCCGGCCGCTGGCATGCGGATGCGGACAGGCTGCTGGCGGACTACGAATCCCGCGGCTACCCGGTGCGCGAGCTCCGCAGCTTCCCCGGCATGGCGATCGTCGGCTTCCCCACCCTGCCGCTGATCCAGCGCCTCGGCATCGGGGAGAGGATCGTGACCGCGCCGGAGGCGACGCCGGAACAGCAGTACCGCTGGCTCCGCCTGATCGAGCGCCACTGGATCGGCGCCGAGCGCGGCAACCAGGTCAGCTACACGCTGAAGCTCTACACCGACCGCCACGACATCGACAGCTTCCGCGACCTGCTGCTGGAGGAGCAGCCGCGCATCCGCTGCTGCTCCATCCTGCCGAGCCGCCCGGACCACGAGCTGGGCTACGAATACCTGCCGGAGGAGGAGATCTCCTTCGACCGCTTCGTGGAGGTGGTGGAAGGCATCACCGACGCCGCGCTGCACGAGGCGATCGACCTCGCCCACCTGCAATGCGCCTCCGGCGTCTGCCCGATGTGAGGAGGCCGCCCCCCGCCCGAAGCCAAGGCGGGGGGGACACCCCGCTTGACCCACATCATTGCCCCCCGCCCCCCCGCGCATTAGCTGTGCCGCCATGACCGACTTCGACATCGCCGTCATCGGCGCGGGCCCGGCCGGGCTCGCCTTCGCGCGCAGCCTCGCCGGCAGCGGGCTCCGCCTCGTCCTGGTGGAGCGCAGCCCGGAGGCCGCGATCGCCGACCCCGCCTTCGACGGGCGGGAGATCGCGCTGACCCACCGCTCGCAGCGGATCCTGCGCGACCTCGACGCCTGGGGCCGCATCCCGGCGGACGAGATCGCGCCGATGCGGGAGGCCCGCGTGCTCGACGGCGCCTCCCCCTTCGCGCTGACCTTCGCGCCCGAGGACCGGGACGGGCCGGCGATGGGCGTGCTGGTGCCCAACCACCTGATCCGCCGGGCGCTGCACGACAGCGTGGCGGCGGCGGGCTGCGCGACGCTGGTCACGGGCACCGCGGTCACGGGCCTCGGCGCCTCCGCCGGCGGCGCCACGCTGCGGCTGGCGGATGGCCGGGCGCTGTCCGCCAGGCTCGTCGTCGCCGCCGACACCCGCTTTTCCGAGGCGCGGCGGCGGATGGGCATCCCGGCCTCCCTGCGGGACTTCGGCAAGTCCATGCTGGTCGCCCGCGTCGCGCATGAGACCCCGCACCGGGGCATCGCGACGGAATGGTTCGGCCATGGCCAGACCATCGCGATGCTGCCGCTCGCGGGCGACACTTCCTCCATCGTGCTCACCCTGCCGGGGCGCGAGATCGAGGCGCTGATGGGCATGGGGGAGGACGCCTTCGGCGCCGCCGTCACCCGCCGCGCCGGCGGCCGCTTCGGGGCCATGCGGCTGGTGGCCACGCGCCATGCCTATCCGCTGGTGGCGACCTGGGCCCACCGCTTCGTCGGCCAGCGTTTCGCTCTGCTGGGCGATGCGGCGGTCGGGATGCATCCGGTGACGGCGCATGGCTTCAACTTCGGCCTGGCCGGCGCCGAGCGGCTGGCGGCGGAAATCCGCGCCGCCGTCAGCCGCGGCCGCGACCCCGCCGACCGCGCCGCGCTGCTGCGCTACGAGGCCGCGCATCGCCGCGCCACCTTCCCGCTCTACGCCGCGACCAACGCCATCGCCTCGCTCTACACCGATGACCGCGCCCCGGCGCGGCTGCTGCGCGGCGCGGTGCTGCGGCTCGGCGCCGCGCTGTCGCCGGTGCGGCGCGCGGTGACGGCGCGGCTGATGGAGGCGGAGCCCGCGGCGGGCTGACGCGTTGGGGGGTCCTCCCCACCCCATCCCCCCCGAGGACCGCCCGCCGCATGCTTCCATCCGAGCCCGAGGGGCTGCTCGCCGCCCGCCTGGTGGAGCGCGCCGAGGCGGCGCCGCTCGTCTTCGTCGCACGTGGCGAGGCGCGGGCCGCGCGGCTGCACCGCGCCGCCGCCGCGCTGGCGCCGGGCGCGATGCGGGTGGCGCTGCTGCCAGGCTGGGACTGCCTGCCCTATGACCGGGTCTCGCCTTCCGCCGCCGTGATGGGCCAGCGGCTGGCGCTGCCGGCGGGCGATCCGCCGCGGCTGCTGGTGCTGTCGATGGACGCCGCGCTGCAACGACTGCCGCGGCAGGTGCCGGCGCTGCGGCTGCGGCAGGGGGATGCGCTCGATGCCGGGGCGCTGCTGCGGCGCCTGGCCGCCTTCGGCTACCGCCTGGACGAGTTGGTGGACGAGCCGGGGGAGGTCGCGGCCCGCGGCGCCACGCTCGACCTGTTCCCGGCCGAGGCCGACCACGCCTGGCGGCTGCGGCTGGAGGAGGGCCGGATCGCCGCGATCGAGCCCTATGACCCCTCCACCCAGCGCAGCGGCGGCGGGCCCGTGCCGGGGCTGACGCTCCGCCCCGCGAGCGAGCTGGTGCTGGCGGAGGACCATCCGCTGGCGGCCGCGCGGCCGCCCGGGCTCGAACACCTACTGCCCGCCTTCGCGGAGGACCTCGTCGCCCCCCTCGCGCTGCTGCCCGATGCCGCGGTGGTGCTGGACGAGGGTGCGGAGGAGGCCCGCGCCCGCCGCATCGCGGATGTGGCGGAGGCGTTCCGCCTTCGCCTCGCCACCGCCACGCCGCGCCCGGGGCTGCCCCCGCTGCCCCCGCCCGCGGCGCTGCACCTGAACGAGGAGGCCTGGGCCGCCTCGCTCGGCGGCCGCGCGCCCGGCGCGGTCGGCCCGGCGACGGAGGCCGCGGTGGGCGCGGCGCGGCAGGCCGCGACGCCGCGCTTCGCGGCGGAGCCGGACCCGGATGCGGCGCTGGCCGGCTTCGTGGAGGGCGCGCGCGCCGCCGGGCGCCGCGTCGCCATCGCGGGCGGCATCGGACACGGCGCGCGGCGCCTGGTGGCGCGGCTGGGCGGCGAAGCGGCGATCCTCGATGGCTGGCCGGCGCTGCTGCGGGCGAAGCCGGGCACCCTCGCCCTGCTGCGCGACGCGCCGGGCGACGAGGGCTTCGCGACGCGCGACGCCGCCGTGCTGCCCTACGGCGCCATCCGCGGCACCGCCGGCGCGCCGCGCGACGCCGCCCCGCTGGCGCCCGCGGCGCCGATGCTGCAGCCCGGGGATGCGGTGATCCACCTGGACCACGGGCTCGGCGCGCTGGCGGGGGTGGAGCCGGTGGCGGCGGGCGACGCCACGGTGGACTGCCTCCGCCTCGACTATGCCGCGGGCCAGTCCCGCCTGGTGCCCTTCGACGAGCTGGACCGGATCTGGCGCTACGGGGCGGAGGCGGGGAGCGTCACGCTCGACCGCCTCGACGGCGGCGGCTGGGCGAAGCGCCGCGCCGAGGCGGAGGCGGCGGCGGAGGAGACGGCGCATCGCCTCGTCGCCCTGCTGCGGGAACGCGAGGCCCGGCGCGCGCCCGCGCTGCGCCCGCCCGCCGGGGCGATGCGCCGCTTCGCCGCCGGCTTCCCCTACGACCCCACGCCCGACCAGGCGGGCGCGATCGCGGCGACGCTCGGCGACCTCGCCCGCCCGCATCCGATGGACCGGCTGGTCTGCGGCGATGTCGGCTTCGGCAAGACCGAGGTCGCGCTGCGCGCCGCCGCGGCGGCCGCGCTGGCGGGCCGGCAGGTGGCGGTCCTGGCGCCCACCACGGTGCTGGTCCGCCAGCACCTGGACGTGTTCCGCCGCCGCTTCGCGCCCTTCGGCATCGCGGTGGCGGCGCTGTCGCGGCTGACCCCGGCGGCCGAGGCGCGGGCCATCCGCGCCGACCTGGCGGGCGGGGCGCTGCGCATCGTGCTCGGCACCACCGCCCTTGCCGCCAAGGGGGTGCGCTTCCGCGACCTCGCCCTGGTGGTGGTGGACGAGGAACACCGCTTCGGCGCGCGGGAGAAGGCGGCGCTGGCCCGGCTGCAGGCGGGCGGGAGGGAGGAGGCGCCGCACCTGCTGACCCTGACCGCGACGCCGATTCCCCGCACCCTCGCGGCATCGCTGATCGGGCTGCGCGAGCTGTCGGTCGTCGCGACCCCGCCGGCGCGGCGCCAGCCCGTGCGGACGCTGCGGGGCGCCATCGCCGACGACGTGCTGGTCCAGGCGCTGCGGCGGGAGGCGCGGCGCGGCGGGCAGTCCTTCCTGGTCTGCCCCCGCGTCGAGGACCTTGCACCGATGCGCGAAAGGCTGGCGGCGCTGGTGCCGGAACTCGCGGTCGTGGTCGCGCATGGTGCGATGAAGCCGGCCGAGATGGACGAGGCGGTGGTGCGCTTCGCCGAGGGCGAGGGCGACGTGCTGCTGTCCACCAGCATCGTCGAATCGGGCCTCGACGTGCCGCGCGCCAACACGATGCTGGTCTGCGGGGCGGAAGGGTTCGGCCTGGCGCAGCTGCACCAGCTGCGCGGAAGGGTGGGGCGCGGGCGCAGCCGTGGCGTCTTCTGGCTGCTGACGGAGGCCGGCCGCGCGCTGCCCGCACCGACCGAGCGGCGGCTCGCCGCGCTCGCGGCGCTGGACCGCATCGGCGCGGGCTTCGCGCTCAGCGCCCGCGACCTCGACCTGCGCGGCGCGGGCGAATTGCTGGGCGAGGCACAGGCGGGACATCTGCGGCTGGTCGGCATCGAGCTGCACCGCCACCTGCTGGGTCGCGCCCTGGCCACCGCGCGCGGCGAGGCGCCGGCCGAGGAATGGAGCCCGGCGCTGGCGCTCGGCGTCGATGCGCATGTGCCGCCGGACCATGTCGCGGAGCCGGCGCTGCGGGTGGAGCTGCATGCGCGGCTGGGCGCGCTGCTGCGGGAGGGCGATGCCGCCGCGCTGGACGCGCTGGAGGAGGAGGCGGAGGACCGCTTCGGCCCTTCCCCCGAGCCGCTGCAGAACTTGTTCGCCCTGGCGCGGCTGTCGCTGCGCTGCCGGAAGCTCGGCATCGCGCGGCTGGAAGCGGGGCCGGCGGCGGTCGCGGCCACGCCGCGCGGGAGAGATGCGGCCACGCCGCGCGGGAGAGATGCGGCCACGCCGCGCGGGAGAGATGCGGCCATGCCGGCCATGGCGGCGCCGGAAGGGCTTGTCGCGAAGGGCGGGCGGCTGCTGCTGCCGCGGCCCGGCCCGGACGGCGCGGCGCGGCTGGCCGGGGCGGCGGCGCTGCTCGACCTGCTGGAGCCGCGGCGCCGCCGCGCCGCCTGAACAACCCGCCGCCCCCTGCCGCGTTGCCCCGGCCATGCGGGTATCCGAGATCATGACGCGCGACGTGGAATTCATCGCGCCCGACGCCCCCGTCTCCGCCGCGGCGGAGCTGATGGGGGAACTGGACGTGGGCGCGCTGCCGGTCGGCGGCCCCGGCGAGCTGCTGGGCATCGTGACCGACCGCGACCTGCTCTACCGCGTCGTCGCACGCGGCGGCGATGCCTCGAAGATGCGGGTGGAGGAGGTGCTGTCCGCCCCCGTCGTCACCTGCCGCGAGGAGGACGAGGTGCGCGGCGCGCTCGACGTGATGGCGGCGAACCACCTGCGGCGCCTGCCGGTGATCGATGCGGCCGGGCGCGTCACCGGCTGGATCACGCTGGCCGACCTCTCGCGCGCCATGCTGGTGGGCAGCGCGGAGCTGCAGGCGGCGCTCGGCGCGCTGACCGAGACCGCGGCGGCACGCTGAACGGCGCGCATCAGCCGCGGTAGCGCCGCGCCAGCCCGGCCAGCAGCTCCGCCGGCAGGGCGAAGCGGGCTGCGAGCAGGTCGAGCCAGGCGCGCGCCAGCTTCTCCCGCCGGTCGAGCACCATCAGCGACGCCGCATAGGCATGGGGGCCGAGCCCGGCGCCCTCCAGCGCGGCGAACAGCGCCAGCAGGTCCGGCCGTTCCGGCACGGGAAGCCCGGCGCCGCCGGCCCGCGCCAGCGCGGCGCCCAGCCGCTGGCGGGCGGCTTCGGAAGGCGGGCCGGCGAGCGCGAGGGCGGCCGCCATCGCCTGGACCACCAGCCCGGCCTCGGCGGGCGGCATCCGTCCCAGGTTGACGGCGAGCGGCACGGCCACCTGCTGGCGGTTCTCCGCCCAGCCCAGCAGCACCTTCTGCGCGATCGCCTCGCGCAGCATCGCCTGGCCCGGGTCGGGCGGGGTCCCTCGCCCGGCGGGCATGTCACCATCAGCCATGCCGGACAGGACGCCCGGGGTCGCGCGCGGTTCCGGGAACCGGAGCGGCGCGGGCCGCTTTCCGCCCGGGGCCGGAACGCGGCCCGGATGACCCCGGGGCCGCGCGGCCGGAGACAGAATGACACTCGACCAGGCCATGGCCTTCGGCATCGTGGGCGTGACCATCGCGCTCTTCATCCATGGGCGGCTTCCCTACGACCTCGTGGCGCTGCTGGCGCTGCTGGCGGGCGTCGTCGCGGGGCTGATCCCGATGAAGGACGCCTTCAAGGGCTTCGCGGACGACATCGTCATCATCGTCGGCTCGGCGCTGCTGGTCAGCGCGGCGGTCGCGAAATCCGGCGTGGTGGAGACGGCGATGCGGCCGCTGGTGCCCTATCTCCGCACCGCCACCATGCAGGTGCCGATCCTCGCCGGAGCGGTGATGGTGCTGTCGGCCTTCGTGAAGAACATCGGCGCGCTGGCGCTGTTCATGCCGGTGGCGTTCCAGCTGGCGCGGCGGACCGGCACCTCCCCCTCCTCGCTGCTGATGCCGATGGCCTTCGCCTCCCTTGTCGGCGGGCTGGTGACGCTGATCGGCACCTCGCCCAACATCATCGTCTCCCGCGTGCGGGAGGAGATCCTGGGCGAGCCCTACGGGATGTTCGACTTCGCGCCCGTGGGCCTGGCGGTCGCGGCGGCGGGGCTGGTCTTCCTGACGCTGGGCTGGCGCCTGCTGCCGCAGGGCCGCCGCGCCGCCGCCGGGATGGAGGCCGCCTTCGCGATGGAGGCCTACACCACCGAGGCCCGGATCGCCGAGGACAGCCCCGCGGTCGGCATGACGGTGGCGGAGATCGACGCGATGGGCGGCGGCGCGCGGGTGGCGACCGTGATCCGCGAACGCTTCCGCCGCCTGCCCGCGACGCCGGCCCTGGCGCTGCGCGCGGGCGACGTGCTGCTGCTGCAGGGGGAACCGGCGGAGCTGGAACGCCTGACCGCCCGCGCCGGGCTGCTGCTGGCCGGGGAGAAGCACGCCGCCGCCGGCGGCGCCCCGGCCGAGGACCCGGGCGTGGTGGAAGGCGTGGTCACCGCCGACAGCCCCCTGCTCGGCCGCACCGCGGCCGAGATCGACCTCCAGCGGCGCCACGGGGTCGCGCTGCTGGCCGTCAGCCGCAGCGGCCACCAGGTGACGCGCCGGCTTTCCGCGCTGCGCTTCCGCCTGGGCGACGTGGTGATCCTGAAGGGCGAGAGCGAACGCCTGCCGGAGACGCTGGGCGAGTTGCGGGTGCTGCCGCTGTCCGGGCGGGACATCGCGCTGGGCAAGCGGCGGCGCAGCCTGGTGCCGGCGGCGGTGCTCGGCGTCGCGATGGCGCTGGTGGGGCTGAACCTGGTACCGGTCTCCATCGCCTTCTTCGGCGCCGCGGTCGCGCTGCTGCTGCTGCGCGCCCTCGCGATGCGGGAGGCCTATGAGACGGTGGAGTGGTCGGTGCTCGTCCTGCTCGGCGCGCTGATCCCGGTCAGCGAGACGATCCGCACGACGGGGGGGACGGACCTGATCGCGGGCTGGCTGTCGGTCGCGGCGAACCTGATCCCGCCGCTGGCTGCGGTGGCGCTGATGATGGTGGCGGCGATGGCGGTCACGCCCTTCCTGAACAACGCGGCGACCGTGCTGATGATGGCGCCGATCGCGGCGAGCCTGGCGGAACGGCTGCACCTGAACCCCGATCCCTTCCTGATGGCGGTGGCGATCGGCGCGGCCTGCGACTTCCTGACCCCCATCGGGCACCAGTGCAACACGCTGGTGATGGGGCCGGGCGGCTACCGCTTCGGGGACTACTGGCGGCTGGGGCTGCCGCTGTCGGTCATCGTGGTGGCGGTCGGCGTGCCGATGATCGCGCTGGTCTGGCCGCTGGTCGGGCGATGAGGCGGCGCCGGGCGCGGTAACGCGCGCCCCCTTCCGGGCGTTGGACCCGCGCGACGGCAACAAGGGGATGGACGATGAGCGATCCGAATGTCGGCCTGGGATGGCTGCCGGTGGAAGCGCGCGAGGACCTGGAAGACCAGCGGGACCGCGCGAGCGAGGAGGAGGCGGACCGCCTGGTCGCGCTCGACCCCCGCGCGCGGGTGCTGGACCTGCTGGCCCGCGCCGCCTGCCGCGACGCGGATGGTGCGGCCTGCGCGAAGCTGCGCCCGGCGGCGCTGCGCCGGGTGCTGGACAGCTTCCCGGGCGGGGCCACCTTGGACGCGGCGGACCTGGCCGCCCGCTTCCCAAGCCTCGTCGAAGAGGGCACCTGACGCCCGGGCGTCTGGCCGAGGCGGGCATGGCGCTTTACGCTGGCCAGCCGCGCGGGAAAGGGGCATGATGTCAAGTATGGTTGACAGCGAGGGGGCGAATGCGTCTCGTCCCGTTGACACTCTGTCCTTCGAGGACGCGCTGGCCGAGCTGGAAGGGATCGTGCGCGACCTCGAAAGCGGCAAGGGCAGGCTGGAGGAGGCGGTCGCCGCCTATGAGCGCGGCGCGGCCCTGCGGCGCCATTGCGAAGCCAGGCTCGCCGAGGCGGAGGCCAAGCTCCAGGCCATTGTCGAGACGCCGGCCGGCGTCACGCTGCGCGATGCGGGCTGAGCCATGACCGACGGCACCCCCCCGCCCCCGCTCCGCGCCGCGCTGCAATCCGCGGCGGCCGAGATCGACCACGCGCTCGGCGTGCTGATCCCGCCGGCCGAGGGGCCGGAGGCCCCGCTGCTGGCGGCGATGCGCCATGCCGCGATCGGCGGCGGCAAGCGCCTGCGCGGCTTCCTGGTGCTGGAAGGCGCGCGGCAGTTCGGCGTGGCCCGCGCCTCCGCGCTGCGGGTGGCGGCGGCGGTCGAGATGCTGCACGCTTATTCCCTGGTGCATGACGACCTGCCCGCGATGGACGACGACGACCTGCGCCGCGGCAAGCCCACCGTCCACAAGGCCTTCGACGAGGCGACGGCGATCCTGGCGGGCGATGCATTGCAGGCGCTGGCCTTCGGCACGCTGGCCGACGAGGACACCCATTCCGACGCCGCCGTGCGGGTGGAGCTGGTGCGCTGCCTGGCCCGCGCCGCGGGCTGCCGGGGCATGTGCGGCGGGCAGATGCTGGACATGCTGGCGGAGAAGGACGGCGGCGCGCTGGACGAGCCCGCGATCGGGCGGCTGCAGCTGTTGAAGACCGGGCGGCTGATCGAATATGCGGCGGAAGCCGGGGCGATCCTGGGCAAGGCCCCGGTCGCGCAGCGCCATGCGCTTGCCGCCTACGGGCGCGACATCGGCGCCGCCTTCCAGATCGCCGACGACCTGCTCGACGCCACCGCCACCGCGGAGGAGACGGGCAAGCGCACCGGCAAGGATGCCGGCGCGGGCAAGGCGACGCTGGTCGGGCTGCTCGGGCTCGACCGTGCGCGGCTGCAGGCCGAACGCCTGGTCGCGCAGGCGCGCGACCATCTCGACAGTTTCGGGGAGCGTGCCGATCTGTTGCGCGACCTGGCCGGCTATACGGTGGAAAGGAAGAACTGACCGATGGCGCCTCCCCCCGCCACCCCGCTGCTCGACCGCGTGCGCATCCCGGCGGACATGCGGAACCTCTCCGCCGAGCAGCTGAAGCAGCTGGCGCAGGAGGTGCGGGCCGAGACAATCCACGCGGTCAGCCAGACCGGCGGGCATCTCGGCGCCTCGCTCGGCGTGGTTGAGCTGACGGTCGCCGTCCATGCCATCTTCGAGACGCCGCGCGACCGGCTGATCTGGGATGTCGGTCACCAGGCCTATCCCCACAAGATCCTCACCGGCCGGCGCGACCGCATCCGCACCCTGCGTCAGGAAGGCGGCCTGTCCGGCTTCACCCGCCGCAGCGAGAGCGAATACGACCCCTTCGGCGCCGCCCATTCCTCCACCTCGATCAGCGCCGGCCTCGGCATGGCGGTCGCGCGCGACCTGAAGGGGGACAACCGCCACGTCATCGCGGTGATCGGCGACGGGTCGATGAGCGCGGGCATGGCCTATGAGGCAATGAACAATGCGGGCGCCGAGAAGGCGCGCCTCATCGTCATCCTCAACGACAACGACATGTCGATCGCCACCCCGGTCGGCGCGATGAGCGCCTACCTGTCGCGCGTCGTCTCCTCCCGCCCCTTCCTGTCGGTGCGGGAGCTGATGGGCAAGGTCGCGAAGCGCTTCCCCCGCCCGATCGAGCGCACCGCCCGCAAGGCCGAGGAATTCGCCCGCGGCCTGCTGACCGGCGGCACCCTGTTCGAGGAGCTGGGCTTCTACTACGTCGGCCCGATCGACGGCCACGACCTCGACCACCTGCTGCCGGTGCTGCGCAACCTGCGCGACGCGGACGAGACGCACCCGATCCTGCTGCATGTCGTGACGCAGAAGGGCAAGGGCTACGCGCCGGCCGAGGCCTCGGCCGACAAGTACCACGGCGTGCAGAAGTTCAACGTCGTCACCGGCGAGCAGCAGAAGGCCCCGCCCGGCCCGCCGAGCTACACGAAGGTGTTCGCCAACGCCCTGATCGCCGAGGCCGAGGCCGATGAGCGCGTGGTCGCCATCAACGCCGCCATGCCGGCGGGCACCGGGCTCGACCTCTTCGCCCGGCGCTTCCCGAAGCGCTGCTTCGATGTCGGCATCGCCGAACAGCACGCGGTGACCTTCGCCGCCGGCATGGCGACGGAGGGGCTGAAGCCCTTCTGCGCCATCTATTCAACCTTCCTCCAGCGCGCCTACGACCAGGTGGTGCACGACGTCGCGCTGCAATCGCTTCCCGTGCGCTTCGCGATGGACCGCGCGGGGCTGGTCGGCGCCGATGGCGCGACCCATGCCGGCAGCTTCGACGTCGCCTTCCTCGGCTGCCTGCCGAACATGGTGCTGATGGCCGCGGCGGACGAGGCGGAGCTGGCCCACATGGTCGCCACCGCGGCCGCCATCGACGACCGGCCGAGCGGCTTCCGCTACCCGCGCGGCGAAGGGTTCGGCGTGCCGGTCCCGGCGCGCGGCACCCCCCTCGAGATCGGGCGCGGGCGCGTGCTGCGGGAGGGGACGGGCATCGCCATCCTCTCCTACGGGGCGCGGCTGGCGGAATGCATGAAGGCGGCCGACGAGCTGGCGGCGCGCGGCCTGTCCACCACGGTGGCCGATGCGCGCTTCGCCAAGCCGCTGGACGCGGCGCTGGTGGAGCGCCTGGCGCGCAACCACGAGGTCCTGATCACCATCGAGGAGGGCTCGGTCGGCGGTTTCGGCAGCTTCGTGGCGCAGCACCTGGCCTGGAAGGGGCTGCTGGACGGGCAGGTGAAGTTCCGCCCGATGGTGCTGCCCGACGCCTTCATCGACCACGCCGCGCCGAAGGTGCAGTACGACCAGGCCGGGCTGAACGCGCGCCATATCGTCGCCGCCGCGCTCTCCGCGCTCGGGGTCGCGGAGCTGAAGGCCCAGCCGGCGCGCGCCTGACCCGACCCCGATGCCGGGCAAGCAGCGCGCCGACCTGGCGCTGGTGGAACGCGGGCTGGTGGAAAGCCGCACGCGCGCCCAGGCGCTGATCCTCGCCGGGCTCGTCTATTCGGGCGAGCAGCGGGTGAACAAGGCCGGCGACCTGATCCGGGAAGGACAGCCGCTGGAACTGCGCGGCCAGGACCATCCCTGGGTGTCGCGCGGCGGCGTGAAGCTGGCGCATGGGCTGGAGCATTTCGGCCTGTCGCCGGCGGGTCGCACCTGCCTCGATGTCGGCGCCTCCACCGGCGGCTTCACCCATGTGCTGCTGCACCATGGCGCGGCGAAGGTCTATGCGGTGGATGTCGGCCATGGGCAGCTGGCCTGGACGCTGCGGAACGACCCCCGCGTGGTGGTGATGGAGCGCGTCAATGCACGCTACCTCGATGCGAAGGCGGTGCCGGAGCCGCC
Source organism: Falsiroseomonas sp. CW058 (assembly GCF_050563535.1). Classification (NCBI taxonomy): domain Bacteria; kingdom Pseudomonadati; phylum Pseudomonadota; class Alphaproteobacteria; order Acetobacterales; family Roseomonadaceae; genus Falsiroseomonas; species Falsiroseomonas sp. CW058. Next base: position 25,189 of record NZ_JBNXUO010000039.1, read on the forward strand.
GGAGGTGGTGGTCTGCGACGCCAGCTTCATCGGGCTGCGGGCCGTGCTGCCGGCGGCGCTCGACCTCGCGGCGCCGGGCGCCTGGGCGGTGGCGCTGATCAAGCCGCAATTCGAGGTCGGGCCCGCGGTGGCCAAGGGCGGGGTGGTGCGCGACCCAGGCGTCCACCAGCGCGTCTGCGGCGAGATCCGCAACTGGTGGGCGGGGCTGGGGGGCTGGACGGTGCTCGGCGTGGTGCCGAGCCCGCTGCTGGGCCCAGAGGGCAACCGCGAATTCCTGATCGCGGCGCGGAAGGCGTAGCCCGCCCCGCTACTGCTTCGCGAAATGGGCGCAGAAGCGCGCGCCGATCTCGGTCAGCCGCTCCGCGATCAGCCGCCCGCTCTCCGCGCTGCAAAGCCGCGGGTCGCCGGTGCCGAGGCCGTTCGGGCTGACCACGTCGTATTCATGCGGCACCGTCACCTCCGCCCCCTCGAAGCTCAGCGAGCCCCAGCCCTGGAAGGGCAGGCCGAGCGCGGTCGCCGCGCCGCTGCGCGGGGGCGGGATGAGGTCGGAGCGGATGCGGTCCGGGAACAGGTGCATGCAGAGGCTGGTCAGCGGGTCCGCGCCATGGCTGGACACCGCCTTCGCCTTCTCCGCGCCCAGCAGCTTCGGCATCTCGGCATAGGCGATGCGCCAGAGGTAGAGCGAGGGGATGACGACGCCGGTGCGGTGCATGATCGCGCGCGTCGATTCGTTGATGGCGTTCACGTTGCCGCCATGGCCGTTGATGATGACGAGCTTCGTCAGCCTGTGGCGCAGCAATTCGCCGAACATCTCGTCGATCACCGCACGGAAGGTGGCCGCCGTCAGCGCGATGCCGCCCACCATCGGGCCGAAGAAGTCGCTTTTCCCGAAGGGCAGGACCGGCGCCACCACGGTGCGCGTGCCTGACGCCGTGGCCTTCAGCGCGATCAGCTCCGCCATGCGCTCGGCCAGGATGTAGTCGCCCATGGGCGCGTGCGGGCCCTGGTCCTCGTGGCTGCCCATCGGCAGCAGGACCACGGGGTTGGCGGGATAGAGCGCCCGCGCCTCGTCGCCGGTGATGTCGGCCATGCGGACCTTGGTGGGGGCGATCTCGACCATCTGGCCTTCCTCCGGGGTGTTCAGTTGATCTCGGCGGCACGGATGCAGGCCACGCGCTGCCCCGGCGCACCGAAGGGGTCGAGCCGCGGCACCACCTCGGCGCAGCGCGGCGCGGCATGGGCGCAGCGCGTGCGGAAGACGCAGCCGGAAGGCGGGTCCGTCGGGCTCGGCGGGTCGCCGGGCAGGATGATGCGGGCGGCGCGGCGGCCAGGGTCCAGCATCGGCGTCGCCGACAGCAGCGCGCGGGTGTAGGGATGCGCGGGGCGGGCGAAGACATCCGCGACGCGTCCCTCCTCCACGACTCGGCCGAGATACATCACCGCGACCCGGTCGCAGAGATGGCGCACCACCGGCAGGTCGTGGCTGATGAACAGCATCGCGAGGCCGAGGTCCCGCCGCAGGTCGGCCAGCAGCCGTACCACCTGCGCCTGGATCGAGACGTCGAGCGCGCTGACCGGCTCGTCCGCCACCAGGAAGTCGGGCTCGGTCGCGAGCGCGCGGGCGATGCCGATGCGCTGACGCTGGCCGCCGCTGAACTCATGCGGGAAGGCGTCGACGCGGAGGGGGTCGAGGCCCACGCGCCGGAACAGGGCGGCGATGCGCGCGGGGCGTTCCGCGGCGCCGCCGCGGCCATGGATCGCAAGCCCGTCGCCCACCTGCGCGCCGACGCTGCGCCGGGCGTCGAGGCTGCCGAAGGGATCCTGGAAGACGATGCCCATGCGGGCGCGCAGCCTTCGCCATGCGCGGCTGCCCGGCGGCGGCAGGGCTTCCCCGTCGAAGGCGATGCGCCCGCCCGTCGGCGCCAGCAGGCCGAGCAGCAGCCGCCCCAGCGTGGACTTGCCGCTGCCGCTCTCCCCCACGATGCCGAGGGCCTCGCCGCGCGCGACGGTGGCATCCACCCCCGCCACCGCCCGCACGCCGCGCCCGCCGCCGAGGAAGGCGCGCGGGGCGAAGACCTTCTCCACACCCTCCGCCACGACCAGCGGGGTCATGCCGCAAGCTCCCGCCAGCGGATGCAGCGCACCTCGCGCGTGCCTGCCGCCTCCAGCGGCTGCGGCGCCTCGCATTGCGGGCGGGCATGGGGGCAGCGGGGCGCGAAGCGGCAGCCGTGCGGCCAGGCGTCGGGGCGCGGCACCACGCCGGGGATGCCTTCCGGCTCGTTCTCGCCGTCCGGCACGGCGGCCAGCAGGGCGGCGGTGTAGGGATGCAGCGGGCGGGCGAAGACCTCCGCCACCGTGCCGCGTTCGACCACCTGCGCGGCATACATCACCACCACCTCCTCCGCGACCTCCGCCACCACGCCGAGCGAATGGGTGATGAGCACGAGGCCCATCCCTTCCTCCCGCCGCAGCTTCGCCAGCAGGTCGAGGATGGCGGCCTGCACCGTGACGTCGAGCGCGGTGGTCGGCTCGTCCGCGATCAGCAGGCGCGGCTTGTTGGCCAGCGCCATCGCGATCATCACGCGCTGGCGCATCCCGCCCGACAATTCGTGCGGATAGGCGCGCGCGCGTCGCGCGGGGTCGGCGATGCCGACGCGGGCCAGCAGCTCCACCGCCTCGCGCGCGGCGGCCTCGGCGCCGATGTCGCGATGCGCCAGGATCGCCTCCGCCACCTGGTCACCGACGCGGTGGACGGGGTTGAGGCTGCTCATCGGGTCCTGGAAGACCATGGCGATGGCGCCGCCGCGTAGCTTCCGCCTCTCCTCCTCGGGCAGGGAGAGGAGGTCGCGCCCCTCGAACATCGCGGCGCCCTCGGCCACGCGTGCGACCGGCGGCAGCAGCCCCATGACGGAAGTGGCGGCGAGCGACTTGCCCGACCCGCTCTCCCCCACGATGGCGAGGGTGGCGCCGGGATGGACCGCGAAGGTGACGTCCTCCACCGGCCGGATCACCCCGCCCGGCGTCGCGATCTCCACCGTCAGGCCGCGCAGGTCGAGCAGCGGGGCGGCATCGCGCGCGGGGAACAGGCCGGGCAGCACGCGGTCGATGGCGCGCAGCCGCGGCAGCCGCGCGCCGCCGCGCCGGTCCACCGCGTCGCGCACCGCGTCGCAGAGCAGGTTCATCGCCAGGATCGTCACCGTCAGCGCCAGGCAGGGCCAGAGCAGCAGGGTGGGCGCCTGTTCCATCGTGCTGCGCGCGCCGCGGATCATCAGCCCCCAGGACGGCGTCGGCGGGACGACGCCGAGGCCGAGGAAGGACAGCCCGCTTTCCACCACCACCGCCGCCGCGACCGCCAGCGAGAATTGGACCAGCACCGGCCCCGCGATGTTCGGCAGCACGGTGCGCAGCAGGATGCGCGGCGTCGGCGCGCCGAGCGCGCGCACCGCCTCCACATAGTCCTGCCCGCCGGCCGACAGCACCTCGGCGAAGGTCACGCGCACGAAGCCGGGCAGGTACAGGATGGACAGCACCAGGATCAGCGTCCCCGTCCCCGGGCCGAGCAGCGTGACCACCAGCAGCGCCAGCAGGATCGGCGGGAAGCACAGCACCACGTCGGCGATGCGGACGGAGACGAACTCCACCGCGCCCCGGAACCAGCCCGCCAGCAGGCCCAGCGTGACGCCGACCACCCCCGCGATCAGCGCCGCGGTGAAGGCGACGGTCAGCGAAGCCCGCGCGCCCCACAGGATGCGGGACAGCACGTCCCGCCCGAATTCGTCGCGCCCGAGCGGGCTGCCGGGCAGCCACGCGGCCAGCCGGTTCGCCACGTCCTGCCGCACGGGGTCCGGCAGCGGCAGCCAGGGCGTCAGCAGCGCCAGCAGGATGAGGAAGGCGACGAAGCCGCCCGGAAGCCAGAGCCTCCTCAAGACCGGGAGATCCGCGGGTCGAGCACGGCGTAGAGCAGGTCCATCACCAGGTTGATCAGCAGGAACAGCCCCGACACGGTCAGCACGATGCCGACCACCATCGGGTAGTCGCGCCCTTCCACCGCGCGCAGCAGCGGCGTGGACAGGCCCGGCCAGTTGAAGACGTATTCCACCAGCACCGTGCCGCCCAGCAGCGTGCCCATCTGCAATCCCAGCACGGTCGTCACCGGGATCATCGCGTTGCGCACGACGTGCCGGCGCAGCACCCGCCGCGGCGTCAGCCCCTTCGCCCGCGCGGTGCGGACATGGTCGCGGGAGAGCTGGTCCAGCACGCTGGCCCGCGCCATGCGGAAGACGGTCGCCGCCAGCCCCTTCGCCACCGCGACGGAAGGCAGCAGCAGCAGGGTCAGGTGCCGCCCCGGGTCCTGCGCGAAGGGCACGTAGCCGCCCGCCGGCATCCAGCGCAGCCATTGCGCCAGCACCAGGATCAGCAGCGTGCCCAGCACGAAGACCGGCAGCGCCTGCAGCACCGCCGCCACCGCGCTCGCCGCCCGGTCGAACGCGCCGCCGGCGTTGACCGCCGCATAGGTCGCCGCCGGCAGCGCGATGGCGACCGCCAGCAGCGTCCCCGCCGCGATCAGCTCCAGCGTGCGGGGCAGGCGCAGCAGGATCTCGTCCGCCACCGGGTAGTCGTCCACCAGCGAATTGCCGAGATCGCCCTGCGACAGCCGGACCAGGAATTCCCAGTACTGCGCGAGGATCGGCCGGTCGAGGCCGAGCCTCTCCCGCAGTTCCGCGACCGCGACCGGGTCGGGCGCGGTGCCGCCGGTGGACAGCAGCAGCTCCGCCGGGTCGCCCGGGACCATGTGGAGCGTCAGGAAGACCACCGTCGCCACCACCCAGACGAGCAGCAGCGAGACGGCAACGCGCTTGAGGAGCCAGGTCATCTAGCCAACCGCCGTGAACTCCAGCATCGCGCCGCTCGACAGGCTCAGCGCGCCGGGCAGGATGCCGAAGCCGGTCACCCGCCGGTCCAGCCCGTAGCCCTGCTCGCGCCAGGCCAGGCCGACCAGCGGCACCTCCTCGATCGCGGCGCGCTGCATGTCCTTGTAGACCTCGACCCGCCGCGCGTGGTCGAACTCCGCCCGGCCACGCTTCAGCAGCTCCGCCGTGCGCGGCGCGCGCAGGCCGAAGCTGCGGCCATGGGTGGCCGAGAGCGAGGTGTCGAGCACCACGCTCAGCCCGTCAGGGTCGTTGAAATCGGCCGAGACACCATGCACCGCCAGGTCGTACTGCCCGCGCGTGCCCTGGCTGACGCGGGTGGACCAGTCCACCACCCGCAGCTCCGCCCGGATGCCGACGGCGGCCAGGTGCTGCTGCGCCACCTCCGCGCTGTCCTTGTGCATGTTGAAGGCGCCCGTGGTCAGCAGCGTGGTGTTCAGGCCGTTGGGGTGCCCGGCCTCCCGCAGCAGCGCGCGCGACCTTTCTGGGTCGTAGTTGTGCCCGCGCGAGAGCTCCGCGTCCCACCAGGGCGTGCCCTCCACCACCGGCATCCCCTCCAGCGGCTTTCCCCGCCCGGAGAAGGCGACGCGGACGATGTCCTCCCGCCGAACCGCATGCGCCACGGCGCGGCGCACCAGCGGGTTGTCGAAGGGCGGGCGGGTGCCGTTGAACAGGATGTCCATGAAGGGGCCCATCGTGCTTTCCAGCCGGAAGCGCGGGTCGGCCTCCACCGCCGCCATGCCGGTCCAGGGCACGAACTCGATCATGTCGACATCGCCCGACTGCAGCGCGGCAAGCCGCAGCGCCTCGTCGGCGATCAGCGTCATGCGGATGGTGCGCGTGCGCGGCAGGCCGGGCAGCCAGTAGTTGGGAGAGGCCTGCAGCTCGATCCAGCTGCCCCTTTCCTGCGCGCCGACGCGATAGGGCCCGCAGCCCACCGGGTTGTTCAGGTCCCGCGTGCCGCGCCAGACGATCGGCATGTTGTAGTTCGCGAACCACAGCGGGACGGTCGCGATCGGTTCCTTCGTCACCAGCCGCACCGTGTGCGCGTCCGGCGCCTCGACCCGCTCGATCTCCTGCATCTGCGCGCGGTAATAGGCAGTGGAGCGTTCGCCCGCGACCTGCTCGATCGTCCACTTCACGTCGTCCGAGGTGACGCGTTCGCCGTTGTGGAACACCGCGCGGGGGTCGAGGCGGAACACCCAGGCGCCGTCGGGGTCGCGCCCGAACTCGCGGGCCAGCTCTCCCCGCAGCTCGCCCCTCTCGTCGAAGCCGGTCAGGCGCCGGCCGACCAGCATCTTGATCATGCCGGCCGCCTGCCCGGTGGAGGGCCAGGGTTGCAGGTTTGGCGGCCAGACCGACAGGCCGAAGCGCAGCAGCCCAGGGCGGGGCTGGGCATGGGCGCGCCGCAACAGGGGCACGGCGCCCAGGGCGGCCGCCGCGGTCATCGCGGCGCGGCGGGTCAGCAGCGGCATGGCAGCCTCCGTTCCGGCAAGACGGATGCCGTCATGCCACGCGCGACCGCGCGCCGAGTCAAGCGGGCAATCGCGGCCCAGCGTCAGGGATCGGGCTGCAGCGCCCCGCGGAAGCGGTCGGGCACCCGGATCGGGCGCATGGCGGTCCCGTCGCCGGCGACGAAGGCGCAGACCAGCCGCGATTCGAAGGCGACCCGCCCCCCCACCCGACCGGTCAGCGCGAGGTGCAGCGACCCGCCGCCGAGCCGCGCGACCCGCACCTCGGTCGCCAGCACGTCGCGCGGCGTCACCGGCGAGCGGAAGTCGAGTTCGACCCGCACGAAGGGGGTGCCGATCCCGTGGTCGGCATTCAGCTCGTAGAAGCCGGCGCCGAGGCGTTCGCGGAAGAAGGCGTCGACCGCCTCCATCGCGAAGTCGAGGAAGCGCGGCGTGTAGACGATGCGCGCGGGGTCGCATTCGCCGAAATGCACCTGCCGCGCATGGACGAAGGGCGCGCGCGACGCCGCCGCGTCAGTCAACCGTGATGCCCAGCGCCGGGATGTCGCGCGCCCAGCGCGCGCGTTCGCGCGCCAGCATCGCGGCCACCGCCTCGGCGCTGCCGCCCACCGGCTCGGCGCCGATGCTCCGCATCCAGCCCGCCATCTCGGGCGCGCGGATCGCGCGGTCCATCTCGGCGTTCAGCCGCGCCACCACCGGCGCGGGCAGCCCCTTCGGCCCCACGATCACCTGCCAGGACGACAGGGTCAGCTCGGGGTGTCCCAGCTCCTTCAGCGTCGGCACCTCCGGGAGGGCGGCGCTGCGCGTCTCCGTCGTCACCGCGATGACGCGCACGCGGCCTTCGCGGGCCAGCGGGATGGCGGTGGTGATGTTGTCCACGAACAGCTTGATCTCGCCCGCCATGATCGCCGTCAGCGCGGCGGGCGAGCCGCGATAGACCACATGCTGCATGTTGAGCCCGAGCGCGCGGGAGATGAGCGCGCCCGTCAGGTGGTTCGAGGTGCCGGGCCCGACCGAGGCATAGGGCTCCTCCGGCCGGCCGCGCAGCCAGGCGACGAAGTCGGGCCAGGCCTGCGGCACGTCGCGGCTGGCGACGATGACGTTGGGCTGGTCCCAGACCTGCACCAGCGGGGTGAAGTCGCTGGCGGCGTCGAAGGGCATGCGGGCCGGCATCAGCGCCGGGTTCACCGCCAGCGGACCCATCGGGGAAAGCGACATGACATGCCCGTCGGGCGGCGCCTTGGCGGCGGCATCCACCGCCAGATGCGCCCCCGCGCCGGGCCGGTTCTCCACCACCACCGGCTGGCCGAGCGGGCCGGTCAGCGCATCGGCCAGCCGCCGCGCGCAGAGATCGGCCGCGCCGCCGGGGGGGAAGCCCACCAGCAGCCGCACCGGCCGCGTCGGCGCCCAGGCGCCCTGCGCCCGCGCGATGCCGGGCAGCGCCAGCGCCGCCGCGCCCAGCCATGCGCGCCGCCCGATCCTGCCCGTCATGCCATTCCCCTCCATTCCCGGTGGGGCGGAGCGTAGCCAGCGCGGCGCCGGCGCGGAAGGGCCGGGGGTTGATCGGCGCGCCGTCCCGCGCTCCGCTGTCCCGATGACAGACGACGCACCGCGCCCGAAACCCACCCTCCCGGCGCTGGTCCTCACCTATCTCAAGATCGGGCTGATCGGCTTCGGCGGGGTCAATGCCTGGGCGCGCCGCGTCATCGTGGAGGAGAAGCGCTGGCTCTCCGACCAGGAATACGCCGAGGTGCTGGGCCTCGGCCAAGTGCTGCCGGGGCCGAACGCGCTCAACGTCGCGATCCAGCTCGGCGAACGCTGGCACGGGGGGCTCGGCGCGCTGCTCGCGCCGGTCGCGCTGTTCGGCGGGCCGCTCGCCGTGCTGGTCGGGCTGGCGATGCTGCACGACGTCTATGGGGAGGTGCCGCTGGTGAAGGCGGTGCTGGCCGGCGTCGCGGCCGCGGCGGCGGGGATGATCATCGGCACCGCGCTGAAGATGACGCAGAAGCTGAAGCCCAGCCTGCCGGTCGCGGCGGTGGGCGCCGCCGCGTTGCTCGGCGCCTTCGTCGCGCGGCTGCCGCTGCCGGTCATCGTGCTCGGCCTCGCCCCCTTCGGCATCGCCGCCGCCTGGTGGACGGCGCGGCGGCCGGAGCCGGGGCGGGAGGCGCGGTGATGGGCGCCGTGCTGTGGCAGCTCGCGATCGGCTTCGCCTCGCTCTCCCTCATCGCGGTGGGTGGCGGCATCGCGGTGGTGCCGGAGATGACGCGCCTGGCGGTGGACGTGCATGGCTGGATGGACGCCCCGCATTTCGCGCAGCTCTTCGCGCTGGCGCAGGCGGCGCCGGGGCCGAACGTCATCGTCGTCGGGCTGATCGGCTGGCATGTGGCGGGGCTGGCGGGGATGCTGGTGGCGATGGTCGCCATGACCGGGCCGGCGGGGCTGCTGGCCTTCGCCTTCTCCCGCTTCCGGCGCAGGCTGGCGGGCGCCGCCTGGCTGCGGCTGACGGAGAAGGGGCTGGTGCCGATCGCGGTCGGGCTGATCCTCGCCTCCGGCCTCATCCTGGCGCAGGCGGCGGGGGGGGCGTGGCTGTCGCTGGGCCTGACCGCGGCCTCCACCCTGTTCGTCTGGCGGACGAATTTCAGCCCGCTCTGGGTGCTGGGCGCGGGGGCATTGCTCGGCGCGGTTTTCCTGTAGAGATCGCGCCATGCCCGACGCTGCCCCTCCCGCCGGCCTGCTGGACCGGCTGCACGCCCTGCTCGGCCCGCGCGGCCTGCTGACCGAACCGGGCGACATCGCCCCCCACCTGTCCGACTGGCGCGGCCTCTACCGCGGCGCCGCGCTCGCCGTGGCGCGGCCGGCGGATGCGGCGGAGGTCGCGGCGGTGGTGCGGCTCTGCGCGGAAGGCGGCACGCCCATCACCGTGCAGGGGGGCAACACCTCCATGGTCGGCGGCGCCACCCCGGACGAGAGCGGGCGGCACCTGGTGCTGTCCCTCGCCCGCCTCAACCGCATCCGCGACCTCGACCCGGTTGACATGACCATGACGGCCGAGGCCGGCGTGGTGCTGAAGGCCGCGCAGGTCGCGGCGGCGGAGGCGGGGTGCCTGTTCCCCCTCAGCCTCGGCGCCGAGGGCACGGCGACGGTCGGCGGCGTGCTGTCCACCAATGCCGGCGGCAACACCACCGTCCGCTATGGCAATGCGCGGGAGCTGATGCTGGGGCTGGAGGTGGTGCTGCCGGACGGCTCGCTCTGGAACGGGCTGCGCCGACTGCGGAAGGACAACACGGGCTATGCCCTGCGCCACCTGTTCGTCGGCGCCGAAGGCACGCTCGGCATCGTCACCGCGGCGGTGCTGCGGATGTTCCCCCGCGCGCGCGACACCGCGCTCGCCTTCTGCGCGGTGGCGGACGAGGAAGCGGCGCTGGCCCTGTTCCGCCGCTTCCGCGACCGCGACGAGGGGGCGGTGCGCGCCTTCGAATACATGTCGGGCGCGGGCGTCGATTTCGCGGTCCGCCACATCGAGGGCGTGACCCTGCCCGTCGCCGCCCGCGCCGACCACTACGTGCTGGTGGACCTCGCCTCCTCCCGCCCCGATGCGGGGCTGCGGGAGATGGCGGAGGCGGTCCTGTTCGAGGCGATGGAGGCGGGCCTCGTGCTCGATGCCGCCCTGGCCGAGAGCGAGGCGCAGGCCCAGCGGATCTGGCGCATCCGCGAGGAACACCCCGAGGCGCAGAAGCGAGAGGGCGCGTCGGTGAAGAACGACGTCTCCGTCCCCGTCTCGAAGGTGCCGGAGATGATCCGCCGCTGCTCGGCGGCCCTTCGGGAACTGGTCCCGGGCAGCCGCCCGGTGCCCTTCGGCCATATCGGCGACGGCAACATCCACATGAATCTCGAACAGCCCGAGGGCATGGACCCCGCCGCCTTCCTCGCCCGCAGCCACGACATCATGGACTGCGTGAACGCGGTGGTCCGCGACCTCGGCGGCAGCTTCAGCGCGGAACACGGGATCGGCCGGCTCAAGACCGGCATGATGGCGGACTGGCGCGGGGGGGCGGAACTCGCGGCGATGCAGGCCATCAAGGCGGCGCTCGACCCGCGGGGCATCATGAACCCGGGCAGGGTGCTGCCCTGATCCGGCCGTCGGTGCCGCCCCGCCGGGCGGGAAGCGGCCGCGCCGCGGCCCTCGTTGCGCTGCTCCTCCCCGCCGCCTGCGCCGCCCCGCCGCCGGCCCGTGCGCCCGACCCCGCGCTGGCCGCCGCGGCGGCGGTGGCGGAGATCCGGTCCGGCGCGCCGCCCCGCTGCGACGCGACCGGGGCGGCCACGCATCTCGGCGGCGGGCGCTTCGTGACGGCGGCGCATGTGGTGGACGGATCGGCGCAGCGGCTGCGCGGGGACTGCCCGCCGGGGCCGCCCGCCGTCCTGCTCTCGGTCCGCGGCGCACCCGCGCCGGCGGTGCTGCTGCGCGCGGGGCGGGACCGGGTGGATCGCGGCATCGGCCAGCGCTACCTGGCGGGGGAGGACGTGGCGCTGCTGCGCCCGGCCGCGGCGCTGCCGCAGCTCGGCGCCGCCACCCCCTGCGCCGCCGACCCCGCGCCGGGCGCGCCGGTGCTGCTGGTCAGCCCGGTGCGCGCGCTGCGGACGCGGATCAGCGACATCCACCGCGACCGCGACCCGGCCTTCGGCAGCTACCTGGAGATCCCGGTCGCGCTGCAGCCGGGCGAATCCGGCGGCGCGGTGTTCGAGGCGGCCTCGGGCTGCCTCGCCGGGCTGATCAGCCACCGCGACGGCGATGCGGGGCCGCCCGGCACGCGGCTCGTTCCGGCTTCCGTCATCCGCCGCTTCGCCGCGCCGTGAGCGGGCCGGCTTTGCCCCGCCCCCCCGGGGGCTGGTAGGGTGGGGCGGTGAACCGCATCGACCGCTACATCCTGCGCCAGCTCGCCGGGGGGCTGCTGGCCGTGACCTGCGGCCTGGCCGCCCTGGTCTGGCTGACCCAGTCGCTGCGCTTCATCGAGCTGGTGCTCGACCGCGGCCTGTCGCTCGCCGTCTTCATCGAGCTGACGAGCCTGATGCTGCCGGGCTTCGTGGCGGTGATCCTGCCGATCACCACCTTCGTCGTGGTGCTGTTCGTCTATGTGCGGATGAACAGCGACCGGGAGCTGGTGGTGATGCGCGCCGCCGGCCTGTCGCAGCTGCGGCTGGCGCGGCCGGGCATCCTGCTGGCGCTGGCCTCGGTGGGCCTCGGCTACCTGCTCAACCTGTGGCTGGTGCCGCTGTCGCACACCGCCTTCCGCATCTGGCAGTTCGAGATCCGCAACCAGATGGCGGCCATCCTGCTGCAGGAAGGCGTCTTCTCCTCGGTCGGGGGCGACCTGACGGTCTATGCGCGCCTGCGCGACCGCGACGGCACGCTGCGCGGCATCCTGGTGCACGATGCGCGCGACCGCGGCGCGCCGGTGACCATCCTGGCCGAATCCGGGCGCATCATCCCTTCCGCGCAGGGGCCGCGGGTGGTGCTGATGAACGGCGTCCGCCAGACGCTGGAACGCGTGGCGCCGCCGGCCGGCAGCCCGGCCGGCACGGCCCCGCAGACCCGGCTGAACGTGCTGTCCTTCCAGGAGAACAGCGTGGACCTGGCCCGCGCCACCCGGCAGGAGGAGGCGCGCTTCCGCGATTCGCGCGAACGCAGCGTGGCCGAGCTGCTGCACCCCGACCCGGCCGAGGGCCTCCGCCCGCGCGAGATCGCGCGCTTCGCGGGGGAGGCGCACCAGCGCATGTCCGCGCCGCTCACCGCGCTGTCCTTCGCCCTTGTCGGGCTGGCGGTGGCGCTGACCGGGCAGTTCCGCCGGCATGGCGGCGGGTTCCGGCTGGTCACCGGCATCGGCATCGTGGTCGGGCTGCTGGCGGTGGGGCTGACCATCGGCAACCTCGCCACCCGCGACAACGCCTTCGTCTGGCTGATCTGGGCCCATGCCGTCGCGCCGGGGCTGGCGGCGACCTGGTGGATGGTGGGCGCGCCGGGGCTGCCGCGGCCGCGGCCGCGCGTGGCAGGGGCATCCTGACGCGCCATGGTCCTCACCCCCACCCTCACTCTCTATGTCGCGCGCAGCTTCCTCGGCGCCACGCTGGCCGTGGTGGCGGCGCTGACCGGGCTGGTCGCGCTGTTCGACTTCATCGAGCTGCTGCGCCGCGCGGCCACCCGCCCCGATGTCGGCTTCGACATCCCGCTCGAGATCGCGGCGCTGCGGCTGCCCTTCGTGGCGATGCAGATCCTGCCCTTCGCCATCCTGCTCGGCGGCATCATCGCCTTCTGGCGGCTGACACGCTCGTCGGAGCTGATCGTGGCGCGGGCGGCGGGCGTCTCCGCCTGGGGGTTCCTGACCGGGCCACTGGTGGTCGCGCTGCTGCTCGGCGTGGTGGCCACCGCCGGCATCTCGCCGCTCTCCTCCTCGCTGCTGGCGCGGGCGGAACGGCTGGACCAGACCTTCCTGCGGACCGGCGGGGGGCTCACCTCGCTGGCCGGCGGCAGGCTCTGGCTCCGCCAGTCCGACCGGGAGCTGGACCCGCAGGGCGTGGCCATCATCGCCGGCCGCCCGGTCGCCACCCGTCCCGCAAACCTTCCGCGCCCCGGCGACGCCCCCCGCTTCGAGCTGCAGGAGGTCTCGGTCTGGCGCCTCGGCGGCACCGACCGGCCGCTCGCCCGCATCGAGGCGCCGCGCGCGCGGCTGTCGGGCGGGCTGTGGGTGCTGGAGGACGCGGTGGTGTTCGGCACCGACCGCGTCACCGCCCCCCCCCGCCGGATCGAGCTGCCGACCGAGCTGACCCCGGGCCGGATCGAGGACAGCTTCGCCTCGCCCGAGACGCTGGGCTTCTGGTCGCTGCCCGGCTTCATCGAGGTGCTGGAGGAAGCCGGCTTCTCCGCCGTGCGCCACCGCATCCAGTTCCAGTCCCTGCTGGCCAACCCGGTGCTGGCGCTGTCGATGGCGCTGCTCGCGGCCGGCTTCTCCATGCGCCAGACGCGGCGCGGCGGCGTCGCGCAGATGATTGCCGGCGGCATCGCGGCCGGCTTCGCCCTGTTCGTGGTGGACAAGGTGAGCAACGAATTCGGCGAGGCGGGGTCCCTGCCCGTGGTGCTGGCTGCCTGGGCGCCGACACTCGCCGGGCTGCTGCTGGCCCTCGCCCTGCTGCTGCACCTGGAGGATGGCTGATGGCCGGCACAAGCAAGCTGCCGCCCGCCGTGCGGGTCCTGCCCGCCGCGCCCGAGGCGCCGGC
>NZ_JBNXUO010000004.1:0-218006 GCF_050563535.1 Falsiroseomonas sp. CW058
GGCGCCCGGCTTCCGCACGCCGGTCGCGGCCGGCGGCCGCGCGGGGCGGCGGGTGGTGTGGCGGGTGCAGGCCTCGGCCCGGCTTGGCGCCGCCGAGGGGCGGGTGGAGGCGGTGGTGGCGCTGGGCGGCGTGGGCGGCCTGCCCGGCCGCGTGCTGGAGTGGAACGCAGCGCCCCCGGCCTTCCCGCAGGGAAGGGCCGGGGGCGTTCCGCCGAGATAGGGCGGCGGGGGCACCGGCCCCCGCCGCGGCACGACCGTCAGGCGACGATCGTCAGGTCCGAGGCCGTCAGCGCCGGGTTGCCGGTGAAGGTGGCGATCACCACCGCCGCCCCCGCGCCCGTGCCGTCGGCATCCCAGGCGAGGATGCCGGTGTCGGTCTCGTAGACGAACTGCCCGAAGGCGGCCGTCGCCGTGCCCGCGGCATTCGCCGCGAAGCGCGCCGCCAGCGCCATCCCCGGCTGCAGCCCGCCGCCGAAGCCGGTGGCGGAGAAGGCGAGGATGTCGTCCACCAGGCTGAAGTCGGTGACGGTGTCGCCGCCTTCCGCCGCGCTGGCCCAGTGGAACATGTCCGCCTCCGACCCGCCGGCCAGGATGTCGGCCCCGAGCCCGCCGCGCAGCGTGTCGTTGCCGGCACCGCCCGTCAGGCGGTCCGCCTCCGTCCCGCCATCCATCAGGTCGGCGCCGCTGCCGCCCAGCAGCGTGTCGGCATCCGCGCCGCCCACCAGCGTGTCGGCCTCGGTGCCGCCGTCGAGGCTGTCGGCACCCGTCCCGCCGTCGAGCAGGTCGTTGCCGGCGGCGCCGTTCAGGCGGTCGCCGCCATCGCCGCCGCGCAGCACGTCGTTGCCGTGCTGGCCGTCGAGGAAGTCGGCGCCGCCATCGCCTTCCAGCGTGTCGTTGCCGATGTGGCCGACCAGCGTGTCCGCATCCGCCCCGCCCGAGAGCAGGTCGTTGCCGGCATTGCCGTTCAGCACGTCGGACCCGGCGCCGCCATTGGCGACGTCGTCCCCGTCACCGCCATTCGCCACGTCGTTGCCGTCGCCACCGTTCATCGTGTCGGCGCCCTCGAGGCCGTTCAGCGTATCGGCATTGTCCCCGCCCTCGAGGAGGTCGTTGCCGGCGCCGCCGCCGAGCACGTCGGACCCGCCTTCGCCGCGCAGCGTGTCGGCGCCCGCCTGGCCGTTGAGCGAGTCGTTGCCGCCGGCGCCGCGGGCCAGGTCGTCGAAGCCCGTCAGCGTCGGGTTGTTGTTGCCGCCGTCACCGGTGTAGTTGCGGCCGGACCGCGCGGTGGGCAGCGAGGTCAGCGTCTCCACCGTGCCCTTGTCGTCGGTGTAGGTGACGACGAGGCGGAGCACCTGGTTGGCGATGAGCGGGGTGTAGCTGGCCCCCGTCGCGCCCGGCAGGTTCACCCAGCTGGTCCCGACCAGGGTCTGCCAGCGATAGGACAGGGTGGAGGTCGTCATCCCGTCCGCGTCGCTGATGGTGCCCGGGGCGACCTGCAGCGCGACGCCCTGCGTCGGCGTCATGTCGCTGATGGCCACCCCGCCCACCGGGGCGTCGTTGACGTTGGCGACCGCCACGGTCGGCGCGGAGGAGACCTTCTCCAGCGCGCCGTCCCCGTCGCGGTAGGTCGCGACGGCCCGCAGCACCTGGCCCACCTGGGCGTCGCCCGGCTTGAAGGTCGCGCCGGAGCCCGCCTTCTCCCAGACGCCCGGCTGCACCTCCGCCTCCCAGCTCCAGGTGAGGGAGCCGGGGACGATGCCCTCGGGGTCGGTGAAGGCGACGACGGCGGTCAGCGTGCCGTCCTCAACCACCGTGCCCAGGATCGCGGGCTGCCCCTCGGGCAGGCCGTTGCCGGGGCGCAGCACCACGGTCTGGTCGGCGAAGGCCGCACGCTCGACGTTGCGGAGCGTGTCGGTGCCGTCGACGCCGGTGCCGCCGGAATGGATCACCGTGAAGGTGCCGTTCCCGTTCGCGACGATGTCGTAGTTCGCCCGGTCCTCGGTGAAGACCGCGGTGTCGACGTCGTCGGACCCGTCGGCGGTCAGGATCTCCCGCGCGATGCGGAGCTGGCCGGGGTTGATCTCCCCGCTCAGCAGCTTGCTGCGGATCTCGGCAAGGCTGTCCACCGTGCCGATCTCCTGGTTGAGGTTCGTCCGGCTGCGGATGGACAGCCGCACGTTCAGCCAGGCGTCGCCGTCGATGATGTCGTTGCCGCCGCGCCCCTCGATGATGTCGCTGCCGTCGCCGCCGAGGATGATGTTGCCGTCGCGGAAGCTGGTGACGCCGCCGCCGAGGACCGCCTGCAGGCCGTTGATGCGGGCGATGCCCTCGGCCGTCAGGACGTGGTCGTCGAAGTTGCCGTCGCCGGCGCCCGCGATGCCGCCGCGGCTGTCGCCGCGGAGGATGTCGTCGAACTTCCAGCCCGACAGGCCCTCCACCATGTCGAAGCGGTCGCGCAGGATCTCCGCGGGCGCCGTGGTGAAGATGGGGATCTGCATGTCGGTGTCGGCCGCCAGCGGGTCGCCCTTGTGGATGGCCCAGTCGAAGCCGAACATGCCCTCGTTGCGGGTGACGGCCTCGTCCTGGACCATGATGTCGTCGCCCGACTCGCCGTCGATGTCGGTGTCGCCGCCGCCCTGGCCCATCAGCACGTCGTGGCCGATGATCGCGCTGTTGAAGAACAGTTCCGAGTTGTCGCCCGACAGCACGTCGAAGCCGCGGCCGCCCTCGATCCAGTCGTCGCCCTCGTTGCCCAGCAGCCCGTCGCCGTCGTCGCCGCCGAGCACGAAGTCGTCGCCGAGGCCGGCGAAGATCTCGGACACGTCGTTGCCGACCAGGATGGCGTCGTTGCCGGCGCCGGCCAGCACGAGGTCGATCCCGTTGCCGTTGGAGATGACGTCGTTGCCGTCCTCGCCCTTGATGATGTCGTTGTCGCCGAGGTCGGTGATGATGTCGTCGCCCGCGCCGCCCAGGATCTGGTCGATGCCCGCGCCGCCCTCCAACCGGTCGTCGCCGCCGTCGCCCCACAGCGCGTCGTCGCCCTCGCCGGAGATGATCGTGTCGGCCTCCGCCGTGCCGCCGAGCACGACGTGGTCGCCGCCCGTGTAGCGCAGCAGGTCGTTGTCGCCGTCGCCGTCCAGGTCGCCGCGGATGACCAGCGGCGCGATCGCCTCCAGCACCGGGTCGGCGCCGACCGGGTCGCCGTTCCCGCCGGGCAGCGGCTGGCCGTCCGGGCCGAGGTCGGTGACCTGCCGGGACTGGTCGACCTCCAGGATGTACTTGGCGGCCGCGAAGGCGTCGACATGCATGTGCGTGCCGTCGCCCTCCATCCCGGTGTTGCGCATGATGAGCTTGGTGAAGGACTGCCCTTCCAGCTGGTTCAGGAAGTTGGTCCCCTGCAGGCGCGACAGGTAGTAGAGCCGGTCGCCGTCCTGCAGCTTCTCCATCTGCGTCTCGAAGACGAAGTTGAAGGAGGAGCCGAGCATGCCGCCGAACGGCATGTGCTTCTCGGCCAGGCCGCCGATCCAGAAGTCCACCTTGTTGAGGCCGGTCTCCACGCCGGCCCAGGCGCCGGTGCCCTTCACGAAGTCGAAGCGGTCCGCCGGCGCGCCCGCGCCGCCCATCACGATCAGCGTCGCCGCGTCGCGCCGGCCCTCGGCCGTCGTCTCGGCCAGCAGCAGCGGGTGCTCGCCATAGGCGGCGATGAAGTTGATGATGGAGGCCGGGTTCTTGATGTTCAGCGCGAAGTCGAGCCAGCTCTCGTACGGCTTCAGGAAGGAGGAGCCGGTGCCGGCGTAGAACTGCTCGCGCGCCTCG
This sequence comes from Falsiroseomonas sp. CW058, assembly GCF_050563535.1. NCBI lineage: Bacteria > Pseudomonadati > Pseudomonadota > Alphaproteobacteria > Acetobacterales > Roseomonadaceae > Falsiroseomonas > Falsiroseomonas sp. CW058. The sequence goes on from NZ_JBNXUO010000004.1 coordinate 3,817, forward strand.
TTCAGCGTCGGCACGCCGGTGTCGCGCCCGCGGGCCAGGTTGATCGCCGCCAGGTCGAGCGGCAGGCCGAGCAGGTTGTTGCGCACCGCATCCGTGACGAATTCGTCGATCTCGTTGCCGACCTGGCGCGACATGCCGCGCACGATGGCGGCGGTCGCCTCCTCCTGCGTCATCGTCCCGCCGTTGGTGAACTCCAGCGGGTTCAGGAAGGCCTCGATCAGGCCGATGTCGTCGCGCTGGCCGTCGGGGCCCATGCGGTCGATCGTCTCGGTCAGCATCGAGTGGCCGAAGCGGTAGACCGTGTGCGCGAACTCCGCGACGATCGAGGGGTCGACGTCGGTCGTGTTGTTGAACACGAACAGGTTCACCAGCGGCTGCACCTTGCGGGCGAACTCCTCGAAGACGAGGTGCTGGTACTGCATCTCGGTCGAGAAGCGGGCCGCCTGGAACAGGCGCTCGCCGTTCCATTCGGCGGCCTGCACGCCGTCCCGCAGGTCGCTGCCCGGCATCAGCCATTCGGCGATGAAGGCGTTGTCGCCGGTGGCCAGCACGACGGACTTGATGTGCTCGACCAGGCGGTTGTGCTCGGCGTGGAAGACGAAGTGGACGGCGGTGAGGCCGATGTTCTCGTTCCCGCGGCCGTCGCCGGTCACGTAGTGGACGTCCAGCAGCTCGTTGTCATAGGTGCCGGCAACGGGCGTGCCGCCCACGACCGTGTCGGAATCCGCGACCAGCCCGGCGCCCGGCGTCGCGTTGTGCGCGATGTCGTCGAGGAAGCTGTGCCCGGTGCGCATCGCCGCCGCGGTGGAGACCGGCGCGGCGGGGTTGCCCTCGACCAGGCCGTTCGGCGTGACGAGCTGCGCGAAGCCGTTCGGGCCGCGCAGGAACATGCCGTACTGGTCGGTGGCGAGCAGCGGCACGTTGCCGACATCGGCGTCGCCGAGGTCGATCCCGAGCATCTCGCGCGCCTGCGCCTTCACCTCGGCCCAGGTCGCGAGGCCGCCATTGGCGCCTTCCAGCAGGTGGCCGGTAGAGACGGGCTTGCCCGACGCGTCCAGGCGGTACTCGCGCAGGAAGACCTGGTGCGAGGCGTGGGAGGTGTAGGTCTGGTTCTGGTCCACCCAGGAGGTGGTGAGGTTGGTGTGGGTGTGCACGTCGTCCGAGGTGCCGAAGACGTTGTCCGCACCGGCCGAGACGGATTCGTTGGTCGCGCGCGTCAGCACCAGGAAGTTCGTGGGCGAGCCCGGGACATAGAGCGGATCGTCGGGCGCGAGCGGCATGAAGATCACGCCCGCGTCGCCCTTCCGCACGAGGTCGAGGCCGTGGTCGAAGAACTGGCCGAACAGCGTCATCCAGGAGTTGAACGGCGCCGAGAGCCCGACATCCGGGGCGACGTTCGGGATCATCATCAGGTCCGGCGTCGCCGGGTTGTTGTCGTGGTCGAAGGCGAAGCCGTCGCGCGTGGCGGCGGCGGCCACCGCGGCGGGGTTGTTGGCGGTCTGGTCGACGATGAGGTTGCTGATCAGCCGCGGCTGGCTGTCCACCACGATGCCGCCGGTCTGCGCGTAGGAGGTGGGGGGACCGTTGGGCGGGCCGAAGGGGTTCGGCTCCGCGATGCGGAAGTTGCTTTCGAGGAGCTGCGGGAAGGGCTGGTCGGCGGCGCCGAACTGCTCGCGCCCCGGGACGATGTTGTTGTAGCTGCCGTCGACGGTGCGCAGGCCCCAGGGCAGTTCGGGGTCAGGGATCAGGTCGGTGATCGGCGTGCCGGCCGCATGCTGCTCGGCGATCTTGATCTGGTTCAGGATGAACTGGATGTCGTTTCGGACCAACGTGACCATGGCGCAGCCTCCCCGTCGCGGAAGCGGGCTGTGACCCAGGCGCGGCGCCATGCCGTGCCCCCCTCAGCCCACAGGGGCGCCTGCGCAACGATGCGAAAGCGGTCCCTTGGTGCGCCACAACGGAGCAGGCATCGAAACGATGCATGGCCCAACGGTTCCGTGATCGATTCGAGACCTACGATATCGCGAGCACGGCGAACCGTGCCGTTTTCGCTTCCACCACCCGGTGTCGACTATGGCGTGCGTGGTCTGCGATCACGCGACCGTGGATGCGAGGGGCAGGGGCGGCGTCCCGCCCGCTCACTCCTCCGTCGCGCGGCGCAGCATCCGGGCGAACAGGATGCGCCGCGCAGCGTCCCGCGCTGGGAAGTGCCGCGCCGATGCCGCGGCCAGCGCCGCCGCATCCACCAGGCCGGGTGGCGCCAGGCGTTCCGCCCAGGCCTGCAGGATGGCCGGCGTGGCCTCCGGATGGAACTGCACGCCGACGGCGCGCGGCAGCGCGAAGCCCTGCACCGTGCCCGCATCCCGCGCCAGGATGCGCGCGCCGGGAGGCGGCGTGATGGCATCGCCGTGCCAGCGCGGCCAGGCGCCCGCGAAGGCGGGGTCTTCCGCCTCGTCCATCCCGAACCAGCCGCGGAAGGCGCGGCCTTCCGGCATGGGCGTGGAATCTCCGCCCGCCGCCGCAGCCATCATCTGCGCGCCGAAGCAGATGCCGATGGTCGGGCGCCGGTCGGCCAGCCGCGCCGCGACCAGCCCGCGCTGCCGCGCCACCCAGGGGATGTGCGTGTCGTAGACGCCGTGCGGCGAGCCGAGCAGGACCAGCAGCTCCGCCCCGCGCGCCGCATCCTCGTCCAGCGCGTCGCCGTCGATCGCCTTCAGCGCATGGCCCTGCCCGGCGAGCCACTCGCCGAAGGCGCCTTCGGGTGCATGCTCGCTGTTGCGGACGACCGTGACCCTCATGCGAGGCCGAGCCGTTCGTCGCGCCGGCGCAGCCAGTGGACCGCCGGCAGCGCGGCCAGCACCATCCACGCCTTGCCGATCACCTGTCCCGCCAGGAAGTCGAGGCTGCCGAAGGCGAGCCACAGGAACAGCAGGCTGTCCGCGACCAGCCCCGCCGCGCTGCTCGCCGCGACGGCCAGCACCAGGCCGCGCCGCTGCAAGGGCGTGTAGACCGCGAGGTCGGCGAGTTCCGACAGGAGGAAGGCGACGGCCGAGGCGACCACCAGCGCCGGCGGCGCCAGCGCGGCGGACAGCGCCGTGCCCGCGAGGATCGCCGCAAGCGCCCATCGCAGGCCGAGCCGGCGCTGCACCAGGTCCCTCAGCACGAGCGCGAGGCCGATCATCAGCACGCCCGACGGCGCCATGACCCCGGGCGCCACCGGGATGAGGCAGGGGCCCTGCGGCGCGCAGACCGTGCCCGCATGGCCGATCAGCCAGTTCGCCGCGGGGATGCAGAGCGCGAAGGCGCCGAGGCAGAGGAAGCCTTCGAGGCGTGCGGCGGTCACGCGGTCTCTCCCATGTAGCGGCGCCAGCCGCGCGCGCGCAGGTCGCAGGCAGGGCAGGCGCCGCAGCCGCCGCCCCAGTCATGCGGCGTGCGGTCGCCGAGGTAGCAGGAATGGGTCCCCGCGCGGATGGCCTCGACCAGCGCCGCACCGCCGAGCCGTTCCGCAAGGCGCCAGGTGTCCGCCTTGTCCAGCCACATCAGCGGCGCGTGCAGCACGAAGCGGGCATCCATGCCCAGGTTGATCGCCACCTGCAGCGCCTTCAACGTGTCGTCGCGGCAGTCGGGGTAGCCGGAATAGTCTGTCTCGCACATGCCGGCGACCAGGTGCTTCAGGCCGCGGCGATAGGCGAGCGCGGCGGCGAAGGTCAGGAACAGGAGGTTGCGGCCGGGGACGAAGGTGCTGGGAAGGCCGTTCGCCTGCAGCGTGATGGCGGCATCGCGCGTCAGCGCCGTGTCGCTGACCGCGCCGAGCGCGTCGAGCGCCAGCAGGTGGTCCGCGCCGAGCCGCGCGCCCCAGCCCTCGTGCCGCGCCAGCGCGTCGCGGAAGGCGCCGCGCATATCCAGCTCCACCCGGTGGCGCTGCCCGTAGTCGAAGCTGATCGTCTCGACCAGTTCGAAGCGGTCGAGCGCCCAGGCGAGGCAGGTGGCGCTGTCCTGCCCGCCGGAGAACAGCACGAGCGCGGCGTCCTCCCTCATGCCGGCAGCCTCTCGGCCGCCCATAGCGCGCAGTCCGCGACCACGGGATCGGGGTCGTCGCACAGGGACTGCGCAACAGGACGCAGCGCGGGATCGCCGCTGTTGCCGATGGCGACCAGCACGTTGCGCACGAAGCGGCCGCGGCCGATGCGCTTCACCGGGCTGCCGCTGAACAGGGCACGGAAGCCGGCATCGTCCAGCGCGGCAAGCCCGGCCAGCTTCGGCGCGGTCAGGGCGGCGCGCGGCGCGAAGGCGGGTTCGCTGTGGGCGCGGGCGAACTTGTTCCAGGGGCAGACCGCCAGGCAGTCGTCGCAGCCATAGATGCGGTTGCCCATGCGCGGGCGCAGCGCCTCGGGGATCGGGCCTGCATGCTCGATGGTGAGGTAGGAGATGCAGCGCCGGGCATCCAGCCGGTAGGGCGCCGGGAAGGCGTCCGTGGGGCAGGCGGCCAGGCAGCGGGTGCAGGACCCGCAATGGTCCTCCTCCGCCGTGTCGGGCGCGAGGTCGAGGGTCGTGAAGACCTCGCCCAGGAACAGCCAGGAGCCGTGCGCGCGGCTGACGAGGTTGGTGTGCTTGCCCTGCCAGCCGAGCCCGGCGGCCTGGGCGAGCGGCTTTTCCATCACCGGGGCGGTGTCCACGAAGACCTTCAGCTCCGCCCCCGCGAAGCGCGCCGCCATCCAGCCGCCCAGCTGCTTCAGCCGGCCCTTCACCAGGTCGTGGTAGTCGCGGTTGCGGGCATAGACGCTGATGGTCCCGCGGTCGGCCAGCGGCAGCGTCGCCAGCGGGTCGTCGGCCGGCGCGTAGCTGGTGCCGAGCGAGACGACGCTGACGGCATCCGGCCAGAGCGCGCGCGGATGGGCGCGCTGTTCGGCGCGGGCCTCCATCCAGCCCATCCCGCCATGCATCCCATCGGCCAGGAAGCGCATCAGGCGGTCGCGCGCCTCGGGCGCGAGGTGGGCGCGCGCGAAGCCCACAGCGCTGAAGCCGAGTTCGAGGGCGCGGGCGCGGATCAGCGCGCGGGCGGCCTCGGGCGCCGGCGGGCCGCCGCGGGGCTTCGCCGGCGCGGCGACATGCGCGCTAGCCGCGGCCACGATAGCCCGGCACGTCCTGCGGCGGGATCCAGACGCCCCCCGGCGGCTCCGCCGTCTGGAAGAAGACGTCGATCGGGATGCCGCCGCGCGGATACCAGTAGCCGCCGATCCGCAGCCATTCGGGCTGCAGCTCCGCCACCAGGCGCTGCGCGATGCCGACGGTGCAGGCCTCGTGGAAGGCGCCGTGGTTGCGGAAGCTGGTGAGGTAGAGCTTCAGCGACTTGCTCTCCACCAGCCAGTCGCGGGGGACGTAGTCGATCACCAGATGCGCGAAGTCGGGCTGGCCCGTCATGGGGCAGAGCGAGGTGAATTCCGGCACGGTGAAGCGCACGCAGTAGCGCGCGCCGGGGTTCGGGTTGGGCACGCGTTCCAGCACCGCCTCCTCGGGCGTCTGCGGCTGGCGTGCGGCGTGGCCGAGCATGGTCAGCCCGGAGACGTCGGTGGCGATGGTCATGCGGCTTCGGCCTTCGTCGTGCTCTCCGCCCAGCCGGCCTCGATGGCGCCGGCCTCCGCCTCGAAGCGGCCGTCCAGGATCGCGGCGCGCAGCCGCGCCATGAGGGTCTGGTAGTAGCGGATGTTGTGCCAGGTCAGCAGCACCGGCCCGAGCATCTCCTCGGACCGGATGAGGTGATGGAGATAGGCGCGCTGATGGCGCGTGCAGGCCGGGCAGTCGCAGGCCGGATCCAGCGCGGCGCCGTCATCGGCGTGGCGGGCGTTGCGCATGTTCACCACGCCGCGGCTGGTATAGGCCCGGCCGGTGCGGCCCGACCGCGTCGGGATCACGCAGTCGAACATGTCGACGCCGCGGCGCACCGCGCCGATCAGGTCCCCCGGCGTGCCGACGCCCATCAGGTAGCGCGGCGCCCCCCGCGGCAGCAGCGGCGCGGTGACGTCCAGCACGCGGAACATCTCCGCCTGTCCCTCGCCCACCGCGAGGCCGCCGATCGCGTAGCCCTCGAAGCCGATGGCGGTCAGCGCGGCGACGCTCTCGGCGCGCAGGTCGTCATAGGTGCTGCCCTGGACGATGCCGAACAGCCCGTGGCCGTCCCGCGGGACAAAGGCGGCGCGGGACCGCGCGGCCCAGCGCATCGACAGCCGCATGCTCTCCGCCGCCTGGTCGTGGGTGGCGGGGTGCGGGGTGCATTCGTCGAAGCACATCGTGACGTCGGCGCCGAGCAGGTGTTGGATCTCGATGCTGCGCTCCGGCGTCAGCCGGTGGCGGCTGCCGTCGATATGGGACTGGAAGGTCACGCCATCGGGGTCGAGCTTCCGCAGCCCGGCCAGGCTCATCACCTGGAAGCCGCCGGAGTCGGTCAGGATGGGGCCGTGCCAGTCCATCATGCGGTGCAGCCCGCCGAGCCGTGCCACGCGCTCCGCCCCCGGGCGGAGCATGAGATGGTAGGTGTTGCCGAGCACCATGCGCGCGCCGGTGGACCGTACGGCATCCGCCGTCATCGCCTTCACCGTGCCCGCGGTGCCGACCGGCATGAAGACGGGCGTCGGCACCTCGCCATGCGCGGTGTGCAGCACGCCGGCGCGGGCGGCGCCGTCCTGCCCCGCGTGCGTCCAGTGCAGCGTCATGCCGGCAGGTCCTCCGCCGCGCGGAACAGCAGGCTGCCGTCGCCGTAGGAGAAGAAGCGGTAGTCGCGACGCACGGCATGGTCATAGGCCGCGCGCATCCGCCGCTGCCCGGCGAAGGCCGAGACGAGCATCAGCAGCGTCGACTTCGGCAGGTGGAAGTTGGTCATCAGCGCATCCACCGCACGGAAGCGGTAGCCCGGCAGGATGTAGAGCCCGGTGAGGCCGCGGAAGGGCGTGACGGTGCCGTCCGGCTGCGCTGCCGTCTCGGTGGTGCGGAGCGCGGTGGTGCCGACGGCCACCACGCGCCGGCCCGCGGCGCGCGCGGCGTTGATGGTGGCGGCGGCCTCCTCCGGCATCTCGCACCACTCGCGGTGAAGGATGTGGCGGCGGGGGTCGTCCTCCCGCACCGGCAGGAAGGTCCCGGCGCCGACATGCAGCGTCACCACCGCGCGTCGCACGCCGCGGGCATCGAGCGCGGCCAGCAGGCGGTCGGTGAAGTGGAGGCTGGCGGTCGGCGCGGCAACCGCGCCGGGGCGGCGGGCGAAGACCGTCTGGTAGTCCTCCGCATCCGCGGCGCCGGGGCGGCCTTCCCGGTGGATGTAGGGGGGCAGGGGGATCTCCCCGGCCGTCTCCAGCGCGGCGGCCAGCGCGGCCTGGTCGGGCCCGAAGTCGAGCAGGACGGACCCGCCCTCCTCCCGCTCCAGCACGCGGGCGGCGCAGTCCGGGGCGCCCTCGATCTCCACCAGGTCGCCGGGGCGCAGGCGCTTCGCGTTCCGCACCAGCGCCTGCCAGGTCCCGCCGCCTTCCGCCCGGTTCAGCATGATCTCGACCCGCGCCTCGCCGCGGCGGCCATGCAGGCGGGCGGGGATGACGCGGGTGTCGTTCACCACCAGCACGTCGCCCGGGTCGAGCAGCGCCGGCAGGTCCGCCACGCCGCGATCCTCCAGCCCGTCCGGGCGCACCACCAGCAGCCGCGCGGCATCGCGCGGGCGCGCGGGGGCCTGGGCGATCAGGCGTTCGGGCAGGTCGTAGTCGAAGTCGTCGGTCCGGAGGTCCGGCACCGGCGGCGGGGGAGGGGCCTCGGGCATGGCCGCGGCATGTGGCGCCCCGCGGGCCGGTTGTCCAGCATCGCCTGCCGCCGAAGGGTCATGCCCGGCGCGGCCCCGCCGCGCTAGGCTGGCATGGACCGCCCCACGGGAGAGCTCCATGCGCCTGCCCCGCCTCGTCCTCGCCGCCCTCGTCGCCGCCGGCCCGGCGCTGGCCCAGGTGCCTGCCCCGGCGTCCGCCCCGGCGCCGTTCCGCTTCGCCGCCTTCGGCGACATGCCCTATTGCCAGCCGGACATGCCGCAGGACTGCCCGGACCAGGAAGCGCGCGTGGCGCGGCTGATGCGGGAGGTGAACGCGGCCCGTCCCGTCCACACCATCTTCCTCGGCGACACCAAGGGCGGGGCGGAGATCTGCTCGGACGACAGGCTGCTGCGCGCCTTCACCTTCTTCGGCCTGCTGAACCACCCGCTGGTCTACACGCCGGGCGACAACGAATGGACGGATTGCTGGCAGGACCGCGCCGGCCGCTTCGACCCGCTGGAGCGGCTCGCCCTGCTGCGGGCCCGCTTCTTCGCCGATGACCGGCCGCTCGGCGGCGGCGACCGGCGGCCGCTGGAGTGGCAGGGCAGGGTGGACCCGCGCTTCCGCACCCATGTCGAGAATGCGCGCTGGCGCCAGGGCGGCGTGCTGTTCGCCACGCTCCACGTCACCGGCAGCAACAACAACCGCCCGACCGAGCCCGGGGAGGGCCCGGCGATCTTCCCCCCGCCCGGCGCGCGGGAGGAGTTCGAGCAGCGCGACGCCGCCAACACCGCCTGGCTGCGCGACGCCTTCGCGATCGCCACCCGCGAAGGCCTGCCGGCGGTGGTGCTCGCGATCCAGGCGGACCTGTTCTACGTGCAGCGTTGCGGCCGCCCCGGCCGGACCGGCCAGGACAGCGGCTTCCGTGCCTTCCGCGAGGTGCTGGTCGCGGAGGCGCGGGCCTTCGGCCGCCCGGTGCTGCTGCTGCACGGGGACAGCCACTTCCTGCTGCATGACAGGCCGGTGCCCGAGGCGCCGAACCTGACCCGCCTGATGGTGCCGGGCGACCGGGAGACGCGGGCAGTGGTGGTGGACGTCACCCCGGGCGCGGCCGATCCCTGGGCGGTGTCGCTGGTCGGGCCCGATGACCGGGTGATGCCCAACCGCTGCTGACGCGGCCGGTGGTCCCTGGCCGCCCGCCTGTCAACGTATGTTGCTGGCGATGGCGTCCGAGGTCGCGCCCTGCTTCTGCAAGGTCTGGGTGAGCTGTTCGGTGGCGGTGTTCCCGCCCGAGCCTCCCTGGGTCAGCCCCTGCAGCAGGGTCGGGTCGATGCTGCCGCCCGTGCCGCCGGAGGTGAAGCCCTGCAGCATCGCATTGCCGGCCAGGTTGGCGAAGCCGCCGAGGCCCCATCCGCCGCTGGCGGCGGCAAGATCGGCATCGTCGAGCGGCTGGGCCGGCACGGGGGCGGGGGCATCCTTGGACATCGGGGCGGCTCCTTCCAGGCAGGGCATGTCATCACTCGCCGGGCCGCGCCGGCAAGCCCGGCGTGTCAGCCGCGCGGCCGCCAGCGGACCAGGTGGCCGAGTTCGTCCGCGCTGCCCGCCGTGGCGCCGATCACCGCATGCAGGTCCACCCGGCCGCGACCGGGGATGTCGAGCACCGGGGGATCGAGGGACGCCATCGTGGTGCCCTCCGGCGCTTCCACATGGCCCGCCGGGACGGACTGGCCCGTCTCGGCCGCCTCGTTGCCGAGCGGGTTCGCGTCCAGCGGCTCGTCCCGCCCGGCATAGCGCACCCCCTGCATGGGCGCGAAGGACCAGCGCGTCTCGGGCGCCTCGCCAGGGCGGTCGATCTCGAAGCGGTAGACATCGAAGCGTTCCGGCACGCGACCCTCCTGGCTGGACGCGAAGCGCAACGCGGGGATGGCGGGGCGGTTTGCGGGCGTGGGGCCGGCCTCAGCCCCGCAGCAGGCCGCGCATCGCCGGCGCCTCGTCGCTGCCGGGGAAGGCCTGAGCCACCGCGCGGTCGGGCAGGCGCAGGTGGTCGCGCAGCAGGCCCTTCGCGGCGCTGCGCAGGTCCGCCGTCGGCTGCAGGTCGCGCCCTTCCAGCAGGCGGTCGCGCGCCAGCCCCGGCCAGTCCGCCACCACCCGGCCGCCGGCCACCGCGCCGCCCAGCAGGAAGGCGACCCCGGCAGTGCCGTGGTCCGTCCCCTGGTTGCCGTTCACCCGCGCCGTGCGGCCGAATTCGGTGACGACCATCACCACCGTCCGCGCCCAGTGCCCGCCCAGCGCGGCCTTCAGTTCCACCAGCCCGGCATCCAGCGCCCGCGCGGGGCCGAGGATGCGGTTCGCCTGCGCCGCATGGGTGTCCCACCCGCCGATTTCGAGGGCCGCCACCCGCGGGCCGCCGCGCTCCGCCAGCAGCCGCCCGGCGGCGGCTGCCAGCCGGGGAAAGGCCCCGCGGTCCGGGTCGTTGGCCGGCTGGCCGAGGGTGGCCATGGTGAAGCCGCGGGACCGCATCCCCTCGGCGAAGCTCCGCGCCAGCCGCGGCTCCTCCGCCTGGAGCGCCGCGATGCGGTGCATCAGTTCCGCCGAGGGGCGGTCCAGCCCTGGCGGCGCATAGGCACCGACCGGCGCCGTGCCCCGCAGCAGCAACGGCACGCCGGTGCCGATGGCGATGCCGGCCCGCGCCTCGGGCGGGTTGGGCAGGGCCTGGATGGCGCGGTTGAGCCACCCGCTGGTCAGGCGGCCTTCCGCGCCGCCCTCCAGCAGGTCCTGCGCCTCGAAATGCGACCGGCTGCGGTAAGGGCCGGCCACCGCGTGCAGCAGCAGCGCCTCACCATCCCGGTACAGGGCGTGCAGGCCGGCGAAGGCCGGGTGCAGCCCGTAGCGGCCGCCGAGGTCGAGCGTGCCGCCTTCCGCCCCCGGCTCGGGCATTGCCAGCGGGCCGCGGAGCGCGGCGAAATCCGGGTCGCCATAGGGCTGCACCACATGCAGCCCGTCCATCGCGCCGCGCAGGATCACCACCACCAGCCGGCGCTCGCCGGGAAGCTGGGCGAAGGCGGCGCGGGTGCGGCCGATGACCAGGCTGGCGCCGAGGCCGAGCAGCAGCCCGCGGCGGGTGGGGGAGAAGGAGGTGTGGGCCATGGTCGCGCGCCCCTTCAGCGGTGCATGAATTCGGGGCTGGAGAACAGGACGGTCAGCGCATCGCGCACCGACCCCGCGCCCCGCATGGTGGCCACCGTCTCGGCCCGGGCGAAGGGGCCGAGCGCGGCTTCCGTCACCGCCGCGATGTCGGGGCGCGCGACGCGGCCGGACAGGGTGTAGGCCCAGTCCACCCGGCGCATCAGCGCCTCCGGCCCCGCCCAGTCCCCGGCGCGGTCGGACCAGCCATTCGGCTGCGGCGCGGTCCAGAGCGGCTGGCCCAGCGCGATCATGCCCGACAGGACGAGTTCGGGCCGTTCCACTGCCCCGGTCGCGCGCACGGCGGCAATGGCGAAGTCCATCGGCGTGCGGAACTTCGCCAGCGGCGTCCAGGCGCCCGGCAGGCCGACCAGCACGCGGTACGTGGCGCCGAGGTCGCCTTCCGTCCGGCGCAGCACCTCGGCCAGGGCCCGCACCGCCTCGGGCGGCGGGTCGTCGGCCACGAAATGCCGGGCGAGCTTCACGGCCAGGTGGCGCCAGGTGGCGGGGTGGGTGCCGAGCATCCGCAGCGCGGCGACCACGCCCTCCTCCCCCTCCTCGACGCGGCGGCCGAGGACGGTCTTGTCGCCCGGCTCGTGCCGCTCCGCCCGCCAGACGAAGTCGAAGGGCTCTGTGTTGAGGTCCACGCTGAGCCCGGTGAGGACCTTGGCGAATTCGGTCACGTCGCCCTGGGTGTAGCCGCCGGCGGGGGAAAGGGTGTGCAGTTCCAGCACCTCCCGCGCCAGGTTCTCGTTCAGGCCGCGGCGGGCGCGCTGGCCGAAGCGGCTGCCGGGCCCGACCGAGACGTGGTTGTCGAGGTAGAGCAGCATCGCCGGGTGGCGGGTCGCGGCCAGGAGCATGTCGACGAAGCGGCCGGTCAGGTGGGGGCGGATGGCGTCGCGTTCCATCGCGCCGACCAGCGGCGCGGCGTTGCCGGACCGGCGGCTGACCGTGAAATGGTTCATCCAGAAGTCGACCAGCCTTTCCCGGAAGGGCTGTTCGGCGGTCAGCCGGCGCTGCGCCCAGGCCAGGTTCTCGGCGCGCATCATCTCGGTCAGCGGGCCGCGGTTGGGGGGTGCCGCGGTTGCCATGCCGGGGGGGGCTTCCGCCGTCGCGACGGTGCGCATGGCCAGCTGTTCCGCCCGCAGGCGCAGCGCCTCCTGCACGGTCGGGCCGGCGGGCGGGGGGGCGGGGCGCGCGATCTGGGCTTCGAGCCAGGGCAGGGGGTCGGCCGGCAACGCCTCGCCAAGGCGCGGCCCGAGGCCGAAGCGGATGGCCGCGACGCGGCTTCGGTCGGTCATGGGGTGGAGACTAGCACGGGCGGGGCGGGGGCGAGGGGCGGCGCATCGTAAGAAATGGTATCCGCCCGCCCCGCCCGCGCCGGACGCAGCCCCACCATGCGGGGCCGGGCTGCATCAGAGCTTGCAAATCCGGCCGGGAGAGGGCATCTGCCGCCCGCGACCTAAGCGTGATTCGGAACCTACGGGCGGGCGGTACGGGCGATCAGGCCCGTGGCCACGCCCGCATTCGTCTATGGAGGCCCATCGTGGCGCGCACCCCGCTCGATCGAATTCGCAACATCGGCATCACGGCGCATATCGACGCCGGCAAGACCACGACGACCGAGCGGATCCTGTACTACACGGGCAAGTCGCACCGCATCGGCGAGGTGCATGACGGCAACACCACGACCGACTACATGGAGCAGGAGCGCGAGCGGGGGATCACCATCACCTCCGCCGCCGTGACCGCCGTGTGGAAGGACCACCGGATCAACGTCATCGACACCCCCGGCCACATCGACTTCAACATCGAGGTGAACCGCAGCCTCCGCGTTCTCGACGGCGCGGTGTTCGTGATCGAGGGCGTGGCCGGCGTGCAGCCGCAGTCCGAGACGAACTGGCGCCTGGCGGACCGCTACAACGTCCCGCGCATCATCTACATCAACAAGCTGGACCGCACCGGCGCCGACTTCTTCCGCGCGGCGGCGACGCTGACCGAGAAGCTCGGCATCAACTGGGTGGCCCTGCAGCTTCCGATCGGCATCGAGGACTCGCTGAAGGGCATCGTCGACCTGGTCGAGATGAAGGCCCTCATCTGGGAAGGCGACGAGCTGGGCGCGAAGTACCACGAGGCGCCGATCCCGGCCGACCTCGCGGACCAGGCCGCCGAGTACCGCCAGAAGCTGCTCGACGCCGTCGTCGGCGTGGACGAGGCGGCGATGGAGGAATACTTCGACAAGGGCGACGTCTCGGTCGAGACCCTGAAGAAGTGCATCAAGAAGGGCACGATCTCCGGCGAGTTCCGCCCGGTGGTCTGCGGCTCCTCCTTCAAGAACAAGGGCGTGCAGCCGCTGCTCGACGCGGTGGTGGACTACCTGCCGAGCCCGGTGGACATCCCCGGCATCAAGGTGGCGCCGGAGGAAGGCCAGGACGAGACGGCCGAGCGCCGCGTGATCCCGGCCGACGAGAGCGCGCCCTTCGCCGGCCTCGCCTTCAAGATCATCAACGACAAGTACGGCAACCTGACCTTCGTGCGCGTCTACCGCGGCGTCCTGCGCCAGGGCGACATGGTGATGAACACCACGAAGGGCCAGCGCGAGCGCATCGGCCGCATGTTCCAGATGCACGCCGACAAGCGCGAGGAGATCAAGGAGGTCTTCGCCGGCGACATCGCCGCCTTCGTCGGTCTGAAGGACACCGGCACGGGTGACACCCTCGCCGCGGCCGAGGATCCGGTGGTGCTCGAGCGCATGGCCTTCCCGGTGCCGGTGATCGACATCTCGGTCGAGCCGAAGACCAAGGAAGGCGTCGAGAAGATGACGCTCGGCCTGCAGAAGCTGGCCGGCGAGGACCCGAGCCTGCGGCTCCGCACGGACCAGGAGAGCGGCCAGACCATCCTCTCCGGCATGGGCGAGCTGCACCTCGAGATCATCATCGACCGCCTGAAGCGCGAATACGGCGTGGACGCCAACATCGGCGCGCCGCAGGTGGCCTACCGCGAGACGATCACCAAGGCGCACACCGAGACCTACACCCACAAGAAGCAGTCGGGCGGCTCGGGCCAGTACGCCGAGGTGAAGATCACCTTCGAGCCGAAGGAGCGGAACGAGGGCATCGAGTTCCACAACGGCGTCGTCGGCGGCTCGGTCCCGAAGGAGTACATCCCGGCGGTCGAGAAGGGCATCAAGATGCAGGCCGACACCGGCGTGCTCGCCGGCTTCCCGACGGTGGACTTCAAGTACTCGCTGGTCGACGGCAAGTACCACGACGTCGACAGCTCGGCCCTCGCCTTCGAGATCGCGGCCAAGGCCTGCTTCCGCGAAGGCATGAAGAAGGCCGGCCCGGTGATCCTGGAGCCGATCATGGACGTGGAGGTGACCACGCCGCAGGACCATGTCGGCGACGTCGTCGGCGACCTGAACCGCCGCCGCGGCGTGATCCAGAGCCAGGACATGGCCGGCACCTCGGTCATCGTCCGGGCGCATGTGCCGCTGAAGGAGATGTTCGGCTACATCTCGAACCTCCGCGGCATGACCAAGGGCCGCGCGAGCTTCTCGATGCAGTTCCACCACTACGATCCCGTGCCGCGCAACGTCGCCGACGAGATCATGAAGAAGTCCGCCTGATCCTTCGGGACCGGGGGGATGCGGACGGCGCGGGGGGCAACCCCCGCGCCGTTTCGCATTTCAGGGCTCAACGCCGCATGAAATGCGTGCAGAGCGCGTCCAGCACCACCGTGCCATCCGCCACGCGCGCGACCAGGTAGCGCAGCCTGGCGATGCCGAGATGGGGCTTCGACTTCGAGGTCCGGAGCTCCTCCACCACCACGCGCATCGCCACCTCCTCGTCGGGGCGGAGCGGCGCGGGCCATTTCAGGTCGATGGCGTTGCCCCCCATGCTGACCCGGGCGATGAGCCCGCTGCGGACCATGTGGCCGAAGGCCGCCGAAAGCGTGTGCAGGCCGCTCGCGACCAGCTCGCCGAACACGGAGTCCCGCGCTGCCTCCTCGTCGAGGTGGAAGGGCTGTGCGTCGTAGCGGGCGGCGAAGTCCAGCACTTCCTGCCGGGGCAGGGCGAAGCGGCCTAGGTCGAATTCCTGGCCGGGGGAGAGGTCGTCGAAGGAGCGGATCTGTGTCATGGCCGGGCAGGCTAGACCAGGTGGCGCGCTCAGGCACCCGGCTGCGGCGCGGGGCTGCGCTGCCGGGCGGGGGTTGCCGCGGCGTTTGCGTGGCCCGCGCCGCATCGGCTATTGCAGCGTCCATGCGCACGGCCCGACGTCCCCTGATCGCCGCAGCCCTCGCCCTCGCTGCCGGCCCCGCGGCGGCGCAGATGGCGCCGGTCTCGCTGCCCGCCCCCCAGCCGCCCGCCCCGCCCGCCGATCCGGTCTCGGCCCTGCTGCGCCTGGTGGAACGCCTGAAGCGGATCGACGAGGACGGGCTCGACCCCCGCCACTACGCCATCCCCGACGCATCGCTTGCCGCGGCCGATGCGGCGGGGTGGCGGGCGGCGCTGCACCGCTCGGCGCAGCTCGCGCTCGGCGACCTGCTGCTGGGGCGGGTGCGGGAGATGCCGGGGCGGCCGGACCTGCGGCGGGATGCCGCGGCGGCCGGGCTCGACCGGTGGCTGGCGGAGCTGGCGAATGCGCCCGACCCGGCGGCGGTGATCGACCGCGCGGCGGCCCTGCCTGAAGGCGCGGCGGCGCTGAAGGCGGAGCTGGCGCGGCAGAGGGCCATCGCCCGGCGCGGCTTCGCCCCGATCCCCGGCGAGGCGACGATCGAGCCGGGCAGCACGGATGCGCTGCGCGTGCCCGCTCTGCGCGCGCGGCTCGCGGTGGAGGATGCGGCGCTGGCCGCGGCGCCGAATGGCGGCGCGCTGTACGACGCGCCGCTCGAAGCCGCCGTGAAGCGGTGGCAGGCCCAGAACGGGCTGGAGGCGGATGGCCGCGTCGGGCGCATCTCGCTCGGCCTGTTGAACCGGCCGCTCCAGGCGCGGGTGGACCAGCTGCGCGTCGCGCTCGACATGCGGCGGGGCGCGGCGGCGGAGCCGGCGGAGCGGCGGATCGAGGTGAACATCCCCGACTACCGGCTCTCGGTCCTGGAGGAGGGGCGCGAGCTGCTGTCGATGGCCGTCATCGTCGGCCGGCGCGACCGCGCCACGCCGATGCTGCGCGTGCGGATGACGGCGATCCAGTTCAACCCGCCCTGGGGCGTGCCCGAACGCAACGCGCGCGAGGACCTGCTGCCGCGCTTCCGCCGCGACCCGCAATCCATGATGGAGAAGGGCTTCCGGGTCTTCGGGATGGTCGATGGCCAGCGGCAGGAGATCGACCCCCGCACCATCGACTGGTCGTCGGTGAACCCGCAGCGTTTCCCCTATTTCATCCGCCAGGATGCGGGCGACGCCAATGCGCTCGGCCGCATCAAGTTCATCATGCCGAACAACGACGACATCTTCATGCACGACACGCCCGACCGCCACCTGTTCCGCCGGCCCGACCGCGCCTTCTCCTCCGGCTGCATCCGGCTCGAGAGGCCGAACGACCTTATGGCGGTGCTGCTGGACGGCACGGCAGGGTGGGATGTGGCGCGGGCGCAGCGCGCGCTCGACGCGCGCACCACCAGCGCGGTCGCGCTGCGGCGACAGCTGCCTGTGACGCTTGCCTATCGCACCGTGGTGGTGGAGGGCGCGCGGGTGCGGATCCGGCCGGATGTCTACGACCTCGATGCCGCCTATGCCCGCGTCATGGCGGCGCCGCGGCCGCAGCAGGTGGCCGCCCTGGCGGGGCGCGCGTGATGGCGGGGCGGTTCGGCCACGGGACGGTCTGCCCCTGCTGCGGCCCGGGGGGCGAAGCGGTGCTGCCGCGGCGCGGGCTGTTCGCGGCGGCGCTGGGCCTTGGCGCGGCTGCGGCCTCGCCCGCCCTGGCGCAGGGCGGCATGCCGCGCGTGCTGCGGGTGCGCCGGCAGGTGACCAACGACACCTTCTCCGGCGTCTACTGGCGCGACGGCCGCTACGAGCGCGAGGCGCTGCGGGAGCTGGACTACGTCTTCCGCGACCTCTCGGCGGCGGAGACGACGCCGATGGACCCGCGGCTGTTCGACGTGATGAGCACGGTGGCCCGCAGCCTCGACAGCGACGAATTCTACGAGGTGGTCAGCGGCTACCGCACGCCGGAGACGAATGCGGCCCGCGCGAACCAGAGCCGCCGCGTCTCCACCGTGTCGCTCCACATGTCGGGCATGGCGGCGGATTGCCGGCTGCCGGGCCGGGTGGGCATCGGGCTTGCGCGCACGGCGGCGGACCTGCAACTCGGCGGCGTCGGGCTCTACCGCCGCGACGGCTTCGTCCACCTGGATTGCGGGCCGGTTCGCCGGTGGTAGCCACGCCCCGCCTCCGCGAGGTGGAGGCGGGGGTGCTGCGCGTCGCCTTCGCGGAATACGGGCCGCCGGATGGCTGGCCCGCCGTGCTGCTGCACGGCTTCCCCTACGACATCCACGCCTATGCCGAGGTCGCTCCCCGCCTGGCGGCGGCGGGTGCGCGCGTGGTGGTGCCGCATCTGCGCGGCTTCGGGCCGACGCGCTTCCTGTCCGGCATGACGCCGCGGTCCGGCCAGCAGGCGGTGCTGGCGCAGGACCTGCTGGCGCTGCTCGATGCACTCGGCATCGCCGGGGCGGTCCTGGGCGGATATGACTGGGGCGGGCGGGCGGCCTGCATCTGCGCCGCGCTCTGGCCGGGGCGGGTGCGCGGCCTGGTCACGGTGAATGGCTGGAACATCCAGGACATCGCCCGTTCCGCCGAACCGCAGGCGCCGGAGCGTGAATGGCGGCACTGGTACCAGTACTACCTCCACGGCGAACGCGGCCACGCCGGGCTGGCGCGCAACCGGCGGGAGTTCTGCCGGCTGCTCTGGCGGCTCTGGTCGCCGACATGGGCCTTCGACGAGGCGACCTTCGCCCGCAGCGCCGCCGCCTTCGACAACCCGGACTTCGTCGAGGTGGTGGTGCATTCCTACCGGCACCGCTACGCCCTGGTCGCCGGCGACCCGGCGGCGGAGGTGGTGGAGCGGGAACTGGCGCGGCTGCCCGCCATCGGCGTGCCGACGATCCATCTCGACGGCGCGGATGACGGGGTGAGCCCTCCGGCCGGCGCGGCGGATCGCGGGCGCTTCGGCGGCCCGTATGAATATCGCCTGGTGCCCGGCGCCGGGCACAACCTGCCGCAGGAAGCGCCGGAGTCCTTCGCACGGGCGATGCTGGACGTGGCGGGCGGGCAGGCGCGGCGATAGCCGCGGCCTGCCCTCAGCCCCCCTCCTGCCAGGGATCGGCGAAGCGCAGCCCGGCGGCGCGGAAGGCGCAGCCCATCGCGATGGCCGCACCCATCGCGGCATAGGCGCCCGCGCCGGGCAGGCGCGCGACCAGGCAGGCCAGCGCCTCGCGCCGGGGGCCGCGCTGGGCAAGGGCGGCGACCAGCAGCAGCGCCGCCTCGTCGCCGGCGATGTTCGGGCAGAGCGGGCAGCCGAGCCGCAGGCCGGGCGCGGCGACCGCGCGCATCAGGGCATCGAGCGGCGCCGCGGCGGCCCCGGCCGATTCGGCGGCGAGCAGCCGGCGCAGTGCCGGTTCCGGCGGCACCCCCCGCCGTGCCTCGGCCGCCCAGAGCCGCGCGGCATCGACCAGCAGCCGCTCGGCCGCGGGCAGGGCATCGGTCTCGCAGGTGGTCCAGGGCCAGAGGGGCAGGCCGCGAGTCGCCATGGTCGTGCTCTCCCTGTAGGGCGGCCAGAGATATCGCAGATGCGACGCATTCGCAAATACGGCCATCCGCAATCTCTCACGCTTCCGTGATCCTGCGTGGCGTCCGGGCTCCGGTGGATGGTGCGCCGCATGGTGCCCGCCTACCGTCGCCGGCAAGATCGGGAGAAGGTTGGGACATGTCGGAAGTCCAGGGGCGAAGCGCCGCGGAGATCGCGCGGCGGAAGGCGGAGATCGTCGCCGCGCATGGGCCCTGGACCGCGCATGACATCCATCTCGGCCACGGCGTCTACACGACGGATTTCGACTGGCACGGCATCCATCCGCGGACCGCGAAGATCATCCGCGCCATCCATGACCTGGTCGGGCCGGACATGTCGCGCCACCGCGTGCTGGACCTCGGCTGCCTCGAAGGGCTGCTCGCGGTGGAGGCGGCGCTGTACGGCTGCCATTCCGTCGGCGTCGAGGTGCGCGACGACAGCCTGGCCAAGGCGAATTTCGCGAAGGAGATGCTGGGCCTCGACCGGCTGCGCTTCGTGAAGGGCGATGCCACGCGGCTCGACGAGCTGGACCTGCCGGAACTGCGCGACGGCGGCTTCGACGCCGTGCTGTGCTGCGGGCTGTTCTACCATTTCGACGCGCCGGACCTGCTGCCCTTCCTGCGCGCCATGCACCGCACGACCCGCCGCCTCCTCGTGCTCGACACGCATGTCGCCTTCGAGGCGACGGAACGCTTCTCCTCCGGCGGGCGGAGCTACGAGGGCTACTCCATCCGGGAGCACCCGGCGGACACGACGGAGGAGCGGCGCGCCAAGGCGCTCTGGGCGTCGCACATGAACGACCACTCCTTCATCCCGACGCTGCCGTCGCTGCTGAACATGCTGCACGATGCGGGCTTCGACACGGTGCTGGAATCGCATTTCCCGCGCCACGCGCATCTGACGCAGGACCGCGTGATCCTGTTCGCGCTGAAGACCGCGCCCTTCGCGGTCCGCAACTGGCCCGACCACCCGGAATGGCCGGACTTCCGCATCGACGAGCCGGACCCACGGCCGCGGCTGACGCAGTGGCCGGATTTCGGCCCGGTCGCGAACCGCCACACCCTCCTCGTCCCGCCGCCCCCCGCGCCGCCGCCGGAACCGCCCCCTGCGCCGCCGGCCGCGCCGGTGCCGCCGGAGGTCCCGGGCATCGCCGGGATGCAGGCCGCTCTCGCCCGGATCGAGGCGCGGCAGGCGCAGCAGGGTGAGGTGCTGTCCCTGCTCGACCGGGCGCTGCAGCGTGCGCTCGGCCTCTGGATGCGGCTGCCCGGGCGGCGCCGCTGACGGCGCGTCCTAGGCCAGGTGCAGCGCCCCGGTGCCGTCAAGGCGCAGCGGCGCCGTGCCGGGGCGGCTGGCGAAGACCTCCACCGGGTGGAACAGGTAGAGCCAGGGCGGGTTGGCGTTCAGCCGGTGCAGGCAGGCGGCATAGGCCGCCTCGCGCTCCGCATCCCCCGTCGCGCGGTTCGCCGCCTCGATCAGCGGCTCCAGCACCGGGTCGTCATGGCCCTGCCACCAGGGGCCCTGCACGGCGGAGGAGATCTTGTCGTTCAGCACGCGGAAGGTGCCATGCGGCGTGCTGTCGAAGATCGCCATGTCGCCGATCCGCTTGCGCCCGACCTCCCGCGCATATTCGGGGCGGTCCGGCTGCACCTCGATCCGCGTCGCGATGCCGATGCGCGCGAGGTCCTGCGCCACCGCCTCGCTGACCTCCCGCGCCTTCTCCGGCATGGTCAGGGGCGTGCGCAGGTGCAGGGGGCCGCCGATGCCGGCCGCGTCGAACAGCCGCCGCGCCAGGTCGGGGTCGTGCGGGATGGGGGCCGGCGGCGCGGCGCGCATGCCGAGATGCAGCGGGCTGACCACCGTGCTGGCCTCCACGCCCAGCCCGTGGAACAGGCGGTCGATGATGGCCCGGCGGTCCACCGCATGGTTCACGGCGCGCCGCGCCGCGGGGTGGGCGAAGGCGCCCTCGCGGCAGTTGAGGTAGAACATCACGGACAGCGTGTTGACCGAGCGTCCCCAGGCCAGCGGCGCCGCGAAATCCGGCCCGGCTTCCAGCCTTTCGAGGTTCATCGCCGCATCGGCGTAGCCTTCGCGCAGCGCGTCCAGCCGGGCCTCCGCACCGGCGATGGCGGCGAAGGTGATCCGGTCCGGCCCCGTGCCGCGCAGCCGTTCCAGCACCGCGGGGCCGCCCGGGGCGTGGGCCGCAACGCGATAGGGGCCGGTGCCCAGCACCGGCGCGCCGGCCGCATCCTCCCGTACCGCAAAGAATTCCGTGAGGATATCGGGAAGGTCGGCGAAGGGCGTCGGGTTCTCGACCATCAGGATGTCCGGCGCCGGCGCCGACAGCCGCGTTTGCGCGAAGTAGCGCGCATAGGCCCAGCGCATCCCGAAGCTGTCGACCGATTCGAGGATGCGCCCGATCGTGCCGAGCACATGGTCCGCCGTGCAGGGCACGCCGTCATGGAAGGCGGCGCCCGGGCGGATGCGGAAGCGCCAGCGCCGCCCGCCTTCCGATGCCTCCCACCCGGCCAGCAGGCCGGGCAGCACCGTGCCGTCGCGCCAGCGCAGCAGCGGCTCGAACACCAGGGCCTTCAGCGTCAGGACGGAGGTGTCGTCGGTGACGCGGTCGGGCGGCAGGAAGCGGCAGTTCTCCGCGGCGATCCGCAGGTGGTGCATGGCGGCTATTGCGGCTCGAAGCGGGACAGGATGGGTTCCCACTTGCGTTCCTCCGCCTGCATGAAGGCCAGGTGCTGCGCGGCGGAGGAGGGGGTGATGTCGATCGCCAGGCGCTCGAACTCCGCGCGGTTCTGCGCGCTGGCGAAGACGGCGTCGAAGGCCTGGCGGATGCGCGCGATGGCGGCGGGCGGCGTGCCTTTCGGCGTGAACAAGCCCATCCAGCTCAGCACCGAATAGCCGGGCACGCCGGCTTCCGCGACCGTCGGCAGTTCCGGCAGGCTCGGCGCGCGCGTGTCGCCGGTGACGGCGAGGCCGCGCCAGTGGCCGGCGCGGATCGGCTCGACCGAGGTCGCGATGGTGTTGAACATCACCTGCACCGCGCCGTTGGTCAGGTCCGTCCGCGCCAGCGCGTCGCCGCGATAGGGGACGTGCACCATCTCCGTCCCCGTCATGCGCATGAACAGCTCGCCCGACAGGTGGATCGACCCGCCCGCGCCGGCCGAGGCGAAGTTGAGCCGGCCGGGATTGGCGCGCAGATGCGCGATGAATTCCGGCACGCTGCGCACGGGCAGCGAGGGATGCACGACCAGCACGTTGGGCGAGGCGAACATGAGGCCGAGCGGCTCGAAGTCCCGTTCCCAGCGGAAGGGCGTGTCGCGGATCAGGTAGCGGGTGTTGATGATGTTGGGCCCGGTCGCGAGCAGCGTGTAGCCATCGGCCGGAGACCGCGCGGCGGCGTCCACGCCGATGTTGCCGCCCGCGCCGGCCCGGTTGTCCACGACGACCCGTTGCGGCAGTTCGCGCGACAGCGCATCGGCGAAGGCGCGGGCCTGCGTGTCCGTGCCGCCGCCCGGCGGGAAGGGCACGACCAGGCGGATGGGCCGTTCGGGAAAGGCCGCGGTCTGCGCGAGGGCGGGCAGCGGCAGCAGCGCCGCGGCGGCAAGCAGGCTTCGGCGGGTCGGGCGCGGATGCATCGTCGTCTCCCTGTCGTTGCGGGGAGTTTCGGGCAGCCTCCGCCGCCGCGCAACGGCTTTCACCCCGGCGCTTCGCGGCGCAGCCCCTCCCGCAGTTCGCGGCGCAGCACCTTGCCCATGGAGTTGCGCGGCAATGCCGGCACGAAGCGCAGGTCCTTCGGCACCTTGTAGCGCGAGAGGCGCTGGCGGCAGAGCTCAAGCAGCTCCTCGGCGGTGGCGTTCATCCCCGGGCGCAGAACGACGAAGGCCGTCACCGCCTCGCCCCAGTAGGGATGCGGCGCGCCGGTGACGCCGCATTCGGCCACCGCGGAATGGGCCGCCAGCACCTCCTCGACCTCGCGCGGGTAGACGTTCTCCCCGCCGGTGATGACCATGTCGTTCTTGCGGTCCACCAGGTAGACGTAGCCCTCCTCATCGCGCCGGGCGAGGTCGCCGGTGACGAACCACTCGCCGCGCGAGGCCCTGGCAGTGGCCTCGGGCAGGTTGAGGTAGCCGGAGAACATGTAGGGCGAGAGGACGGCGAGCTCCCCTACTTCCTCCGGCCCCAGCTCCCGCCCATCCTCGCCCAGCACCGCGAGCTGGGTCGCGGGATAGGGCAGGCCGACGCAGGCGATCTTGCGCAGCTGGTCGGCGGGGCGGAGCGAGGTGGCGATCGAGGTCTCGGTCGTGCCGTAGCGTTCGTAGAGCCGGCCCTCGCCGAAATAGCCGACGATGCGTTCCTTCAGCGCCTGGGCCAGCGGCGCGGTGCCGCTGATGGCCGCCTTCATGTGGCGCACGTCCCATTGCGCGCGCTTCGATTCGGGCAGCGCGAACAGGGCGTTGAAATGGGTGGGCACGATGTAGGCGCTGGTCGCGCCCGTCTCGGTGATGCGGCCCATCAGCGATTCCACGTCGAAGCGGGGCAGCAATTCGCAGAAGCCGCCGAAGAAGACGGGCGTCAGCGCCATGAGGAACCCCGCGCCATGGAACATCGGCGTGGTCGCCACCGCCCGGTCCTCGGCGGAATAGCAGCCATGTTCCGACGCCATCGCGAAGGCCGACAGCACGCGCCCGCGGTGGGACAGCTGCACGCCCTTGGGCCGGCCGGTGGCGCCGCTGGTGTAGGGGACGGAGAAGATGTCGCGCTCCGTCACCTCCACCTCGCAGGGCGCCTCCGCCGCGCGGTCCAGCAGCGCCTCGTAGTCGCGGCCGATGACGACGAAGCGTTCCACCGTGGGCGGCGCTGCCGCGCGGGCGGCCTCCTCCAGCGCGGCGGAGACGAAGATGGCGCGCGCGCCGCTGTCCTCGCAGATGAAGCGGATCTCGGGCGCGGAGGCGGTGGGCCCGATGGTGGCGGCGGCGACCCCGGCTTCCGCCATGCCGCAGACGATCTCGAGGTATTCGAGGCAGTTGGCGGACAGCACCGCGCAGCGTTCGCCGTGCCGCAGCCCGAGCCCGGCATGGACCAGGTTCGCCACGCGGGAGATGCGGCGCGCAAGCTGCGCGTAGGTCAGCGCGCGGCCGCTCTCCCGCAGCGCCGTCTTTCCCGGCGTGCGTCCCGCGGCGGCGCGGATGCCGTCCGAGATGAGGATGGAGCGGGCGGCGCCGCGACGTGCGAATTCGGGCATGCGTTCCCATCGGCGGCTGGGGTCGGGGATGACCCACGATCATGGCGCGGCGCCGCAGGAGTCAACACACCCGGCGTTGACGCGACGGAGCGCCCCTGTCTACCCTCGGGTAAGACGCGGGCGGCGCCGCCGGGCGCCGCGGAACGCCGGGGAGCCTCCATGACACGCACCGTCCGACGCCTCGTCCTCGCCCTCGCCGCCAGCCTGGTTGCCGGCGTCGCGCCGGGCCTCGCCTCCGCGCAGGAGCGGACGATGGTCATGGCGATGACCACGACCCCGCGCGGCTTCGACCCGGACATCTGGGTGCCCGGCCAGATCGAGGCGTCGGTGAACGTCTATGAGGGGCTGACGCGCTACGCGACCCGCCGCGGCGAGGGCGGGCGGGTGGAGATCGACCCCGGCCGGGTGGAGCCGCATTTCGCGGAAAGCTGGACCGTCTCGCCCGACGGCAAGGAGTACGTCTTCCGCATCCGCCAGGGCGTCCGCAGCCTCTTCGGCAACGAGCTGACGGCCGAGGACGTGGTCTGGACCTTCCGCAAGTCCGAGAGCCAGCGCCGCACCGGCCTGTTCATGCGCAACGTCGCGCTGATCGAGGGAGTGGAGGCGGTCTCCCGCCACGAGGTCCGCTTCCGCCTGCGCGAGGCGAACCGCATCTTCCTCGGCCTGCTGACGCTGCACCTGCCCGCGCTGTTCGACAGCACCGAGGCGCGGAGGCATGCGACGGCGGAGGACCCCTTCGCGGCACGCTGGCTAGCGGCGAACACGGCCGGCTTCGGGCCGTACCACGTCCAGTCCGTGCAGGCGGGGCAGCAGGCGGTCTTCGTCGCCAATCCCAACTACGTCTTCGAACGCCCCTTCCACACGCGCATCATCTGGCGCGAGGTGCCGTCGCCCGCCACGCGGGTCGCGCTGGTGCGGACGGGGCAGGTGCAATACGCCGAACAGCTGCCGCTCCAGCAGATCGCCGACCTCCGCCGCGACCGCAACGTGCGGGTCGAGAGCGTGGCCGCGCCCGGCAGCGCGACGGTGCGGATGAACCCCCGCATCGCCCCCTTCGACGATGTCCGCGTCCGCCAGGCCGTCGCCTATGCCACCGACTACCGCGCGATCGGGGAAGCGGTGTTCCTCGGCCTAGGCACCCGCAGCCGGTCCATGCTGAACCCGCCCATCCCCGGCGCGATCGACGCCTATGCCTACGAGACGGACTACGACCGCGCGAAGGCGCTGCTGGCGGAAGCGGGGCACCCGAGCGGGCTCGACGTCACGCTGGAATACAGCACCAACTGGTGGTGGGAGGAGCCGCTGGCCCTGCAGATGCAGGCGAGCCTGGCGCGCGCCGGCATCCGCGTGACGCCCCGTCGCATCCCGGCGACCGAGATGACGGCGCGGCGCGCCATCAATGTCTGGTCGCTGCCCTTCCTGACGCACCTCACCTCCTCCTTCGTGCCGGACCCGTCCTACAACATGTTCCTCACCGCCCATTCGCGCGGCGGGTCGAACGTGAACGGCAACGCCAACGAGGAGCTGGACCGGCTGATCGACGGGTCCGTCGTGGAACGCGACGACGCGCGCTGGCTGGAGATGGTGGCCCAGGCGCAGCGCGTGCAGGCCGAGAGCGCGACCTTCGTCGAGACCTTCCTGCCCGGCACGCACGAGGTCTTCGCGGCCTGCATGGAAGGCTTCATGTGGCGCCCGCACAACCGGCTGGTCTGGAAGGACCTTGCCTGCCGCCGGTGACCGTCCTCCGCTTCCTCCTGCGGCGCCTGGTGGTGGCGCTGCCCGTGGTGCTCGGCATCCTGTTCGTCACCTTCATGCTGGTGCGCGTCGGCGACCAGGACCCGGTGGCGATGCTGGCGGGGCCGATGGCGGATGCGGCGATGCTGGCGCGCGTGCGGGCGGAGCTGCTGCTGGACCAGCCGCTGCTGGCGCAGTTCTGGGCCTATCTCGGCCGGCTGGTGCAGGGCGACCTCGGACGGTCCTGGCAGGGCAACGCGCCGGTCGCGCATGAGATCGCGCAGCTGTTCCCGGCCACGCTCGAACTCGTCGGGCTGTCGGTCGGGCTCGGCGCGCTGGTCGGCGTGCCGCTCGGCCTGCACGCCGCGCAGCGGCCGAACGGATGGTTCGACCAGGCCAGCCGCTTCGGGTCGCTGTTCGGCTTCTCCATCCCGACCTACTGGCTGGGGCTGATGGCGATCTTCGTCTTCTTCTACCTGCTGGGCTGGGCCCCGGCGCCGATGGGGCGGATCTCGATGATGGTCGCGGCGCCGCCGGTGGTGACCGGGTCGGTGCTGGTCGACAGCCTGATCGCCGGGGAATGGGAGGCCGCGCGGTCGGCCGCGGCGCAGCTGGTGCTGCCGGTCGGCTGCTTCACCATCGTGGCCACCGCGCCGATCGTGAAGCACACGCGCGCCATCGCGATCGAGGTGATGGGCGCGGACTACATCCGCTACGCCCGCGCCTGCGGCTTCCCGCCGCGCGTGGTGCGGCGGATCGCGCTGCGGGCGGCGCTGGTGCCGGTCATCACCTTCGTGGGGTCGGAATTCACCTCGCTGCTCGCGGCGGCCAGCCTGATCGAATTCGTCTTCTCCTGGGGCGGGCTCGGCCATTGGGGGCTGAACGCCATCCTGCTCGGCGATTTCGCGGCGGTGCAGGGCTATGTGCTGGTGCTGGCGCTCGCGTCCGTCGTGGTGTTCCTGGTGGTGGACCTGGTGGTGCTGCTGCTGGAACCGCGGGCGGGGCTGCGCTGATGGCGGCAGGCGTCATCGGCGTTGCGCGGCGCAGCCCGACCTTCGCGGTGGGCTTCGCCATCGTGCTGGCCTTCGGGGTGCTGGCGGTCCTTGCGGATGTCATCGCGCCGCTGCCGCCGACGCAGAGCTTCCCGTTCGAGACGCTGCGCCCGCCGGGGCCGCGCTTCCTGCTGGGCAGCGACGGCAACGGGATGGACGTGCTGTCCCGCGTCATCCACGGGGCGCGCTACGCCTTCGGCATCGCGCTGCCGGCCGGGGCGATCATGGCGGCCATCGGCATACCGCTCGGCCTTGTCGCCGGCTACCGCGGCGGCGTGCTGGACGAGGTGCTGCTGCGCGTGCTGGACGTGCTGCGCGCCTTCCCCACCATCATCCTTGCGCTTGCGGTGGTGGCGGCGACGGGGCAGGGATTCCTGAACGTCATCCTGGTGATCGGCTTCCTGGACAGCCCGATTTTCGCCCGCATCGTCCGTGCCGAGGTGCTGGCGCTGCGGGGCGCCACCTTCGTCCGCGCGGCGGTGGCGGCGGGCAACCCGGAATGGCGGGTGATGCTGGTCCACATCCTGCCCAACGCCATCCTCGGCGCGACGGCGCAGTTGCCGCTGCGGATGGCCTGGGCGGTCCGCATCTCCGCCACCCTCGCCTTCATCGGCATCGGCGTGCAGGCGCCCGCGCCGGAATGGGGCGCGATGATCCGGCAGGGGGCGGAATTCGTCATCTCCGGCGAGTGGTGGGTGGCGCTGTTCCCGGGCCTCGCGCTGATCGCCATGGTGCTGGGGCTGAACCTGGCGGGCGACGGGCTGTCGGACCTGCTGGACCCGAAGCGCCGGGCGACGGGCAAGTGAGCCTGCTGGAGGTCGACGACCTGCATGTGGAGTTCGCGGCGCGCGGGCTCGACAACCGCCTGCGCGTCGCGCAGGCGCTGAACGGCGTGTCCTTCCGCGTGGAAGCGGGCGAGATCATGGGCCTGGTGGGGGAGACGGGGGCGGGCAAGTCGCTCACCGCGCTGGCCGCCATGGGCCTGCTGCGCGCGCCCGCGCGCATCCCGAAGGGCCGCATCCGCTTCGAGGGCCGCGACCTGCTCGGCGACCCGCGGGCGCTGGCGGGCCTGCGCGGGCGGCGGATGACGATGATCGTGCAGTCACCGCTCACCTCGCTCGACCCGCTGAAGCGGGTGGGGGACCAGCTGGTGCGGATGCAGCGCGTCCACCAGCCGCGGCTGTCCCGCGCCGAGGCGCGGCGGCGGGCGGAGGCGGTGCTGGCCGCGGTCCGCATCCCGGACCCCGCGCGGCGGATGCAGGCCTGGCCGCATGAGCTGTCGGGCGGCATGGCGCAGCGCGTGCTGATCGCCATGGCGCTGGTCAACGACCCCGCCCTGGTGATCGCGGACGAACCGACCACCGGGCTCGACGTGACGGTGCAGGCGCAGGTGCTGGACACGCTGCGCGACCTGGTGCGGGACCGGAAGCTCGGCGCGCTGGTCATCACGCATGACCTCGGCGTGGTCGCGCAATACTGCGCGCGCGTGGCGGTGATGTTCGCCGGCCGGATCGTGGAGGACGGGCCGGTGGCCGAGGTGCTCGGCCGGCCCGCCCATCCCTACACCCAGGCGCTGGTGGCGAGCCTGCCGGGGCGGATCGCGAAGCTGGGCTACACGACGACGGGCGGGACCCCGCCCGACCTCTACGACCTTCCGGCCGGCTGCCTCTACCGCGACCGCTGCCCGCACGCGCAGCCTGCCTGCCTGACCCCGCCGCCGCGCAACCCCGTCTCCGCCACGCATGGCGCCGCCTGCCACTTCGCCGGTGCGCCGCGATGACCGTGCTGGAAGTCCGCAACCTCGTCCATCGCTTCGGGGCCTCGCGCGGCACCGTCCATGCGGTCAACGACGTGTCCTTCCGCATCGCGGCGGGCGAGACGCTGGGCCTGGTGGGCGAATCCGGGTCCGGCAAGTCCACCATCGGCCTGCTGGTCACGCGGCTGCTGGCGCCGTCCGGCGGTGAGATCACCTTCGAGGGACACGACATCACGCGCCTGTCGCCCGCGGCCATGCGGCCGCTGCGGGCGCGCCTGCAGATCGTCTTCCAGGATCCCTGGGGTGCGCTGAACCCGCGCATGACCATCGGGCGCCTGCTGGCGGAGCCGCTGCTGCTGCACCTGCCCGGCATGGACGCGGGCGCGCGCGCGGCGGAGACGCGGCGGCTGGCCGACCGCGTGCGGCTGCCCGCGGCCTCGCTCTCCCGCTATCCGCACGAACTTTCGGGCGGGCAGTTGCAGCGCGTATGCATCGCGCGCGCGGTGGCGACGCAGCCGCGGCTGATCGTGCTGGACGAGCCGACCTCCTCGCTCGACCTCTCGGTGCGCGCCGGCATCCTGCAACTGCTCCAGGATCTCCAGCGGGAGACGGGGGCGGCGATGCTGTTCATCAGCCACGACCTGGAGACGGTGCGGCTGGTGTCCCACCGGGTGGCCGTCCTGTATCTCGGCCGCGTCGCGGAGGAGGCGCCGGCCGAGGCGCTGTTCGCCGCCCCGGCGCATCCCTACACGCAGGTGCTGCTGTCCGCGCACCTGCCCGCCGACCCGTCGGAGCGCATGGCGCGGCACGAGGTGACTGGGGAGATCCCCTCGCCCCTGCACCTGCCGCCCGGCTGCTTCTTCGCCGGGCGATGCCCCGCCGCGATCCCCGCCTGCGATGCGGCATCCCCCCCGCTGCTGCCGGTCCGCACCCATCACCACGCCGCCTGCATCCGCATCGTGGATGGCGGCAACATCCTGCCCGAGCCTGCCGAGGAACCCCGATGACACGCTTCGACCCCGCCGCCGCCCGCACCGGCTACGGCGCCATCGACATCGTGGTGAACGTCTTCACGCCCGAGGCCTTCGCCGAAGGGCGCATCCCCACCGACAGCCGGTTCCGCGAACAGGTCCGCACGAAGCAGGAGGACCGCCGCGGCGTCGCCATCGAGGACTACCTGCGCAAGATGGACCGCGCGGGGATCGAACGGTCCTTCCTCATCGCCGTGCGCTGCGGCGACCTGCGGGTGAAGGGCTCGGTCGAGATACCCTATGAATGGGTGCGCGACATCTGCGCGAAGTATCCGGACCGCTTCTCCGGCCTCGCCGGGATCGACCCGACGCGCGGCATCCGGCAGCTGAAGGAACTGGACGTCGCCATCAAGGAATACGGCTTCGTCGGCGCGCATCTCTACCCGCACTGGTTCGGGGAGGCGCCGGATGCGGCGATCTACTACCCCGCCTATGCGCGCTGCGCGGAACTCGGCGTGCCCATCATGATGCAGGTGGGGCACTGCCTCGTGTACCAGCAGGACCGGCGGCTGCCGACCGTGGGGCGGCCGATGACGCTGGACAGGGTGGCGATCCATTTCCCGGAACTGACCCTCATCGGCATCCATCTGGGCTATCCCTGGACGGATGAGATGATCAGCGTCTGCACCAAGCATCCGAACGTCTACATGGCGGGCGACGCCTATGCGCCGAAGCACTGGCCGCCCCAGGCGGTGCACTACGCCAACACCTACGGGCAGGACAAATTCCTGTTCGGCACGGACTGGGCGGTGATCGACCCCGAACGCGCGATGGAGGAGATGCATGGGCTGAACTTCCGCCCGGAACCGCTGAAGAAGGTGCTGCGCAACAACGCCATCCGCATCTTCAACCTCAAGGACGCGCCGGCGTGACGGACCTCGCCGCGCGGCTCGGCGCGCTGCTGGGTGCGGCGCATGTCGGCACGGACGCGGCCGCCCGCGCGCTCGCGACCGCCGACATCTTCCCCGACCCGCGCGCCGTGCCGGCCGAGATCGTGATCCGCCCCGGCAGCACGGAGGAAGCGGCGGCCGCGCTGCGGCTGGTGGCGGAAGCCGGGCGCGCGGTGGTGCCGCGCGGCGCGGGGCTGTCCTACACCGGCGGCGTGGTCGCGCGGGTGCCGGCGGTGGTGGTGGACACCTCGCGTCTCGACGCCATCCGCATCGATGCCGCGAACCTGACGGCGGTGGTGGGCGCGGGCGCAAGCTGGCAGTCGGTGGCCGATGCGCTGGCCGCGCAGGGGCTGCGCAGCGCCCAGCCCTCGCCCATCTCGGGCGCGGTCACCACGGTGGGCGCGACGGCGGCGCAGCACCTGCCGGGCAGCATGGAGGGCATCCTCGGCCTCGCCGTCGTGCTGGCGGATGGCGAGGTGGTGCGGACCGGCGCGCTGTCGCTGCGGGACGGCCCGCCCTTCTGGCGCTACATGGGGCCGGACCTGACGGGCATCTTCCTCGGCGATTGCGGCGCCTTCGGGGTGAAGACGGAGGTGGCGATCCGCCTGGTGGCCGAACGCCCGGCCGCCTTCGCCTCCTTCGCCTTCGAGACGGCGGATGCGGCGCTGGCGGTGCTGACCGATGTGGTGCGCCGCGGCCTGGTGGTGCGCGCGCTCGGGATGGACCCCGTGCGCGGCAAGGGCGCGGCGAAGGTCGAGGCGGGGGAGGCGCTGCGCACCGCCGGTGCGGTCGCGGCCCGTGCGGGTGGCGTGCTGCGCGCGGTGCGGGACGTGGCGAACCTCGCGCGCGGCGCGGCGCAGCTCGCGGAGCCGGCCTGGTCGCTGCACCTCACCTCGGACGGTGCCACGGAGGCCGGGGCGGAAGCGGCCATCGCCGCCGCGCGCGCCCTGGCGCTGGCGCAGGGCGGGCGGGAGATCGCGCCCACCGTCCCGCAGGCGCTGCGCGCGCGCCCCTATTCGATCCGCGGCATGGTCGGGCCGGAAGGGGAACGCTGGGTGCCGGTGCATGGCGTCTTCCCGCTCGGCGCCGCGCGCGAGGGGATGCATGCGTTGCAGGCCTGCCTGGAGGCGCGGCGGGCGGGGCTGGAGGCAGCGGGCGTCTCGGTCAGCTTCCTGCTCTCCTCGCTGGCGGCCTATTGCACGATCGAGCCGATGTTCTACTGGCGCGACGCGCTGGACCCGCTGCACCTGAAGCACCTGTCGGAGAAGAACCGCGCACGCTTCGGCGCCTTCCCGCCCAACCCGGCGGCGCGCGAGGCGGTGGCGGAGGCGCGGGCGGCGCTGACCGCGGTGATGGACGCGCATGGCGCGGTGCATGCCCAGATCGGGCGCTACTACGCGCTCGCGGACCGGATGGAGCCGGGGGCGGCGGCGCTGCTCGCCCGCGTCAAGGCCATGCTCGACCCGGCCGGGCGGATGAATCCCGGCGCGCTGCATCTGGGGGAGGGCTGAGTGAGGGTCACGCGCCACTTCGTCACCGTCGCGGGGCGGCGGATGCACTACACCCGCGCGGGGGAGGGGCCGGCGGTCTGCCTGCTGCACGCCTCGCCCTGCTCGGCCAAGGTGCTGCGGCTGCCGCAGGAGGTGTTCGCGGGCCGCTTCACCGCGCTCGCCTTCGACACGCCGGGCTTCGGTCTTTCCGACCCCTGGCCGCATGACCGGCCGGAGATCGAGGATTTCGCGGACAACCTGGCGCTGACCCTGGATGCGCTCGGCGTGGAAGGGGCGGCGACCTATGGCCGGCACACCGGTGCCTCCATCGCAGTGGAATTCGCGCGGCGCCATGCGGCGCGCTGCGCGATGGCGCTGACCGACGGCTTCCCGGTCTTCTCGGCGGCGGTCGCGGAGGAGCGGCAGGCGCGCTACCTGCAACCCATCGTGCCGGAATGGGACGGCAGCCACCTGGTCTGGCTGTGGTTCCGCTACCGCGACCAGCATGTCTTCTGGCCCTGGCACAACCAGGACCAGGCTTTCCGCGCCGATGCCGATGCGCCGGATGTCGCCTTCAACCACCGCGGCGTGGTGGAACTTCTGGAAGCGGGCGATGGCTACCGCATCGGCTATGCCGCCGCCTTCCGCCACCGCGGGCTCGCGGTGCTGCCGGAGTTGACGGTGCCGGTCTGCTTCGGCAACCGCCCCGGCGACAGCCAGTTCCGGACCATGGCGCAATATCCGGCCGATGCCTGGCAGCAGGAGTTCCCGCGCGACCCGTGGGAGGCCGCGGCGGCGGAACGCGCGGTGCTGCTGCGCCATCCCGCGCGCGGCACCGTGCCCGCCGCGCCCCGCCCCGCGCCGCTGGCAGGGCGCAGCACGACCGACTTCGTGGAGGTCGGGGGGCGGCAGGTGCTGGTGCGGGGCATGGGTGACCTGCGCAGCGCAGCGCCGCTGGTCATCGTGCCGCATGTGCCGGGCTCCTCCGCGCCGTACGAGGGGCTGGTCCGCGCGGTCGGCGCGCATCATCCCGTCCTCGCCTTCGACCTGCCTGGCCATGGCGAGAGCGAGCCGCGCGGGGATGGCGCGCAGGGGCCGGATGCCTGGGCGGAGGCGCTCTGGTCGGTCTGCGACGCGCTCGGCATCGGGCAGGTCCATTTGCACGGCCACAATGCCGGCGCGGCGGCGGCGGTGGAGGCGGCGTGCCGGCGCCGCGGGCGGGTGCTGTCGCTGGCACTTGAAGGGCCGATCGCGCTCGATCCCGCGGCGCGGGCGGAGCTCGCGCCGCGCTGGGCGCCGGATGTCACGCCGGCCTGGGACGGGTCGCACCTGCTGCGGATGTGGCACCACCGGCGCGACATGGCGCTGTGGTTCCCCTGGTGGGACCGGCGGGACGCGCGGGCCCGCCGCGCGCCGCTGCGCATCGCGCCGGAAGCCCTGCAGGAGGTGGTGCGGGAGGTGGCGAAGCAGCCCGAGGGCTACGCGCCCGCCTGGACCGCCGCCATGGCCTATCCCCTGCCGGAGAGGCTCGCCACGCTCGCCCAGCCGCTGACGCTGTTCGCGACGCCGGAGGACCTGTTCGCCGAATTGCTGCCGAAGGCCGCCTCGGTGCGGGCGGATGCGGTGGTGGCGGAATGCGGCGGCGGCGATGCGGACCGGGCGGCGGTGATCCTGCGGGCGCTGGCGCGCTGAGCGCGGCCCGGGCCCTCCCCCGCGGCGGCGGGGGAGTGCGGGTGCCGCCGGATCAGGCCGGCCGCACGCCCCAGGGATAGGGCATGCTGCCCTTGAGCAGCCCGGTGATGCTGCGCCGCCAGGCATTGCGGATGGTGAACTGGCCGAGCGGGATGGTCGCGACGTCGTCCTGCGCCAGCCGGTTCAGCTCGTTCGCCAGTTGCTGCTGCTGCGCCGGGTCGGTGGCGTCGAGCCAGGACTGCACCAGTTCCTGCGCGCGCGGGCTGTCGTACCAGCCGAACCAGCCGGTCGCGCCCGGCCCCTTCACCAGGCTGCTGACGGCCGGGTTCAGGTAGGCGAGGGAGGAGCCGTAGGTGTGGAAGATGCTCCACCCCCCGCGCTCCACCGGCTCGGTCCGCACGCGGCGCTGCACGACGGTGCCCCAGTCCGTCTCGGCGAGTTCCACGTTGAAGCCGACGCGCCGCAGCCGGTCCGCGGTGATCTGGCCATGCGGGCCGATCAGCGGGAAGTCGGTGGGGTTGATGATGACCACCTTCTCGCCACCGTAGCCGCTGGCCTGCAACGCGGCGCGCGCGCGGTCGAGGCTGCGGGGCGGCGCGTTCAGCGGCGACAGGTCCTCGACGCCGAGCGGCGTGCCGCAGGGGAACAGGCTGCGGCACTGGCGCCAGACGGACTGGTCGTCGCCAAGGGTCGCACGCATGTATTCCGTCTGGTCCACCGCCAGCGCCACGGCCTGGCGCACGCGGGGGTTGTTGAAGGGCGCCTGGAGGTGATTGAGGCGCATGATGGACATGATCCCCGCCTCGTTCAGCACCCCCACCTCGATGTTGCGGTTGCGCTGGAGCGTCGGGACGAGGTCCGACAGCGGCTGTTCCAGCCAGTCCACCTCCCCGGCCTGGAGCGCGGCGGCGGCCGTCGCGGGGTCGGGCAGGATGTGCCATTCGATGCGCGGGAAATGCGCCACCTTGCCGCCCGCTGCGCCGGAAGCGGGCTCCGCCCGCGGCACATACTGCTCGTTCTTCGCGTAGACCACGCGGCTGCCGGAGACGAATTCGCCCCGCACGAAGCGATAGGGGCCGCTGCCGACCACCTCGCTCACCTGCGTGTTGGCATCGGTGGCCGCAAGCCGTTCGGGCAGGATGAAGGGGACGTTGGCATCCGGCTTGGCCAGCGCGTCCAGAAGCAGCGGGAAGGGGCGCCTGAGGCGGATCTCCAGCACGCGGTCGCTCTCGACGCGCCATTCGTCCACCACGGCGGCAAGGATCTGGCCGAAGGGATCGCGCTTCGCCCAGCGGGAGAGGGAGGCCGCGCAGTCCCGCGCGCGCACCGGCTCCCCGTCATGGAAGCGAAGCCCCTCCCGCAGGGTGATGCGCCACGACCGCCCGTCGGCCGAGACCTCGTGCCCTTCCGCCATCTGCGGCTGCGGGCGCAGCTGCGCATCCAGCGCGTACAGCGTGTCGTAGACGTGGTAGCCATGCATCTGGGTGACGATCGCCGTCGTCCAGATCGGGTCGAGCGCGGTGAGGTTCGCCTGCGGGACGAAGCGCAGCGTCGCGCTGCGCGCGGGCTGCGCGACGGCGGGGGCGCCGAGGCCGGCGGCAAGCCCCGCGCTGGCCTGGAATAGCGTGCGGCGACGCATGACGACTTCCTCCTGCCCATTGTTCCTTGTGCGGGAAGGCTAGGCGCCGCGCCGCCGGCCGGTCAATTCCCGCAGAGCGCGGCGCGGGCCTCGGCGTATTCACGCTTCAGCCGCGCCACGATCTCCGCCGCGGGCGGCGCGTCAGTGATGCTGCCGACGCCCTGCCCGGCGCCCCAGATGTCGCGCCAGGCGCGCACATGGTCGGACCCGAAGCTCATCTTCGTCTTGTCGGCCGGCGGCAGCGAATCCGGGTCCAGCCCCTGCGCGGCGATGGAGGGGCGGAGGTAGTTGCCGGGCACGCCGGTGAAGCAGGGGGTGTAGAGGATGTCGGCGGCGCTGCTCTCGATGATCATGCGCTTGTAGCCCTCGGCGGCGTTGGCTTCCGCGCTGGCGATGAAGCGCGTGCCGATATAGGCCAGGTCGGCGCCCATCGCCTGCGCCGCCAGCACCTGCCGCCCCCCGGTGATCGCGCCCGAGAGGATGAGCGGCCCCGCGAAGATGCGCCGGACCTCCGCCACCAGTGCGAAGGGGGACAGCGTGCCGGCATGGCCGCCCGCGCCCGCCGCCACCAGGATCAGCCCGTCCACCCCGGCTTCCAGCGCCTTCTCGGCGTGGCGCAGGTTGGTCACGTCGTGGAACACCAGCCCGCCCCATCCATGCACCGCGCGCACCACCTCGCCCGGCGCGCGGAGCGAGGTGATGACCACCGGCACCCGGTGGCGGGCGCAGACCTCCATGTCATGCCCCAGCCGGTCGTTCGAATGGTGGACGATCTGGTTCACCGCGAAGGGCGCGTCGTCCGGCCCGAGGGCCGCGCCGATGCGCGTCAGCCATCGGTCCAGCTCCTCCTTCGGGCGGGCGTTCAGCGCGGGGAAGGACCCGATGATGCCCGCCCGGCACTGCGCGATCACGAGTTCGGGGTGGGAGACGATGAACATCGGCGCGGCGATGACGGGCAGCGACAGGCGGGCTTGCAGGGCGGGCGGCAGGGGCATGGGGCGGCTCCGGCGGGATGGCTGCCGGTATGGAACGCCGCGGGGCGCGGGCCAAGCCGCGCTTGACGGGCCACGGGGGCTGGGCAATCACCCGGAGGACAGGCAGGGGAGG
The DNA here is from genome assembly GCF_050563535.1 of Falsiroseomonas sp. CW058. Lineage (NCBI taxonomy): Bacteria > Pseudomonadati > Pseudomonadota > Alphaproteobacteria > Acetobacterales > Roseomonadaceae > Falsiroseomonas > Falsiroseomonas sp. CW058. The sequence goes on from NZ_JBNXUO010000004.1 coordinate 40,207, forward strand.
GTGCAGCGCATGGCCGTGCGTTACGAGGTCGCGGACGGGATCGCCACCGCCACCATCGCGGCCCCGCCGGTCAACGCGCTTTCGGCCGCGCTGCGGGCCGCCCTGCTGGATGCGGTGCGCCGGGCCGGGGCGGATGACGCAGTGCGCGCCCTGGTGATCGCGGCGGAGGGCCGGACCTTCATCGCCGGCGCCGACATCTCCGAATTCGGCCGCCCGCCGGCCTCTCCCACCCTCGCGGAGCTGGTGGCGGCGCTGGAAGGCAGCGCCAAGCCGGTGGTGGCCGCGATCGGCGCGGCGGCGCTGGGCGGCGGCCTGGAACTGGCCATGGCCTGCACGGCGCGCATCCTCGGCGCGGGCGCGAAGCTCGGCCTGCCGGAGGTGAAGCTCGGCCTGCTGCCGGGCTGCGGCGGCACGCAGCGCGCGCCGCGGCTGATGGGCGCGGCGGCGGCGCTGAAGCTGATGGCGGGGGGCGAGCCGCTGGGCGCGCAGGCGGCGGTTGCGGCCGGGCTCGCCGATGCGCTGGCGGAAGGCGACCTGCTGGCGGCGGCGCGCGCCCGTGCCGCGAAGCTGGCCGAAGGACCGCTGCCGCCGCCCGCCTCGGCCCGCACCGACCGCCTCGGCCCGCGGGAGGCGTTCGAGGCGGAGGCCGCGGCCCTGGCGAAGCGCGCCGCCCAGGAACCGCAGGTGGCCGCCATCATCGGCTGTGTCCGCGCCGCCTTCGACCTGCCCTTCGATGCGGCGCTGGCCAGGGAACGCGCCGCCTTCGTCGCCCTGCTGGACGACCCTCGCAGCAAGGCGCTGCGCCACGTCTTCTTCGCCGAGCGCGAGGCGGCGAAGGTCCCCGCCATCCCCGCCGGCACCCGCCCACGCGAGGTCCGGCGCGCCGCCGTGCTCGGCTCCGGCACCATGGGCGCGGGCATCGCCATGTGCTTCGCCAATGCCGGCATTCCCGTCCGCGTGATCGAGACGGATGCCGAGGCCAGTGCCCGCGGCCTGCAGCGCATCCGTGGCACCTATGACGCCAGCGTGAAGCGCGGCAGCCTGGCGCCCGAGGCCCGCGACGCGCGCATGGCGCTGATCGAGGGCGCGGTCGGGCTCGACGCCGCGGCGGATGCGGACATGGTGGTGGAAGCCGTGTTCGAGGAGATGGGCCTGAAGAAGCAGGTCTTCGCCACGCTCGACCGCGTGGCGAAGCCGGGTGCGGTGCTCGCCTCCAACACCTCCTATCTCGACATCGACGAGATGGCGGCGGCGACGTCGCGGCCGGGCGACGTGCTGGGGATGCATTTCTTCTCCCCCGCCAACGTGATGAAGCTGCTGGAAGTGGTGCGCGCGCGCCACACCTCGCCCGAGGCGCTGGCCACCGCGGTCGAGACCGGGCGCAGGCTGGCGAAGGTGCCGGTGGTGGTGGGCGTCTGCTTCGGCTTCGTCGGCAACCGCATGCTGGCGCGGCGCAGCGCGCAGGTGGAACGCCTGCTGCTGGAAGGCGCCCTGCCGGAGGAGGTGGACGCGGCGCTGGTGGAATTCGGCTTCCGCATGGGACCCTGCGCCATGTCGGACCTCGCCGGGCTCGACATCGGCTGGCGCATCCGCCGCGCGACCGGCAAGCGCGCCCCGGTGGCCGATGCGCTGGTGGAGGCCGGCAGGCTCGGCCAGAAGACCGGCAAGGGCTTCTTCCTGTACCCCGAGGGCGCGCGCGCCGGCGTGCCGGACCCCGAGGTGGCGGCGCTGATCGGGCGCGTGGCCGCGCAGGAAGGGGTCGCGCGCCGGACGATCGGGCGCGACGAGATCCTGGACCGCCTGGTTCTGCCCATGGTGAACGAGGGCGCGCGCATCCTGGAGGAGGGGATCGCCGCCCGCCCCGGCGACATCGACGTGGTCTGGCTGCATGGCTACAACTGGCCCGCCTGGCGCGGCGGGCCGATGCACCACGCCGATGCGCGCGGGCTGGCGGAGGTCGCGGCGACGCTCGACGCCCATGCCGCAGCGACCGGCGACGAGAGCCTGCGGCCCGCCCCGCTGCTCGCGCGGCTGGCGGCCGAGGGCAGGGGGTTCGCAAGCCTGCGATGACGCAGCCCTGGGAAGCCAGCTACCCGCCGGAATGCCGATGGGACGTGCCCATCGTGGAAGGCACCCTGCCCGGCTTCCTGGACGACATCGCCGCCCGCCACGGTGCCCGCCCCGCGCTCGAATACCGCGGCGTCGTGTTGGACTATGCGGAGCTGAAGCGCCGCGCGGACCGGCTCGCCGCGGGGCTGATGGCGATGGGCGTGGGGCGGGGCGACTGCGTCGCGCTCTACCTGCCGAACACGCCCTGGCATCCGGTCTGCTTCTTCGCGGCGCTGCGGACGGGCGCGCGGGTGGTGCATCTCTCGGCGCTGGATGCGCGGCGGGAACTCGCCTTCAAGCTGCGCGACGCGGGCGCGACGCTGCTGGTCACCACCGGCTTCCCCGCCCTGGCCGGCAACGCGTCCTGGCTGCTGGAGGAAGGCGCCACACCCCGCGTGCTGCTGGCGCCGGATGCCGCCTGGGGCGGCGAGGATGCGGCGGGCGACCCGCGCTTCGCCCCCCTGCCGGATGCCGACCCGCCCGCCGCCTGGCCGGCCGTTGCGCCCGGCGACGTGGCGCTGCTGCAATACACCGGCGGCACCACCGGCACGCCGAAGGGCGCGATGCTGACGCATGGCAACCTGACGGCCGCGGTGCAGACCTATGCCGCCTGGCGCGACGCCACCTCGCTGCCGCGCGGCACGGCGCGGGTGCTGGTGGTGCTGCCGCTGTTCCACATCTTCGCGCTGACCTCCGTGCTGCTGCGGCAGCTGTCCGAAGGCAGCCTGTGCCACCTGCGGCCGCGCTTCGACGCGGCGTCGGCGGTGGACGACATCGAGAGGCTGCGGATCACCACGCTGTCGGGCGTGCCGACCATCTGGATCGGCATCCTGAACCTGCCGGGGATCGAGGGGCGGGACCTGTCCTCGCTGCGGCAGTGCTCCTCGGGCGGGGCGCCGATGCCGTTCGAGGTGCTGCAGCGCCTCGAAAGGCTGCTCGGCCAGCGCGTGCTCGGCGGCTGGGGCATGACGGAGACCTGCCCGGCGGGCACGCGCATCCCGCCCCACGCGCCGCACCGCCCGGGCATGATCGGCGTGCCGCTGCCGGCGGTGGAGATGCGGATCGTCGCGCTCGACGACGCGGCGCGCGTCCTGCCGCCCGGCGAGACCGGGGAGATCGCGATCAGGGGCCGCAACGTCTTCGGCGGCTACTGGCGGCGCGAGGAGGAGAACGCGACCGCCTTCGCCGATGGCTGGTTCCTGACCGGGGACATCGGCTGGATGGACGAGGCCGGGTTCTTCACTCTGGTGGACCGCCGCAAGAACATGATCCTGTCCGGCGGCTTCAACGTCTATCCGACCGCGATCGAGGGCGCGATCTACGAACATCCCGACGTCGCAGAGTGCATCGTTGTCGGCATCCCCGACGAGTATCGCGGGCAGGCGGCCAAGGCCTATGTCGCGCTCCGCCCGGGCGCGCGGCCCTTCACGCTGGAGGAACTGCGCGCCTTCCTTGCCGACCGGCTGGGCCGGCACGAGATGCCCGCCGCGCTCGAATTCCGCGACAGCCTGCCGCGCAGCGCGGCCGGCAAGCTGCTGGCCAGCGCGCTGCGCGCCGAACGCTAGGGGAGGACCCATGGACCTCAGCTACACCGCCGAGGAGATCGCGTTCCGCGACGAGCTCCGCCACTTCTTCCGCACCGCCATCCCCGCCGAGATCCGGCGGAAGGTGAGCGAGGGGCGCGCGCTGGCGCGCGAGGACTACGTGACCAGCCAGAAGATCCTGCACGCCCGCGGGCTCGCCACGCCGAACTGGCCGGTGGCCTGGGGCGGGCAGGACTGGTCGCCCGTGCAGCGCTACATCCACCTCGAGGAATTGCAGGCGGCCGCGGTGCCGCAGCCGCTCGGCTTCAACGTCACCATGGTCGGCCCGGTGATCGCCACCTTCGGGTCGGAGGCGCAGAAGCGCCGCTTCCTGCCCGGCACCGCCAGCCTCGACATCTGGTGGGCGCAGGGCTTCAGCGAGCCGGGCGCGGGCAGCGACCTCGCCAGCCTGCGGACCACCGCGCGGCGCGAGGGGGACGAGTTCGTCGTCAACGGCCAGAAGACCTGGACGACGCTCGGCCAGTATGCCGACTGGATCTTCTGCCTGGTGCGAACGGACCCGACGGCGAAGAAGCAGGCCGGCATCTCCTTCCTGCTGATCGACATGAAGACGCCCGGCGTCACCCTGCGGCCGATCATCACCATCGATGGCGGGCACGAGGTGAACGAGGTCTTCTTCGACGAGGTGCGCGTTCCGGCCGAGAACCTGGTCGGCGAGCTCAACAAGGGCTGGGACTACGCCAAGTTCCTGCTCTCCAACGAACGCATCGGCATCGCCCGCATCGGCATGACCAAGGAACGCCTTGCCCGCGTGAAGCGCCTCGCGCAGGAGACGCCGGCGGGCGAGGGCACGGTCTGGGACGACCCGGATTTCCGCCGTCGCCTCGCCTGGTCCGAGATCGAGCTGAAGGCGCTCGAGATCACCCAGATGCGGGTGGTGGCGGCGCAGCGCGGGCGCGCGGCCGACAAGCCGGACCCGTCCTCCTCCATCCTCAAGATCCGGGGCAGCGAGATCCAGCAGCAGGCGACGCAGCTGCTGGTGGACGTCGCCGGCCCCTACGCCCTGCCGCGGCCGGACCGCGGCGAGGACGGGCTGAACCTGCCCTCCGTCGGCCCGGACTGGGCGGATGCGGCGGCACCGCTTTTCTTCAACTACCGCAAGGTCTCGATCTATGGCGGGTCGAACGAGATCCAGCGGAACATCATCGCCAAGGCGTTCCTGGGGCTCTGACGGCACATGGATTTCGACCTGACCGACGAACAGCGGCTCCTCTCCGACAGCGTCGGCCGGCTGGTCGCCGACGCCTATGGCGATTTCGAGAGGCGCAAGGCCTGGCGCGCCGAACCGCGCGGCTGGTCGGAGGAGAACTGGCGCAACTTCGCCGAGATGGGGCTGCTCGGCCTGACCCTGCCGGCCGATGACGGCGGGTTCGAGGGCGGGCCGGTCGAGACGATGATCGTCATGGAAGCCTTCGGCCGCGGGCTGGTGGTGGAACCCTACCTCGCCACCGTCCTGCTCGGCGCGGGGCTGCTGCGCCGCGCGGGCGACGCGGCGACGCGCGCGCGCATCCTGCCGCGGGTGGTGGAGGGGGAGCTGACCCTCGCCTTCGCGCACCAGGAACGCCAGGCGCGCCACGACCTGCACGACGTGGCCACCACCGCCCGGCGCGACGGCGCGCATTGGGTGCTGGACGGCGCGAAGGGCGTGGTGCTGCACGGCGACAGCGCGGGGCGGCTGGTGGTCTCGGCACGCACATCCGGGGCGCGGCGCGACCACGACGGGATCAGCCTGTTCCTTGTGGACCCCGAGGCGCGCGGCGTGACGCGCCGCGGCTATGCGACGCAGGACGGGCTGCGCGCGGCGGAGGTGGTGCTGGACGGCGCGCGGGCCGAGGCGATGCTGGGCGAGGAGGGCGCCGCGCTGCCGCTGATCGAACTGGTGGTGGACGAGGCGACCGCCGCGCTCTGCGCCGAAGCCGTCGGCGCGATGGAGGCGCTGCGCGACCTGACGGTGGACTACCTGAAGCAGCGCCAGCAATTCGGCCGCCCGATCGGCGATTTCCAGGCGCTCCAGCACCGCGCCGCGGACATGCTGGTGGCCAGCGAACAGGCGCGCAGCATGGCGATGTACGCCGCGATGATGGTGGGGGTGCAGGATTCAGCCGCGCGGCGCACCGCGCTGTCGGCCGCGAAGGCGCTGGTCGGGCGGCTGGCGGACCAGCTGGGCAAGGATGCGGTCCAGCTGCATGGCGGCATCGCCATGACCGAGGAATACAAGGCCGGCCACTACTTCAAGCGCCTGGCCATGATCGGCGGCCTGTTCGGCGACGTGGACCACCACCTGCGCCAGGTGGTCGCGGCCGGCGGCCTGCCCGAGACGGCCTGACATCCGCCGCGGCCGGCCGCGGCGCGTCCGGCCGGGCAGGGGGTTGCCCGGCGCGCGGTCCTCACGGATCGTCGCGCCATGTCATCGCCCCGGGCCGATCGCCGCCGCCAGGCTGCGCACCAGCGCATGCGGATCGGCTTCCAGCGCCGTGACGCCGACGGCGGCGAGGTCGGCGCGCGCCTGCTCCATCGAATAGCCCGCCAGCGCGGCATGCGCGGCCGCGATGCCGACGAACAGCGGCTTCGGAGAGGGGTGTTCGCGCAGCGCCGCCGCCAGCGCCTCCACCCGTCCGCGCAGCGGGCGGGAGGCCAGCGTGGTGTAGAACAGCACCGCCTCCACCTCCGGCCGGGCCGCGATCTCGAAGGCGGCGGCGAAGCGGGCGGGCGCGGTCTCGGCCGGGCCGCCCATCATGTTGTCCATGAAGCAGGCGGCCGGGCAGCCGGCATCGCCCAGCAGGTCCAGCATCATCATGCCGAGTCCCGCGCCGGCCGTGACCATGGCGACGCGGCCGCCCGGCAGTTCCACGAGCGAGAAGCCGTCGTCCCGCGCGCGACGCTCCAGCGGCGTCATCGCCGCCTCCTCCAGCGCGGCGGACAGCGCGGTGTGCGCCGCGTCGTGCCGGAAGGCCGCGGCCTCGTCGCGCACCGCCTTGGCGTCGCAGGGCAGCAGCGTGCCGTCGGCCAGCAACGCGAGCGGATTGATCTCGAGCAGTTCGAGATCCTCCTCCGCCATCACGCGCGAGAGCCGCGTGACCAGCCGCGCGAGCCGCGCGGCGAGGTCCGGCGCGAAGCCCGCGCGCAGCGCCCGCAGGCTGTCCCCCGGCGCGGTCGCGCCATCCGGCAGGATGTGCCAGCGCAGCGGCGGCGCCGCGCTCTCCACCTCCACCCCGCCCGCGGGGCTGGCCAGCACCTCGATCGCCTGGGCGGTGCCGTCGATCCGCAGCGCCAGGAAGATCTCCTGCGCGATGGCGACCGGCCTCTCCAGCATCAGCGGCGCGTCGGGCCGGCCGAGCGCGGCGCGGATGGCGGCGGCCACCGCGGGCACGTCGCCCCCCGCCCGGCGCACCAGGCCGCGCTTGCCGCGGCCGCCTTCCAGGACCTGCGCCTTCACCATCGCATCCCCGAAGCCCGGCGGGGCTGCGCCGTCGCGCAGCAGCACGCCGTCCGGCAGCGCGATCCCGTGGCGGCGCAGCGCCGCCTTGCCGTCCCATTCCGTCAGCCGCACTGGATCATGTCCCGATGAGAATCCCGTTCCTCGACGCCTTCCCGCAGCGCGTCGTGGTGATGAACGCGACCGGCCGCTACGGCCGGCTGCAGGTGCAGGGGATGCGCGCGGCGGGCACGCGCATCGTCGCCGGCATCGCGCCGGGGCGCGGTGGGACGGAGGTCGACGGGCTGCCCATGCTCGACGACCTGCGTGACTTGGACGCGCCGGCCGATGCCGCCGTGCTCTACACCCCGGCCGAAGGCGTGCTGGAAGCGGTGCGCGCGGCCGCGGCGGCGCGGATCGGCCTGATCGTCGCCGCCGCGGAATACGTGCCGACGCAGGATGCGCTGAAGGCGGTGCATGTGGCGCGCGATGCCGGAAGCTGGCTCGTCGGGCCGAACACGCTCGGCCTCTGCGTGCCGGGGGCGGGGATGCTCGGCTCCATTGCGCCGGAATTCTGCGCGCAGGGCGATGTCACGCTGCTCTGCCGCAGCGGCACGCTGACGCTCGCGCTGTCGCGGCTGCTGACGGAAGCGGGCATTGGGCTGCGCGCGGCCATCCATCTGGGCGGCGACCTCGTGGTGGGACGCAACCCGCATGACTACGTGGACGGGCTTGCGGCCGATCCCGGCACGCGGGCGGTGCTGTATGTGGGCGAGCTGGGCGGGGACCGCGAATACGCGCTCGCCACGGCGCTGCCGCGGCTCGGCAAGAGGCTGGTCGCGCTGATCGTCGGGCGCCATGCGCCGGCCGAGACCCGGATGGGCCATGCCGGCGCGCTCGCCGGCGCCGCGCGGGAGACGGCGGAGGCGAAGCTCGCCGCGCTCGCGGCCGCCGGCGCCGTCGCGGTCCGCTCGCCGGAGGAGGCGATCGCGGCGCTGCGGCAGGGTCATTCGGCGCGGATGCCGGCGGCCTGAGCGACCTCGCGCCATTGCGGCACCTCGGCGCGCATCCGCTCCGCCAGGCGCTGCGGGCCGTCCAGCAGCAGCCGCGCGCCGCTCTCCTCCATCCGCCGGGCGAGCGGCGTGCCGCTGGCCAGCGGCGCAACCTCCCGCGCGAGGCGGGCGACCACCTCGGACGGCGTCCCGCGCGGGCCGAGCATGGCGTACCAGATCGTCATGGCGTAGCCGGGCACGGCCTCGCCGATGGCGGGCACGCCGGGCAGCGCGGCCACGCGCTCCGCGCTCGTCACCGCGATGGCGCGCAACCGGCCCTCGCGCACATGGGGCAGCGCCTCGATCGTGCCGGTGACCAGCAGGTCCGTGTCGCCGGCATAGAGCGCGTTCACCGCCTGCCCCGCGCCGCGATAGGGCACGTGCAGCAGCTCCACTCCCGCGCGGACGCCGAGCAGCGCGCCGCCGAGATGCGTGGTCGATCCCGCGCCGGAGGAGGCGTAGCTGATCGCCCCCGGCCGGGCGCGCGCCCGCGCCAGCAGGTCCGCCAGGTCGCGGATCGGGTTGTCGGGCTTCGCCAGCAGCGCCATCGGCGCGTCGCTGATCATGGTGATGGGCACGAGGTCGCGGAACGGGTCATAGCCCGGGTCGCGCATCAGCGCCGGCAGGATCGCGACGGAGGAGGTGGTGAACAGCAGCGTATGCGGGTCGTTCGCCTGCACCACGGTCTGGATGCCGAGCGCGCCGCCCGCGCCGGGCCGCGTCTCCACGATCACCGGCTGGCCGAGGCTGCCGGTCAACGACTCTGCGATGAAGCGCGCCGGCACCTCCACCGGCCCGCCGGCGGCGAAGGGCACGATGAAGCGGATCGACCGCGTGGGCCAGGGGGCCTGCGCGCGCGCGCCCAGGGACAGCAGGGCAGGCGCGGCCAGCAGCGCGCGGCGGGGCAGCTTCATGGACATCCTTCTCCCTCCCGGTTCTTGACAGCATCGGCCAGCTATCCGCCGATGCGCAAGCGGAGGGACGGGGCGCGATGAAACCACTGGACGGCGTGACCATCCTTGACCTCTCGCGCGTGCTGGCCTGCCCCTTCGCGACGATGCTGCTGGCCGAGCTCGGCGCCGAGGTCATCAAGGTGGAGCAGCCCGGCGCGGGGGACGAGACGCGCGGCTTCGAGCCCTTCTTCGATTTCGGCGTCAGCGGCTACTTCCTGGCCTGCAACCGCGCCAAGCGCAGCATCACGGTGGACCTGCGCAAGCCCGGCGGGCGGGAGATCGTCCGCGGCCTCGCGGCCCGCGCCGATGCGCTGGTGGAGAACTTCCCGACCGGCACGCTGGCGCGGCGGGGGCTGGACTGGCCGGCGCTGCGGGCGGTGAACCCGCGGCTGGTCTATCTCTCCTGCACCGGCTTCGGGCAGTTCGGGCCGCATGCCAGGCGCAAGGGCTACGACACCGTCTTCCAGGCGATGGGCGGGCTGATGGGGCTGACGGGCGAACGCGGCGGCGGGCCGGTGAAGCCGGGGCTGCCGGTGGCGGACCTCACCTCCGGCCTCTGGGTGGCCATCGCGCTGCTCGCCGCGCTGCGGGGGCGGGACGCGACGGGGCAGGGGGCGCATGTCGACTTCTCGATGCTCGACGGCCAGGTCGCGCTGCTGACCATCGCGGCCGCGCGCTTCTTCGCGCTCGGCGAGGTGCCGCCGAGGCTCGGCACCGAACACCCCGGCCGAGTGCCGACGGCAAGCTTCCGCTGCCGCGATGGCCGCTTCCTGCACGTCACCTGCAGCGACCAGCACTGGGCGCCGCTCTGCGGGGCGCTCGGGCTCGCGGAACTCGGCGCCGATCCGGGGCTGGCGAGCAATGCCGGGCGGCTGGCGCAGCGTGACCGCGTGATGGCCGGCCTCACCGCCGCGATGGAGCGCCTGACCCGGGCGGAGGCGGTGGCGGCGCTGGATGCGGCGGATGTGCCGAACGGCCCGGTCCTCGCGCTCGACGAGGTGATGGCCGACCCGCATGTGGCGGCGCGCGGCCTGGTGCGGCAGGTGGCGCACGGGGCGGCCACGCATCCCGCGCTGCGCCTGCCTTTCCGCTTCGACGGGCTGGACGACCCGGAACCGGCGCCGGCGCCCGCGCTCGGCGCGGATACGGATGCGGTCCTGTCCGGCAAACTCGGCTACGACGCCGCGCGCATCGCCGCGCTGCGGGAGGGAGGGGCGATATGACCGACGCCGTGCTGTTCCACGAGGCCGAGGGCCTCGTCACCCTCACCCTCAACCGGCCGGAGGCGCGGAATGCCGTGAACACCGCCCTGGCCGAGGCGCTGGCCGATGGCTGCGCCCGCGCCGTGGCGGCAGGCGCGCGCCTGGTGGTGGTGCGGGCCGCCGGCGCGGTGTTCTGCGCCGGCGCGGACCTGAAGGAACGCCAGGGCATGGGCGACGACGCGGTGCGGGCGCGGCGGCTGAAGGCGTTCCGCGCCTACAACGCCCTGCAGGCGCTGCCCATGCCGTCCATCGCGGTGGTGGAAGGGCCGGCGATCGGGTCCGGGGTCGAGATCGCGTCGGCCTGCGACATCATCCTGGCCACCCCCGCCGCAAGCTTCCGCACGCCGGAGGCGCTGTGGGGCACCGTCGGCGCGACGCAGCGCCTGCCGCGGATCATCGGCAAGCGGCTGGCCAAGGACATGATGTTCACCGGCCGCACGCTGTCCGCGACCGAGGCGGTGGATGCCGGCCTCGTCTCCCGCATGGCCGAGCCGGCGGTGCTGGAGGAGGTGCTGGGCGGCATGGCCGCGGCCATCCTGAAGGCGCCGCCCGCGGCGATGGCGCTGGCCAAACGCTGCATCGACGAGGGGGTGGAGCGCGACCCGCGCGGGGCGCTGGCCACCGAGTTGATGGCGATCGAGGAAAGCCTGGCCGCGGCGGAATGGCGGACCCGCATGGCGGGGTTCGGCGGGTCGGGGGCCTGACCTGCGGATCACCGGCGCACTTGTCGGTGTGAAATCCGTCCCTGCACGCATCCGGCCTTCACTTCCCGCCCCCCAGCTTCCATCTGCGTGAAATGCGTGGCGTGCCGCTTACGGGCTTCTGGGCCCGCCGGACTGCGCGGTTGGGGAAACGGGCGGACATGCCGGATGGTCACATGCTGGACCGGCGGGCCTCGGGGCAGGCGCGCCGGCAGAGCGCGGCGCTGCCGCTGGTCAGCCATGGCAACGCGCTGCGCGTGGTGCTCGTGACCAGCCGGGAGACGCGGCGCTGGGTGGTGCCGAAAGGCTGGATCGAGCCGAACGAGCCGCCGCACCGCTCCGCCGCGCGCGAGGCCTTCGAGGAAGCCGGCCTCGCCGGGGAGGCGGAGCACGACCCGGTCGGCTCCTACGCCTATGGCAAGCGGACGGCCGGCGGCGCCATCATCCCGACCGACGTGCTGGTCTTCCGCTTCCGCGTCGCGCGCCTGCTGCGCGACTGGCCGGAGCGCGGGCAGCGCACGCGGCGGCTGTTCACGCCGGAAGCCGCCGGCGCGCTGGTGCAGGAACCCGGCCTCGCGGCCCTGTTGCGGAACCTCAGGCAGGCATGAAGCCGTTCGGCGTCACGCCGCGCGGCCTCACCAGGTCATAGGGCCCGCGCGGCAGGTACTGGCCGCTGCCAGGCTCGGCCTGCACCTTCCCGTCCCGCATCACCACCTCGCCCCGGCGGATCGTCATCACCGGCCAGCCGGTGACCTCCAGCCCCTCATAGGGCGTGTAGTCGATGGCGTGCTGCATCAGCGCATTGGTGATCGTCACCTTCCTGCGCGGATCCCACAGCGCGAGGTCGGCATCCGCGCCGGGCTGGATGGTGCCCTTGCGGGGCGCGAGGCCCATCAGCCGCGCCGGGTTGGTGCTGGTCAGCGCGACGAACTGTTCCAGCGTGATGCGCCCCTTCGAGACACCCTCGCTGAAGATGATCGGCAGGCGGGCCGCAAGCCCCGGAATGCCGTTCGGGATGTCGCGGAAGGGGGCGTCGCGCCCGTTCTGCGCCTTGCCGAGCGTGCCGCCGAAGCTGTAGCCGCAATGGTCGGAGGACACGACGTCGAGCGTGCCGCGGCGGATGCGGTCCCAGATGCGGGCGTGTTCGTCCGCGTCGCGCGGGGCGGGGCTGCACATGAACTTCGCGCCCTCGAAGCCGGGGCGGTCCATGTCGGCGGCGGTCAGCGTGACGTATTGCGGGCAGGTCTCGCCCCAGACCTTCAGGCCGCGCGCCTGGGCGCGGGCGATCTCCTCGGCCGCCTCTTCGCAGCTGACATGGAAGACCTGGATCGGCTGGTCCACCAGCTCCGCGAGCGCGATGGCGCGGTGCGTCGCCTCGCGCTCCACCACCGGCGGCCGGGACCAGGCATGGTATTTCGGCGCCGTCATCCCGGCATCGATCAGCGCCCGCGTGCGCCAGTCGATCGCCTCGTAGTTCTCGCAATGCACGGTCACCAGGCAGCCATGCTTCCGCGCGGCCAGCAGCACGCGGATGTAGTCGCGGTCGGACAGGTGCAGCGGTTCGTAGGTGAGGAAGACCTTCAGGCTGCGGATGCCGGCGGCGACCACCTGGGGCACCTCCCTCTCGATCACCTCCTCCGTCGCGTCGGCGATGATCTGGTGGAAGCCGTGGTCCAGCATGCCCTTGGCCGCCCGCGCGCGGTAATCGGCGAAGCGGTCCAGGATGCCGGCGCCCTTGAACTGCGGGATGAAGCAGATGCCGGTGGTCGTGCCGCCGGCGAAGGCGCTGGCGGAAGCCGAGACGAAGTCGGATTCGTGGACCGTCCCGTTCGCCTCGGGCTGCTCGATGTGGCAGTGGGTGTCCACGCCGCCGGGCAGCACCAGCAGGCCGTCGGCCTCGATCACCTGCGCGGCGCCGTCGATGCGTTCGGCGAGCGCGGCGATGCGGCCCGCGCGGATGCCGAGGTCGCAGCGGGCCGTGCCGAAGCCGGTGGCGACCTGGCCGCCGCGGATGGCGATGTCGAATTCGGGCATGGGGTGCCTCCTCAGCGGCGGTGGTCGGCGGCGTAGGCGCGGCCGTAGCGGCGTTCGAGCTGTCGCTGCACCAGCTCCCAGCAGGTGGTCATCACCAGGTACCAGACCGCGGCGGCGACGAAGAGCTCCAGCACCAGGAACTTCTCCTGGATCAGGATCTGCGTGCGCCGCAGCAGCTCCTCCATGCTGATGACGGACGCGACCGAGGTGGTCTTGAGCAGCCCGTTCACGGAATTGCCGAGCGGCGGGATGATGATCCGCATGGCCTGCGGCCAGGTGATGGTGCGGAAGATCTGCACCGGCTTGAGGCCGAGCGCCGCGCCCGCTTCCTTCTGCCCGCGGCCCACCGCCATGATGCCGGCGCGCACGATCTCGGACAGGTACGCCGCCTCGTTCAGCGACAGGCCGAGCAGCGCCGCCTGCGTCACGCTGAAGCGGATGCCGAACAGCGGCAGGCCGGTGTAGATGATGAGGAGCTGCACCAGCAGCGGCGTGCCGCGGAACAGCCAGCAATAGGCGGCGGCGATGCCGGAGACGGCGCGGTGCCGCGACAGCCGCATCACCGCGAGCACGATGCCGAGCACGAGCCCGCAGGCCAGCGAGGCGAGCGTCAGCCACAGCGTCGTGACGGCGCCTTCCAGCAGGTAGGCGTTGAACAGGTAGTCGAGGAAACCCGACCAGGACCAGATATGGATGGGACGCTACTCCGGGATGGCGGCGCGGATGCGCCCGCGCCCCGGCCCTTCCCCGCGACTGCGGGAAAGGGGGGGAAGCGGGCCTAGGTGAAGGCCGGGTCGGAGGCCCGCCCTATTGCGGCCCGACCACGCCGAGGTCGCCTTCCGCGACCGAGACGCCGTAGCGGTCGAACAGAGCCTTCAGGCTGCCATCCGCCTGCATCTCCCGCAGCGCCCTGCTCACCTCCTCCGCCAGCGGGCGGGACCGGAAGGCGAGCGCGGCGGGGGTGGGGAAAAGCCCGTGCAGCACGCGGGGGAAGTCGCCGCGCTGGTCGTATTCGGCCGCCACCGCGTCGATGCTCGTCACCGCCTCCACCTGGCCGGCGCGCAACGCCTGGTAGGCGACGGCGAAGTTGTCGAAGGTGCGGACATTGATCGGCCGGCCGCCGCCGCCCTGGATGGTCTGGCTGATCTCCCGCAGGCGCCGCTCCTCGAAGCCGCCGAGCTCGACGCCGACGGTGCGGCCGGCGAGGTCCGCCTGCGTGCGGATGCCCAGCGGGTTGCCGCGCGCGGCGGAGATGGCGACGGCGTTGTTCTCGTAGCGGATCATCTGCATCATCCGCGCGCGTTCTTCCGTGAAGAAGATGCCGGTGTTGATCATGTCCCACCGCCGCGCGGCGAGGCCGGGGATCATCGCGCTGAACTCGATGCGGACATATTCGGGCGTCAGGCAGAGCCGGCGCGCGATCTCGGTGCCCAGCTCGATCCGCATGCCCTGCAGTTGCCCCTGCGCGTTGACGAACTGCAGCGGCGGCAGGGTGGGGTTGGTCGACATCACCAGGGTGCGCGGCTTAACCAGCTCGGCATCCGCGACGCGGGGCGTGCAGGCGGGCGCCTGCGCAAGGGCCGGCGCGGCGGCGAGCGCGAGGGCGGCGGCGAGGGCGGTGCGGCGGAACATCTTCTCTCTCCCGGTTCTTCGGTTCACTCGGCGGCGAGTCGCGCGGCCTGCGACAGCAGACCCATGTGCTGCATCACGTCGGCCAGCGCCGGAATGTCGGCGGCCGGCAGCGGCAGGCGGGGCGGGCGCGGGTCGCCCATCGGCATGCCCATCAGCCGGAAGCCCGCTTTGGTGCCGGAGACGTAGCGCGGCCCGCCCACCCAGGGCAGCAGCGGCGCCAGCCTACGGTAGAGCGCGAGGGAGCGGTCCATGTCCTTGTCGAAGGCGGCGGCGTGGAACATCTCCGTGCTCAGCCGCGGCGCGAGGTTGCTGCACACCGCCACCCAGCCGATCGCGCCGAGCCAGGCGCTCTCATATCCCAGCACGCCGGCGAAGACCTCCATCCGGTCGCCGCACAGCGCCACGATGTCCCGCACGCGCGTCACCTCCAGCGTGCTCTCCTTCACGTAGCGGCAGTTCGGGATCTGCGCGATGCGCGCCAGCATCCGCGGCGCCATGTCCACATTCGCGGTCGCGGGGTTGTTGTAGACCATGATGGGAATGCCGATGGCGTCGGCCACCACGCGGTAGTGGTGGAACAGCTCGTCCTCGGTCGGGACGGAATAGAAGGGCGGGATGATCATCACCCCGTCGGCGCCGAGCGATTCCGCTTCCTTCGAGGTGCGGACCACCTCGCGCGTGTCCTCGGCGCCGGTGCCGACGAGCACGGGCACGCGCCCGCGCGCCGCCTTCACCACCGTCTCCACGATGGCGGTCCGCTCCTCCCGCGAGACGGACAGGAATTCCCCCGTGGAGCCCAGCGGGATCAGGCCGCGGATCCCCTCCGCCACCTGGAATTCCACCAGGCGTTCCAGCGCCTTCAGGTCGACGGCGTCGCCGCCCTCGGTGAAGGGCGTGACGAGCACGGTGTAGCAGCCGCGGAAGGGCTCGGGCATGGTCGGGGCCTCTCGATCGTGCGACCATCGGACCGCCAATCGAACAGCGCGACAACCCCCCTTCGATGCGCCTGACCCATCCCGCGATCCGCCCCGCTGCCGAAGCTGTGGGCATCACCTTCGACGGACGCCCGGTTTCCGCGCTGCCGGGGGAAACGGTGGCCGCCGCGCTCGGCGCCGCCGGCATCCTCGCCTTCCGGCAGACGCCGTCGGGCGTGCCGCGCGGCCTGTTCTGCGGCATGGGCGCCTGCTTCGATTGCCTCGTCACCATCGATGGCCGCGCCAGCCAGCGCGCATGCCTCGCCAAGGTGGTGCCCGGGATGGCGGTGGAGAGCGCGCCGCAGGCCGCGCCGCTCGCGCCCGAACCCGCGCCGGCGGCCGAGGAGCATGCGCCGGACCTGCTGGTGGTGGGCGCGGGGCCGGCGGGGCTCGCCGCCGCCATCGCCGCGGCGGAAGCCGGCTGCGCGGTGGTGGTGCTGGACGAACGCGATTCGCCTGGCGGGCAGTATCTCAAGCCGCTCGCGCCCAGCCACGCCCATGCGGCGCCCGACCGGCAGTTCCGCCAGGGCGCCGCGCTGCGCGCGCGGGCCGAGGCGGCGGGCGTCGTCTTCCGGTTCGGCGCGACGGTCTGGGGCGCCTTCGGCCCGCAGGAGATCGCGGCGCTGGTCGAGGGCCGCAACACGGTGTTCCGCCCGCGGCGCCTGGTGATCGCGGCGGGCGCGCATGAGCGGCCGGTCCCGATTCCCGGCTGGACGCTGCCGGGCGTGATGACGACGGGTTCGCTCCAGACCCTTGCGCGCGCCAACCGCGTCTCGCCCGGCCGTCGCGTGGTGGTGGCGGGCAACGGGCCGCTGAACCTGCAGCTCGCCTGCGAACTGGTGGAAGGCGGCGTGCAGGTCGTGGCGGTGCTGGAAGCCGCGCCGAAGCCCGGCTTCCGTGCCTGGCGGCAGGCGCTGCGGTTGGCCGCGAAGGCGCCGGACCTCGCCTGGGATGGCGCGCGCTACCTGGCGGTGCTGCGGCGGGCGGGGGTGCCGCTCGTCTGGGGCGCGACGCCCCTGGCCGCCGAGGGGGAGGGGCGGTTCGCGGCGCTGCGTGCCGCAACCCCCGCGGGCGAGATCCGGATCGAGGCCGATGTGCTGGCCGTCAATCTCGGCTTCCAGCCGGAAACCGGGCTCGCCCGCGCGCTCGGCTGCGCGCACCGCTTCGTGGATTCCGGTCTCGGCCGGCTGGAGACGGTGACGGACGAGGAGGGGCGGACCTCGCTGCCCGGCGCCTTCGCGGTGGGGGACGGCGCGCAGGTCGGCGGGTCCCGCATCGCGCTCGCGCGCGGGCGGCTGGCGGGGCTGGCGGCGGCGCGGGACTTGCGGCCCGGCCTTGCGGATGATGCGGCGACGCGCCGAGCCCTGGCGCGTGCGGCGGCGTTCCAGGACGCGCTGTGGCGCTTCTTCGCCGCGCCCGCCTTCGACATGGCGGCGGTCGCCGACCCGGTCACGGTCTGCCGCTGCGAGGAGGTGACGGCGGGCGCGCTGCGGGCGGCGAAGGCCGCGGGCGCGACCTCGCTCGGCGCGCTGAAGAAGGCGACCCGTGCGGGGATGGGGCGCTGCCAGGGGCGGATGTGCGGCGCGACCGTGGCCCGCATCGCCGGTGCCGGCGCGGAAGGGGACTGGGCGGCGCCCCGCGCGCCGGTGAAGCCGGTGCCGGCGATGGCGCTGGCGATGGAGAAGCCGGAATGGACCGAGGCGCCCGGTTTCGACCCGCCGGTGCCGCCGCCCCCGGCGCCGCGCGGCGCGGCGGCCATGGCCTGCGACGTCCTGGTCGTCGGGGGCGGCGTCATCGGGCTCTGCGTCGCCCTGTCCGCCGCGCGGGAGGGGTTGTCCGTGCTGGTCGCCGACCGTGGCGAGCCAGGGCAGGCGGCGTCCACCGGCAATGCCGGCAGCCTGCATGTCCAGCTCCACGCCTATGACAGCGCCGGCGAGGCCGAAGGGCCGGGCAGCGCCGCCGCGCAGATCCTCTCGCTCGGCCCCGCCTCCGTCGCGCTGTGGCGCGGGATCGCGCGCGACAGCGGCGAGGCACTGGCGATCCGCACCGAAGGCGGGCTGATGCTGGCCGAGACGGAGGAACAGCTGCGCCGGCTGGAAGCGAAGGCGGCGATGGAGCGCGCCTTCGGGCTCGGGACCACGATCCTCGGCCGCGACGATCTCCGCACCCGCTTCCCATGGCTGGCGCCCGGCTTCGCCGGCGCGGCCTTCTGCCCCGAGGAGGGCCAGATGGACCCGCTGCGCGGCCTTTCCGCGCTGCTCGGCCTGGTGCGCGCCGCCGGTGCGCAGGTGCTGGCGGGGGCGCCGGTGGTGGCGCTGGCGCGGGACGGTGCCGGGTTCCGCGCCACGACTCCGGAAGGAGAAATCCGCGCCGGGCAGGTGGTGAACGCGGCGGGACCCTGGGCGGGCGGCATCGGCGCCATGCTCGGCGCGCCCATCCCGGTGCGCGCCACCGTGCAGCAGGTGATCGCGACGGAGGCCGCGCCGGCGGAGCTGCTGCGCCCGCTGGTACTGCATGCGGGGCGGCACCTGTCGCTGAAGCAGGGCGAGGGCGGGCACCTCATCCTCGGCGGCGCCTGGCCGGGGGAACTCGACGCGCAGGGACGCCCGCGCAACCTCCGCGCCTCGATCGAGGGCAATCTCTGGGTGGCGCGCAGCGTGCTGCCGGTGCTGGCGGGGCTGCATGTCATCCGCGCCTGGACGGCGATCAACGTGCTGATCCCGGGCCCGCTGCTCGGCGCCGATCCGCGCGTGCCCGGGCTGTTCCACGCCGTCACCTTCAACGGCTGGACGCTGGGGCCGGTGATCGGGCGGCTGATCGCGGATGCGCTGCGCGGCCGCGGCGGTCCGCCCGCGGTGTTCAGCCCGGCCCGCTGAGGCGCGCCGGGCTTCCGTTCAGTGAAGCCGCGGCGCCTTCAGGAAGCTCGCACGGTCGGCGCTGGAGATGGGAAGGCTGATGCGCCGGCCGTCGCGTTCCGCCTGCACCGTCACCTTCACCCCGGCGCTGCCCCGCGACCAAAGGGCCCGCCACAGCGAGGCGAGGTCCGTCGCCTCGCTGCCGTCGAGGCCGAGGATGCGGTCGCCCGCCCGCAGCCCCGCACGCTCCGCCGGGCCCTTCGACGCGACGGATGCGACGACGATCCCCTCGTCCTGATCGGCGGCGTAGACGCCAAGCCAGGGGCGCGGCGGCTTGTTCACCCGGCCATAGGCCAGCAGGTCGTCCAGGATCGGGTGCAGCAGCGACACCGGCACGCACATGTTGAGGTCGAGCCGCCGGCCCTTCGGGTCCCGGTGCTGCAGCACGAGCGAACCGATGCCCAGCAGCCGCCCGTCGCCGCCGATCAGCCCGGCGCCGCCCCAGGCGGGATGCGCCGGCGCGACGAACAGCGCCTCCTCCAGCAGGTATTCCCAGTAGCCGGCGAAGGGTTCGCGCGCGACCACCGAACAGGCGACGGCGCCGGCAGTGGTGGCGGCGCCCGGCCGCGGTGCGGCGGCCAGGATGGCCTGCGACCCCGCTTCCGGCAGCGGCCCGGCGGCAAGGTCGAGCGCCGTGGCGTCCAGCTTGCCCAATGCCTGCACCAGGCCGAAGCCCGTCTCGAAATCCTGCGCCAGCGCATGGCCGGGCACCACGCGTCCGCCCGCGGTGGTGATCCAGATGCTGTCCGCCTCGCTCACCAGGTAACCGATGGTCAGCACCAGCCCGTCGCCACGGATCACCACGCCGCTCCCCTCGCGCTCGGTCCCGAGCGTGCGGGCGGAGAAGGCATCGGCGGGCACGCGGGACTTCAGCGACACCACGGCGCCGAGCGCCTGGGCAAGTTCGAAGTCATAGGCGGCCGGGTCGGGCCGCAGCTCGTCCGGGATGTTCCAGTCGTCCTCGGCCATCAACCCACCCCGTTCCTGGTCCTCGGCCGCCGGGCGCACCGCGGCGGCATGCGGCCGCGCGCCAGCCTATGGCAGCCCGCCCGGCACGCGGAAGGCGGGGGAATTGGCCTCCTGCTCGGGCGGCGTCAACCATCCCGGGGTGGGGCGCGGGCAGCGGAAGGCGATCTGGTAGTCGCTGGCGCCGATCGCGCTGCGGACCACCTCGAATTCCAGCCCCTGGGCCGCGCAATGCCCCCGCGCCCGTTCCACGCCGAGGCGCGCCGCCGCGGCGACCGAGGCGGAATGGGAGGTCAGGCCGAAGACGCCGGGCGAGAGTTCGGCCACCTCGCTCTGGGAGGAACAGGCGGCGAGCACGGCCAGGACGGGCAGGAGGAGGGGGCGGATGGGGCATGGACTCCCGGGGGCTGGGAGCCGAGCCTAGGTCACGCGGACGTGTCCTGCCAACTGCGCGTCAGGCGGGCAGGTCCTCCAGCAACTCCAGCTGCCACAGCAGCTCCGGCTCCGGCAGGGCCCAGCCGCCTTCGGCATTGGGCAGCACGATGCGCCGCGGCGGCACGCCCAGCAGGGTCTGCACTCCGGCGGCCAGGGGCGCGGGCCAGCCCGCCCGCCAGCAGAGCGCCGCCAGGACCCGGCCGCTGCGGAGGCCGAGCGCCGCCTCGATGCGGAGAGGGGTGACGCCCGCGCCGGATGCCAGTTCGCGCACCACCGCATCCCGGTCGCCGGCGGCAAGGGCGGCCTGCACCGCCTCGTGCCCCGGCTCCTCCATCCGGGCCTGCACCCGCGCGCGCAGTTCGCAGGCCAGGTCGTCCGGAAGGTCGGCGCGGGTGGCGAGCCGGTCGAGCAGCGTTCCCGCGAGCATGGCGCCGAGCGCGCGCAGCGTGTGCCCCGGCAGGCGCGGGCGGCGCACCAGCGCGGCCTGCCAGCTCTCCTCCGCCCGCGCGCCCGCCACCAGCCGGTCCAGCGTCGCTTCCCGGATGGCGGCGGAGGGGTTGGCGAGGAGGGTGGCGATGGCCGGCGAATCGGCGCTGGCCGCCACCGCGTCGCAGACGGCTTCCGACAGCTCCGCACGGGCGGCGACGCTGCTGCATGTGAAGGGGGCGGGGGGCGAGGCGACCAGCGCCAGCAGGTCGTCATCCGTCAGCAGCGGCGACAGCCGCAGCACCGGCTCGGCCACCGGCAGCTCGGTGTCCCGCGCCAGGCGCAGCACGAGGTCGCGCGGGACGTTCGGCAAGGTGGCGACGGCATCGGCGATGATGGCCCGCACCTCCGTCACCGCATCCTCGGCCAGGCGGGCCAGGATGGCGCCGGTCATGCGCGCCAGCCTGTCCTGCGCCGCGGGATCGAGCCCGGGGGCGAGGCCGGCGATCCGCCGGGCAAGGCTGCCGCGCACGGCGGCATCCGCATCCTCCACCAGCAGCAGCCCGGCCTGGGGGGGTGTGGCGCGGTTGGCGGCGACCGCCATGCGGACGGCGGGTGCGGGGTCCGCGGCCAGCCAGGTGAGCAGCTCGGGCGGGGTGGCCGCCGCGCCGGCGATGGCCATGCGTTCGGCCACGCCGCCATGCCTTGCCCGCAACGCAAGCTCGCTCATGCCGCGCACCGCCCGTGCTTCACTTCGTACATCGCGTGGTCCGCGCGCCCCACCAGGGTCTCCGCCGTGTCGTCCGGCCGTGCGGCGGCCAGGCCGAGGCTGGCGCGCACGGCATCCGCCCCCGCCTGCGGCCAGCCGGGCAGCGGGCCGGGATCGCCGAGCCCCGCGCAGCGCGCGGCGGCAAGGTCCGGCTCGATGCCGTCCAGCCACAGCGCGAATTCGTCGCCGCCGAGCCGCGCGGCGAGGTCCCCCGGCCGCGCCGCCCCGCGCAGCCGCTGCGCCATGGCGCGCAGCGCCGCATCCCCGGCCGCGTGGCCATGCAGGTCGTTCAGCGGCTTGAGCCGGTCGAGGTCGATATAGGCGATGGTGCCGGCCGGGGCATTCGGCTGCGCCAGCCGCGCCCGCAGCGCATCGACGAAGCCGCGGCGGTTCAGCAGGCCGGTCAGCGCATCCGTATGCGCCGCCTGGTCCAGGTCCCGCTGCCGCGCCGCTTCGGCGTGGAGCGCGGCGATCGGTTCCGCCAGCGCGCCCAGGAGCGCGTGCTCATCCGCGTCGAAGGGCGGGTCGCGCCAGGCCAGCAGGGCGAGGTCCCGGCCCACCGCCACCAGCGCGGCCGGGCCGGGTGGCGGCGGCGTGCCCGGCGGCGGCAGGGCGCCGAGGATCGCGGCCGGATCCTCGCCGGCCGTGGCGTCCAGCTGCCAGCCCTCTGCCGACCGCCGCAGCAGCGCCGCCCCGGCGCAGCCCAGCGCATGCGGCACCCCGGCCAGCAGCGTGCCCAGCGCCGCTTCCGCCTGCCGCTCGCCGCGGCCGCGCAGCGCGGTGCCCAGCAGGCGGCCGAGCGCGGTGGTGCGGTACAGCGCGCGCGCCGTCAGGTCGTCCTGCCGTTCCTCCACGGTCACGTCGCGGGCGGCGCCGCGCAGCCCGCCTGCGCAGGGCAGGGCGGTGAATTCCAGGCAGCGCGCCTCCCCCCCGCCCAGGCGCAGCCAGGCGCGCAGGCCGCGCACGGCGCCGCCCGCGAAGGGGTCGGGCGCCGCGGGGTCCACCAGCCATGCCCGCGCCGTATCGCCGATCAGCGCCGCCGCCGGCCGGCCCAGCACGGTGTCGGGCGCAAGGAAGGTGAAGCGGCCTTCGGCGTCCGTCTCGAACAGGAGGTCGGCGGCGAGAAGGGCCAGGTCGCGCCAGCGCGCGCGGCTGTCGAGGAGGGCTGCGGCGAAGGCTGCGTCCGGGGCGTGCGGGTGCGTCACGCCGGCACTCTGGGCGCTTTGCCTAAACCTATTGTTGACGGCGCGTGACGAGGCCGCGTTGACATCACGCCGGCGCTCTCGGCATGGTCCGCGGCCCCCGCCACCCGCATCCAGGACACGCCCGACACCATGGACAAGACCGCCCTGCAGGCGCGAATCGAGGCGCTCTGGGCCCGCCGCGACACGCTGAACGCCCAGACCCAGGGCCCCGACCGCGCCGCGGTGGACGAGGCGCTCGCCCTGCTCGACGGCGGCGGCGCCCGCGTGGCGGAGCCGGACGGCAAGGGCGGCTGGAAGGTGAACCAGTGGCTGAAGCAGGCGGTGCTGATGAGCTTCCGCCTGTCCGACAGCCAGCCGATGGACACCGCCGCCGGCGCCTATGACAAGGTGCCGCTGAAGTTCGAGGGCTGGGGCGAGAACCGCTTCAAGGCCGCCGGCTTCCGCGCCGTGCCGGGCGCTGTGGTGCGACGTTCCGCCTACATCGCGCCGGGCGTCATCCTGATGCCGTCCTTCGTCAATCTCGGCGCCTATGTCGATTCGGGCACGATGATCGACACCTGGGCCACCGTCGGGTCCTGCGCGCAGATCGGCAGGAACTGCCACATCTCCGGCGGCGCCGGCATCGGCGGCGTGCTGGAGCCGCTGCAGGCAAACCCGGTGGTGATCGAGGACGACTGCTTCATCGGCGCGCGGTCGGAAGTGGCCGAAGGCGTGATCGTGGAGCGCGGCAGCGTGCTGTCCATGGGCGTCTATCTCGGCGCCTCCACCCGCATCGTCGACCGCGCGACGGGCGAGGTGATGTACGGCCGCGTGCCCGCCTACTCGGTGGTCGTCTCCGGCACGATGCCGGGCCGCCCGCTGCCCGACGGCACGCCGGGGCCGAGCCTCTACTGCGCGGTGATCGTCAAGCGCGTGGACGAGCGGACGCGGTCGAAGACGTCGATCAACGACCTGCTCCGTGACTGACCCGGTCCCCCTCGCGCAGGCGCTGATCCGCTGCCCGAGCGTGACGCCCGCCGATGCGGGCGCGCTCGACGTGGTGCAGCGGGCGCTGGAGCCGCTGGGCTTCGCCTGCACGCGGCTGGCCTTCGGGCCGGACGACTACCGGGTGGACAACCTGTTCGCCCGCCGCGGCACCGAAGGCCCGCATTTCTGCTATGCCGGCCATACCGACGTGGTGCCCCCCGGCGACGCCGCGGCCTGGAGCGACGATCCCTTCTCCGGCACGGTGCGGGACGGACTGCTGTTCGGGCGCGGCGCCTGCGACATGAAGGGCGGCGTAGCCGCCTTCATCGCCGGGCTGACCGACTTCCTGGCCGCGAATCCCGCCCACCGGGGCAGCATCTCCCTGCTCATCACCGGCGACGAGGAGGCGCGGTCCGTCGACGGCACCGCCAAGGTGCTGGAATGGATGCAGGCCGGCGGCCAGATCCCGGACATGGCGCTGGTGGGTGAGCCGACGAGCCGCAGGACGCTCGGCGACACGGTGAAGATCGGCCGCCGCGGCAGCCTGACCGCCTGGGTGACCGTGCAGGGGAAGCAGGGCCACAGCGCCTATCCCGCCGCGGCCGACAACCCGGTGCACCGGATGGTCGCGGCGCTCGCGCCGCTGCTTGCCGCGCCGCTCGACCAGGGCAGCGCGCATTTCCCGCCCTCGACGCTCCAGGTGACCGGGCTCGACGTCGGCAACCGCACCTCCAACGTCATCCCGGCCACGGCGTCGGCGATGCTGAACATCCGCTTCAACGACCACCACAGCAGCGCGGCGCTGACCGAACGCCTGCACGCCGCCTTCCGCGCCGCGGGCGCGCGCTACGACATGCGGACGGAGTGCTCGGGCGAGAGCTTCCTGACCGAGCCCGGCCCCTTCGTGGACGGGCTGCGGCGCGCCATCCTGCGCGCGACCGGCGTGGAGCCCGCGCTCGACACCGGGGGCGGCACGTCCGATGCGCGCTTCATCGCGCGCTACTGCCCGGTGGCCGAGTTCGGCGCCATCGGCGACACGGCGCACCAGGTCGACGAACGGACCTCGGTCGAGGGGCTCAGGCGGCTCGCCGGCGCCTACCGTGCCATCCTCGAGGAGTTCCTGGCCTGAGCGGCTCCGCCCCCCCGCCGCCGCTGCGCGTCGTCGTCTCGGCGGGGCTGGTCGGCGCCTTCCTGCTGGGGCGCGGGCGGCCGCAGGGGCTGGCGCTGATGGAGGCGACGCCGGACGGCGCCTGGCGGTCCTTCTTTGCCGCCGTCATC
This sequence comes from Falsiroseomonas sp. CW058, assembly GCF_050563535.1. Classification (NCBI taxonomy): domain Bacteria; kingdom Pseudomonadati; phylum Pseudomonadota; class Alphaproteobacteria; order Acetobacterales; family Roseomonadaceae; genus Falsiroseomonas; species Falsiroseomonas sp. CW058. The sequence goes on from NZ_JBNXUO010000004.1 coordinate 64,903, forward strand.
TGCCTTCCCGCCTTCCTGGCGCTGCGCTTCTTCGGCTGGTCCGAATTCGGCGCGCCGGAAGCCGGGCTGCTGCGGCCGCTGGCGGCGGAGGTCACGGGCTACGCGATCGCCTGGGTGGTCTTCGCGCTCGCCTCGCTGCCGCTGGCGCAGGCCTGGGGGCGGGGCGCGCAGTGGCCGCGTTTCATCTGCGCCTGGAACTGGACGAATGCCGTGCAGTACCTCGTCCTGCTGGCGCTGACCCTGCCGGGCTCGCTCGGCCTGCCGGGCTGGGCGGCGCAGGCGCTGACCCTGGCGGGGCTGGGCTATGCGATCTGGCTGGAATGGTTCGTCGCGCGCCACGCCCTGGCCGTGCTGCCCCTGCAGGCCGGCGCGATCGTCGGGCTCGACCTCGCGATCGGGCTGTTCCTCGGCGGGCTGATCCAGCGGCTCAGCCTGGGCTGAGCGGTCAGGTCCAGTCCGGCTCCGGCGCGTAGCGGGCGCGGGTCAGCACCAGCCCGTCGGGGGGCGCGGTCTGGCCGGATCGACGCCGGTCCCGCCCATCCAGCAGGGCGCGCGGCCAGGTCACGGGGCGACGGCCGAGCCCGACCTCGGCCAGCGTGCCGACCAGGTTGCGGACCTGGTGGTGCAGGAAGCTCCGCGCCTCCACGGTGAACACCACCTCCTCCCCCAACCGCGCCACGTCCAGCCGGTCCAGCGTCCGCAGCGCCGACTTCGCCTGGCAGGATGCAGCGCGGAAGGCGGAGAAGTCGTGCCGGCCGAGCAGCGCCTGCGCCGCCTCGTGCATCGCGCCCGCATCCAGCCGCCGCTTGACGTGCCAGGCCCGGCGCATCTCCAGCGCCGGGCGGGAGGGACGGTTGAGGATGCGGTAGCGATAGGCCCGCCCGATGCAGGAGAAGCGGGCCGACCAGTCCTCGGCGACGCGGGCGGCTGCCACGACGACGACGGGATGGGGCAGGGTGCGGCTGTTGATCGCATCCCGCACGCGCTCGGGCGGCAGGTCGAGCGCGAGATGAAGGTCCGCCACCTGGCATTCGGCATGGACGCCGGCATCGGTGCGGCCGGCGGCGGTGGCCAGCGGCGGCTCGCCCCGGTTCAGCGGCGCCGCCGCCTCCTCCAGCACCTGCTGGACGGATAGGCCGGCAACCTGCCGCTGCCAGCCGACGAAGGTCGCGCCGTCATATTCGAGGTGGAGCGCGTAGCGCGGCATCAGCGGCGCCGGCTCATCCGACGACCGCGCCCGCCGGCAGCGCGAAGCCGCGCAGGACGTCGGCAGCGGCCATCGGCGCGCGGCCCGGGCGTTGCAGGCGCAGCAGGCGCAGCGCGCCCTCGCCGCAGGCGATGCGGGGCGCGGCGTCCAGCACCGTCCCCGGCGGGCCGGCGCCCTCGGCGACCTCGGCCGCCAGCACGCGGATGGTCTCCGCCCCGGCCTGGAAGAAGGTGCCCGGCCAGGGGTTCAGCGCCCGCACGCGGCGGTCGAGCGCGAGCGCCGGCTGCGACCAGTCGAGCCGCCCGTCCTCCTTCGCGATCTTGCCGGCATAGGTCACGCCCGCTTCCGGCTGGGGCACCGCCGGCGGGTCCTCGGCCAGGGCGCGCAGCACCAGCCTTGCCCCGATGGCCGACAGCGCGTCGTGCAACTCGGGCGTGGTGGTGCGCGGGCCGATCGGCACCGCTTCCTTCAGCAGCATCGGGCCGGTGTCCAGCCCTTCCTCCATCCGCATGATGGTGATGCCGCTTTCCGCGTCGCCGGCCAGGATCGCGGCCTGGATCGGCGCGGCGCCGCGCCAGCGCGGCAGCAGGGAGGCGTGGATGTTGAGGCAGCCGCGCCGCGGCGCATCCAGCATCGGCCTGGGCAGGATCAGCCCATAGGCCGCCACCACCGCGACATCGAGACCGAGCGCCGCGAAGGCCGCATGTTCCGCCGCGTCGCGCCGGACGCGGGCGGGGGTGCGGACCGGCAGGCCGAGGTCGAGCGCGGCGCGGTGGACGGGGCAGGGCGTCTCCCTCTGGCCGCGGCCGGCGGGGCGGGGCGGCTGGGCATAGACGCAGGCGACCTCGTGCCCCGCCGCGTGCAGGGCGCGCAGCGCGGGGACCGCGAAGTCGGGGCTGCCCATGAAGGCGATGCGCATCGGCCTAGTCCCGCTGCTTCGCCTTCTGCTCCTTGGCGAATTTCCGCAGCATCATGTTGCGCTTGAGCGCGGAGAGGTGGTCGACGAACAACACCCCGTCGAGGTGGTCGATCTCGTGCTGGAGGCAGGCGGCGAGCAGCCCGTCCGCTTCCACCTCGCGCCGGGCGCCCGACAGGTCGGTCCAGCGGACCTTCACCACCGCGGGGCGCGTCACCTCGGCGAAGTGGCCGGGGAGGGAGAGGCAGCCTTCCTCCCGCGCCGCCAGGTCACGGCTGGCGCCGGTGACCTCGGGGTTCACCATCACCATCGGCTCGCGCCGGTCCTCGGCCTGGAGGTCCACCACGACCAGGCGGAGCGATTCGCCCACCTGCGGCGCGGCGAGGCCGATGCCGGGGGCCTTGTACATCGTCGCGAGCATCCGCTCGGCCAGCGCAGGGATGCGCGGGTCGCCGGGGGCGACCGGCTTCGCCTTGGTGCGCAGGCGCGGGTCGGGGACGAGGAGGATCGGCAGCAGGTCGGGTTCGGCGTTCATCTCGGCAGGGTCCGGGGGCGGCGACAGGTAGCCCCGCGCCGCCCCCCTTGCAACCGCCTGCGACACCGCCAAAATCCCACCCGCGGGGTGCCTCGGGCCCCGCATCACGCCTCGCCCGGTGCGGGAGGCAGGGGGTGCACCAGATGTCTCGACCGTCGCTGTTCGGCTCGCCGCTGTTCCTCGGCTTCGACCACCTCGAGCAGATGCTCGACCGGGTCCAGAAGAACGCCGACGGCTATCCCCCCTACAACATCGAGCAGACGGCGGAGACGCGGCTGCGGATCACGCTCGCCGTCGCCGGCTTCTCGATGGAGGACCTGCAGATCACGCAGGAGGACAACCAGCTGGTGATCCGCGGGCGGCAGCGCGACGACAGCGAGGGGCGGATCTTCCTGCACCGCGGCATCGCCGCGCGGCAGTTCCAGCGGGCCTTCGTCCTTGCCGAGGGGATCGAGGTGGAGGGCGCCTGGCTCGACAACGGGCTGCTGCATGTGGATCTCCGCCGCCCCGTGCCGGAGGCACGGGTGAAGACGATCCAGATCGCGACGCGCGGCAACGGCGTGCAGCGCACCACGGTCGGCCCCCTGCCGGAGGGACGGACGCGAGAGGGGTGATCTCGGATACCCCAAGAACCCACGGGCGCGGGCCTCGTTGAAGGACGTGCCGGAAGGAGAACACCATGACAGACCATGACACCGGCGCCGAAGCGGGCCGGACCGTGATGAGCAACAGCGTGCTGCGCAGCCTGTCGCCGCGCGATTTCGCCGCGCTGGGCGCCGATGTGGTCGCCTATGTCCGGCCGGTCGTGATGAACGGCGCGCGTGCCTTCTCGATCCACGCGGCCGACGGCACGCCGATCGGCGCCGCGCCGAGCTTCCAGCTTGCCGCCGCGGCCATCCGCCAGCACGAGATGGAGCCCGCCTCGGTCCATTGAGGGCCACCCCCGCCCTTCCCCGCGCTGACGGGGAAGGGCGGCGCGGTCAGGCCTGGCCGGGATCGATCCAGCCGATATGGCCGTCGGTGCGGCGGTAGACGACGTTCAGCACTTCCGTCCGGCTGTTGCGGAACATCAGCACCGGCACATGGGCCAGGTCCATGCGCATCACCGCCTCGCCCACGCTCAGCCGCTCGATCGCGGCCGGCGTCTCGGCGACCACGGCGGGGTGGTCGGGTCCGTTGGCGGCCTGGGCCTCGTTCTCCTCCGTCTCCTTGGCATCCGGTCCGCGCAGCACCACCTGGCGCGCCGGTTCGCCGCGGTCGCGTTCGGCGGCGACGCTGCGGGCATGGTCGTTCACCCGGCGCCGGTAGCGGCGCAGGCGCTTGGCGACGTGTTCCGACGCCTCCTCGAAGGCGCGATGGGCATCGACGCCCTCTCCCTCGCCGCGCATGAACAGGTTGCGCCCGGCCTTGAGGTTGATGTCGCAGATGAAGGCGTGGCCCTTGGCGTCGCGGCGGAAGGTGACGTTGGCTTCGAGCGCGTGGTCGAAATACTTCCGGGCGATGGTGCCGAGCCCGTCCCGGACATGGGATTGCAGCGCCTCGCCGGTCTCGACCTGCTTGCCTGCCACGGTGATGTGCATGAAGCCGTCACTCCTTCCCTCGTCTCCGGGGAAGGCCGCCCGGACAGGCGGCGCGTGGGCCATCCGGCAGGGATGGCGCGAAGGCCGCGGTTCAGGCCGGGACGGCCTTCTCCCGCTTGCGCTGCACCGAAGAGGGGATGCGCAGCGCCTCGCGGTATTTGGCCACCGTTCGGCGGGCGATGTCCACACCCTCCTTCCTCAACCGCTCGACGATGGCATCGTCGGACAGCACGTCGTCGGCGCTTTCCTGGCCGATCATCTCCCGGATGCGGAAGCGGACCGATTCGGCGCTGTGGCTTTCCCCTCCGGCCGTGCCGGCGATGGCGGTGGTGAAGAAGAACTTCAGCTCCATCGTGCCGCGGGGGGTGGCGATGTATTTGTTCGCGGTGACGCGGCTGACCGTGCTCTCGTGCATCGACACGGCATCGGCCACGTCGCGCAGGATCAGCGGGCGCAGATGGGCGACGCCATGGCGGAAGAAGCCGTCCTGCCGGCGCACGATCTCGGCCGCGACCTTCAGGATGGTGCTGGCCCGCTGTTCCAGCGACTTCACCAGCCAGGTGGCCGATTGCAGCCGGTCCGCCAGGAAGGCCCTGTCGTCCTTGTTCCTCGCCCCGACCACGGCGCGGGCGTGGAACCCGCGGTTGACCAGCACGCGGGGCAGCGTTTCCGGATTCAGCTCCAGCGCCCAGCCGCCGTCCGGGGTGCGGCGCATCAGCACGTCCGGGACGACGGCCGGCGCCGGCGCCGCGTCGAAGCTGGCGCCCGGCTTGGGGTCGAGCCGCTTCAGCTCCGCGATCATCTCCGAGAGGTCCTCGGGGTCCACGCCGCAGGCCTTCATCAGCCCGCGCAGGTCGCGCCGGGCCAGCATCTCGAGGTTGTCGAGCAGCGCCTCCATGCAGGGGTCGAGCCGGTTGCGGTCCGCCAGCTGCACCGCCAGGCATTCGCGCAGGTCGCGGCAGAACATCCCGCAGGGGTCGAGCCGCTGCATCCGCGCCCGCACCGAGGCGACCTGCGCCTCTCCGCAGCCCAGCGCGGCGGCGATCGCCGCATCGCCCACCGGCAGTCGCCCGGCGGGATCGACCGAGGCGAGCATCTGCGCCGCGATCATCCTCTCCCGCGGATCGAAGAAGGTGAGGCGGATCTGCTCGCCGAGGTGCTCGCGCAGCGTCAGGCGGCGGTCGGCCAAGTCCTCGATGGTCGAGAGGTCGTCGTCGAAGTCGCGCCCGCCCCCCCGGCCGGCGCCGCTGCCGAAGCCGCCCTCGGCCTCGTACACGTTGTCCCATTCGGCATCGAGGGGGGCGGCGCCTTCGGCCGGCATGGTGTCGGCGGTGGCGGCGGCGTGGGCGTCGGCGGGTTCGGGGGAGGCGGACTCGCCCGGGCGCTCGTCCGCCACGGTGCGGGGCTCGGCGCGCTCGTCACGCTCCAGCAGCGGGTTGCGCTCCAGCTCCTCCTCGACGAAGGCGGTGACCTCCATGTTGGAGGACTGCAGCAGCTTGATGGCCTGCCGCAGCTGCGGCGTCATCACCAGGGACTGCGACTGCCGCAGGTCGAGCCGCGGGCCTAGCGCCATCGCCTCCGCTCCTCCCCCTGCCGCGCGCGTCCACCCATGGCGCGACCCCTAGAGGGAGAACCTTTCGCCCAGATAAACCCGCCGCACCCCTTCATGCGCGACGATGTCGCGGGGGCTGCCCTCCATCAGCACCTGGCCGTCATGGAGGATGTAGGCGCGGTCGATGATCTCCAGCGTCTCCCGGACATTGTGGTCGGTGATCAGCACGCCGATGCCGCGGTCCTTCAGGTGCTTCACCAGGTCGCGGATCTCGCCCACCGCAATGGGGTCGATGCCGGCCAGCGGTTCGTCCAGCAGGATGTAGGCGGGTTGCGTCGCAAGCGCCCGCGCGATCTCGCAGCGCCGGCGTTCGCCGCCCGACAGCGCCAGCGCCGGCGCGCGGCGCAGATGCGCGATGCCGAATTCGGCCAGCAGCGAATCGAGCATCTGCTCCCGCCGGTCGCGGATCGGCTCCACCACCTCGAGCGCGGCGCGGATGTTGTCCTCCACCGACATGCCCCGGAAGATCGACGCCTCCTGCGGGAGGTAGCCGAGCCCGAGGCGCGCGCGGCGGTACATCGGCAGGAAGGTCACGTCGTGGCCGTCCAGCATCACCTGGCCCTCATCGGGCTGCACCAGGCCAGTGATCATGTAGAAGGTGGTGGTCTTGCCCGCGCCGTTCGGCCCGAGCAGGCCCACCGCCTCCCCCCGCTTCAGCGAGATGGAGACGTTCCGCACCACCGGCCGCTTCTTGTACCGCTTGCCGAGGCCGGTCGCGACGAGGCCGGTGTTCTGCGCGGCCAGCCGCACCGGGCCGCGGCCCTCGCGCACCGTATCGGGCGGCGTCATCGCTGCGCCCCCTGCTGGGGGGCGGGCGGCTGGGCGGGCCGCCGGGGCGGTGGCTGCGGCTGGCGCGGCTGCTGGGGCTGGGCTTGCGCGGGGGGAACCTGCGCCTGGGCCGGCTGGGACTGCTGCGGGACGACCAGGCCCTGCACGCGCTGGCCCGGGGCGGAGACGAGGCGGGAGACGCCGCTGCGAAGGTTGACGATCGCTTCCTGCCCGTTCAGCTGGTTGTCGCCGCGCGTGATCCGCACCCCGCCGACGAGCCGCGCGAGGCCGGTCTGCGGGCTGTAGACGCCGCGTTCCCCGCGGACCACCTCCTCGGCCGTGCGGATCTCGACATTGCCATAGGCCTCGACACGGTCGATGCGGCTGCCCTCGCCGGCATTCGGCAGGCCGGCGACCGGCGCGCGGGCGGGCTGCGCGGCGGGGGCGGCGGCCTGGGCCCCGGCCGGCGGCGCGGCTTCGAGGAAATAGGCGACGAGCGTGTCGGCCGCGATGCGGCGGTTGTCGGCCGTGGTCACCACGGCGCCGCCGCGGGCCACCGCCATGCGGCGGGTGGGCCAGTATTCCAGGCTGTCGCGCGCGGTGATGCGCTGGTCCGGCGTCTCCAGCATCAGCCCGGCGCCGGACAGCACCATCACCGCCTGGTCCATGTCGTAGACCGCGCGTTCGCCGGCGGCGCGTTCGGTGGCGGATGCGATGCGCACGCGCCCTTCCGCCTCCAGCCGCCAGATCTCGCTGCCGGAGACCGGGCTCTCGCCGCCGGCCGGCGCCGCGCCGGCGCGCGGGCGGTAGCGGGCGATCAGGCGGTCGCTGTCCACGCTCACGCCGTCGCGCAGCGCGCGGGCATTGCCGCGCGCGATCACCACCTGTTCCGCCTGGCGCCATTCGATGCCGTCGGTCGAGGTGATCTCGATCGGCCCGCCCTGGGTGAGGTCCAGGTTCTGCGCCGCGACCGGCAGGGCCACGAGCAGGGCGGCGACTGTCAGCAGGCGCCTCACGGTGCGGCGCCCCCGGCGGCGCTTTCCAGCACGACGCGGGACTGGCCGGTGAAGACCACCACCTGGCCGCGGTCGCGCAGGCGGAAGCCCTGGGCCGTCAGCGTGCCGAAGGGGCCCTGCGCCGCCACCGGCAGGTCGCCCGAGGCGCTGCCGAGGGCGAGGTCCATCGACGCGGCCTCGGTCGCGAATTCGGTGCCGTCGTCATGGTGGACCGTGACGCGGCCGGCCAGGTCGAGGAGGTTGCGGGGCTTGTCGAAGCGGCCTTCGCGCGCCTCGATATACACCCAGGCGCCGTCGCCCAGCACCATGTCGGCGCGTGGCGCCTGAAGCTGCACCACTTCCTCGTCGCCCATCTGCACCGCGACCTCGGCGGTGACGGTGTAGGGGCGGTTCTGTTCGTCGAGACCCTGGTAGCGCGGCTCCACGATGCGCAGCGCCTCGGGCCGGATCTGCACGACCCGCCGGAACGACACGCGCGCCTTGTCCGCCGCGCTGTCCAGTTCCGGCCAGAGCGCGACGAGGGCAAGCAGCCCGACGGCCGCCATCGGCAGGACGCGCTTCGCCACCGAGACGAGCAGCCGCCGCCGCGCCAGTTCGCCCGGCGTCGGCGCCCGCCGCTCCCGCGATGGCGCCAGCATGCGGCGCGGCGCGGCGCGGCCGGGCAGGGGGGCGGGACCGCCGCTGCGGCTGGCGATGGTGGGGGGCACTCTCACGCTGTCTGTATGGGCCTGCGGATGCAGTGGGTCAACGCGCGGATGCGATCCGACAAAAACCGTGCCACTTTGCCGCGCGCCCCGGAACCGATGCGCGGGGCGCCCGCGGCGGTCAGTGCGCGAAGATGTCCGGGTCCTCGTAGCCGAGCAGGTCGAGCTGGCCGCGCACGGGCAGGAAGCGGAAGCAGTCCTGCGCCAGGGCGAGCCGCCCCTCGCGCTTCAGCAGCCCCTCGAGACGGGACCAGAGCGCGTGCAGGTGCAGCACGTCGGACGCGGCATAGGCCAGCTGTTCCGCCGTCAACTCCGGCGCGCCCCAGTCGCTCGACTGCTGCTGCTTCGAGAGGTCGACGCCGAGGAGGTCGCGGCAGAGATCCTTCAGCCCGTGCCGGTCGGTGAAGGTGCGCACCAGCTTGGATGCGACCTTGGTGCAGACCACCGGCGCCACGGTGACGCCGAGCGCCTTGCGGAGGACCGCGACGTCGAAGCGGGCGAAATGGAAGATCTTGAGGACGGAGGCATCCTCCAGCAGACGCTTCAGGTTCGGGCAGTCGCCGCCGCGGCCGCCGAGCGAGGGCAGGACGATCTGCACGCAATGCGCCGTGCCGTCGCCGGCAGACAGCTGCACGAGGCAGAGCCGGTCGCGCCGGGGGTCGAGGCCCATCGTCTCGGTGTCGATCGCGACGGAACCGCCGAAGGAAAGCCCTTCGGGCAGGTCGTGCCGGTGCAGCTGGATCACGGTATGTCCGATGCGCCCCGCAGGGGCGATGAGGGTGACCGCCACGCTGCTGCAACCCTCGTCAGTCTGGTGCCCAGGAAAGGACTCGAACCTTCACGACCTTGCGGCCACAGGTACCTGAAACCTGCGCGTCTACCAATTCCGCCACCTGGGCAGGCAGCGCCTCGCGGCATGTCGGGGCGTTTACGGTCCAATCGCCGGCTCGTCAAGCGGGGGGCGCGCTTGGCGATGCAGCGCACAAAACCTATGGTCCGCCGCGACGAGGGATGGAGTGGCGGCGATGCGCGGCTTGATGGAGCGTAAGGTTGCGACGGTGTTCGGCGGCTCCGGCTTCATCGGGCGGTACGTCGTCCAGCGCCTGGCCGCGCAGGACTACATCGTCCGCATCGCCACCCGGAACCCGGCGGCGGCGCGCTTCCTCCAGACGCAGGGGCGGGTCGGGCAGATCGTGCCGCTCGCGGCCTCGGTGACCGACGAGGCGGCGATCGCCCGCGCGGTGGAAGGGGCGCAGGTGGTGGTGAACCTGGTCGGCATCCTCCACGAAGGCCGCGCCAGCGATTTCATGCGCATCCAGGGGGAGGGGCCGGGCAAGGTGGCCCGCGCCGCCGCGGCGGCGGGCGCCCAGGCGATGGTCCATCTCTCCGCGATCGGCGCCGATTCGGAGAGCCCGAGCCTCTATGCCCGCAGCAAGGCGCTGGGCGAGCAGGCGGTGCTGGGGGCCTTCCCGGCCGCGACGATCCTGCGCCCCTCCGTCGTGTTCGGGCCGGAGGACGGCTTCTTCAACCGCTTCGCCGGCCTCGCCGCGCTGCTGCCCTTCATGCCTGTCGTCTCCGGCGGGACGCGCTTCCAGCCGGTCTATGTCGGCGACGTCGCCGACGCGGTCGCGGCCGCCCTGGCGCGGCCGGAGGCGCGGGGCAGGACCTATGAGCTTGGCGGACCGCGGGTGATGACCATGCGGGAGGTGCTGACCTATGTGCTCGACGTCACGCGCCGGCGCCGGCGGCTGGTGGACATGCCGGCCGGGCTGATGTCCTTCCAGGCCTCCATCCTCGAGAAGCTGCCGAACCCGCAGATAACCCGCGACCAGCTTCTGCTTCTCGGCCGCGACAACGTGGTGGCGGAGGAGGCGGCCGGGCTGGCGGAACTCGGCATCGCGCCGAAGTCGGTGGAGATGGTGGTGCCTGGTTACCTGACGCGGTTCCGCGTGGGTGGCGGGCGGCGGGACGGGAGAAGGTAGTCTCCTTCCGGACCTTTCCGACCAGCCGCCTTGTCCTGAATTGGGGTGCGGCGGCTCTGACCAGGCATATTAGGTCAGGATATATGCCCTTCGGGTCGAAAACGGACTCGCATCGGCCGGAGGAGTGATGTAGGCAGCGCCGGCCGGCGCCCGAATTCGTGACCATGCGCGCCGCCTCGTCGCAGGGAGTGCCCGCCGCCATGGCCGACCGGATGCTGCAATTCGTGCGCCTCGACCAGCGCAACCCGGAGAAGCGGGACGCGGGCACCCGTCGCGACGATTTCGGCGAGATCTACCGTGCCTTCGACCCCGCGGCGGCCAGCAGCCAGGCCAGCCGTTGCAGCCAGTGCGGCGTCCCCTTCTGCCAGGTCCACTGCCCGCTCAACAACAACATCCCGGACTGGCTGAAGCTGACCGCGGAAGGCCGGCTTGAGGAGGCCTACGAGGTCTCCTCCGCCACCAACACCTTTCCCGAGATCTGCGGCCGCATCTGCCCGCAGGACCGGCTCTGCGAGGGCAACTGCGTGATCGAGAAGGGCTTCGGCTCGGTCACCATCGGTTCGGTCGAGAAGTTCATCACCGACACGGCCTGGGAGCGCGGCTGGGTGAAGGCACCCGCGCCGCGGCGCGAACTGGCGGAGAGCGTCGGCATCATCGGTGCGGGCCCCGGCGGGCTGGCGGCGGCGGAGCGGCTGCGGACCCGCGGCTACCAGGTGCATGTCTATGACCGCTACGACCGTGTCGGCGGCCTGATGATCTACGGCATCCCCAACTTCAAGCTGGAGAAGGAGGTGGTGCTGCGCCGCTGGAAGCAGTTCGAGGAAGGCGGCATCCGCTTCCACCTGGACACCCAGGTGGGCCGGGACGTGACGCTGGCCGAATTGCGCGCACGCCACGATTCGGTGCTGATCGCCACCGGCGTCTACAAGGCGCGGGAGATGGCGGCCCCCGGCATCGGGCTGCGCGGCATCGTGCCGGCGCTGGACTACCTGACCGCGTCGAACCGCGCCGGCCTGGGCGAGAGCGTGGCGGCGCTGGAAAGCGGGCAACTGAACGCCGCCGGGCGCAACGTGGTCGTCATCGGCGGCGGCGACACCGCGATGGACTGCGTCCGCACCGCGGTGCGCCAGGGCGCCGCCAGCGTCACCTGCCTCTACCGCCGCGACCGCGCCAACATGCCCGGCTCGATGCGCGAGGTGTACCATGCGGAGGAGGAGGGCGTGCGCTTCGAATGGCTCGGCGCGCCGGAGGCCTTCCTCGGCGAGGGCGGGGTCGCCGCGGTCCGCGCGCACCGCATGCATCTCGGCCTGCCGGACGCGACCGGCCGGCAGCAGGTGGCGCCGATCCCCGGCAGCAGCTTCGACCTGCCCGCGGAGCTGGTCATCATGGCGCTGGGCTTCGACCCCGAGGACCTGCCCCGCGCCTTCGAGGAGCCCGCCCTGCCGGTGACGAAATGGGGCACTCTGAAGATCGACCACCGCACGATGATGACGGCGCTGCCCGGCGTCTTCGCCGCGGGCGACATCGTGCGCGGCGCCTCGCTGGTGGTCTGGGCGATCCGGGACGGGCGCGACGCGGCGGAGCAGATGCACCGCTTCATGCAGCAGAAGGCGAGCCCCCTCGCCGTGGCGGCGGAGTGACGACGATGGACAACGGGTTCGAGACCGGCGCTGCCTTCGCCGCCAGCTATCCCGCGCAGGCGGCCCGCCTTGCGGCGGAGGCCCATCTGGACGTCACCGAGCACGATGCCTGCGGCGTCGGCGTGGTCGCCGCGCTCGACGGACGCCCGCGGCGCGAGGTGGTGCAGGCGGGCATCGACGCGCTGCGCGCCGTCTGGCACCGCGGCGCGGTCGATGCGGACGGCAAGACCGGCGACGGCGCGGGCATCCATGTCGAGATCCCGCAGGACTTCTTCGCCGAGGTGGTGCGCCGCGGCGGCGACGAGGTGCGGCCCGGCCGCATCGCGGTCGGCATGGTGTTCCTGCCCAAGACCGATCTCGGCGCGCAGGAACGCTGCCGCCAGATCGTCGAGACGGAGGTGCTGAACGCCGGCTACGCCATCTATTCCTGGCGGCAGGTGCCGATCGACGTCGCCTGCATCGGCGAGAAGGCGAACGCGACCCGCCCCGAGATCGAGCAGATCCTGCTGTGGAACCCGCGCGGCTTCGACGACGACACCTATGAGCGCGACCTCTACGTTATCCGCCGCCGGATCGAGAAGCAGGCGATCGCCGCGCAGATCCCCGAGCTGTACCTGTGCTCGCTGTCCTGCCGCTCGGTCATCTACAAGGGGATGTTCCTGGCGGAGAACCTGACCGACTTCTTCCCCGACCTGCTGGATGAGCGGTTCGTCTCCCGCTTCGCCATCTACCACCAGCGCTATTCGACCAACACCTTCCCCACCTGGCGCCTCGCGCAGCCCTTCCGCATGCTCGCCCACAACGGCGAGATCAACACGCTGCATGGCAACGTGAACTGGATGAAGTCGCACGAGACGCGGCTTGCCCATGCGCTGCTCGACCCCTTCATGGACGACATCAAGCCGGTGGTGCAGGCCGGCGGGTCCGACACCGCCACCCTCGACAACGTGTTCGAGCTGCTGGTGCGCGGCGGGCGCGACGCGCCGATGGCGAAGGCGATGCTGATCCCCGAGAGCCTCGGCAACAACGCCACCATGCCGGCGGCGCATCGCGACCTGTTCCTGTATTGCAACGCCGTGATGGAGCCCTGGGACGGCCCGGCGGCGATCGCGGCCACCGACGGCAAGTGGATCATCGCCGGGCTCGACCGCAACGGGCTGCGCCCGATGCGCTACACTGTCACCGCCGACGGCCTGCTGATCGTGGGGTCCGAGACGGGCATGGTGAAGGTGTCCGAGGACCGGATCACCGCCAAGGGCCGCGTCGGCCCGGGCCAGTGCGTCGGCGTGGAACTCGCCACCGGCCGCTTCCTCGGCGACACGGCGATGAAGGACATGCTGGCCTCCCGCAAGCCCTTCGGCCAGTGGACGCAGCGCACCACGCGCATCGACGGCATCGTGAAGTCCGGCGCCGACGAGCAGGCGACCCTGACCGGGGAGTTGCTGCGCCGCCGCCAGCTTGCCGTGGGCTACACGCTCGAGGAGCTGGAGACGATCCTGCACCCGATGGTGGAGGACGCGAACGAGGCGGTGGGCAGCATGGGCGACGACACGCCCATCGCCGTGCTGTCCGGCCAGTATCGCGGGCTGCACCACTATTTCCGGCAGTCCTTCAGCCAGGTCACCAACCCGCCGATCGACAGCCTGCGCGAGACGCGGGTGATGACGATCAAGACCCGCCTCGGCAATCTCGGGAACATCCTCGACGAGGACCCGACGCAGTGCGACATGCTGATGCTGGACAGCCCGGTGCTGTCCAACGCGGAATTCGCGGCGATGCGCGCCTACATGGGCGACACGGCCTGCGTGGTGGACGCGACCTTCCCGGTGGCGGAAGGCGAGCAGGGGCTGCGCCGCCACATCGAGCGCATCCGCCGCGAGGCGGAGGAGGGCGTGCGGTCCGGCTGCACGCACGTCATCCTGACCGACGAGCACCAGGGGCCGGAACGCGCCGCGATCCCGATGATCCTGGCCGTGGGCGGCGTGCACACCCACCTGGTCCGCAACTCGCTGCGGACCTTCACCAGCCTGAATGTCCGCTGCGCGGAATGCATCGACGTCCACTACGCCGCCGTGCTGATCGGCGCGGGCGCGACGACGGTGAACGCCTACCTGGCGCAGGAGAGCATTGCGGACCGTCACCGCCGCGGCCTGTTCGGCGACCTGCCGCTGAAGGACTGCGTCGCCCGCTACAAGAAGGCGGTCGACAAGGGCCTGCTGAAGATCATGTCGAAGATGGGCATCTCCGTCCTGTCTTCCTATCGCGGCGGGATGAATTTCGAGGCGATCGGCCTCTCGCGCTCGCTGGTGGCGGAGTTCTTCCCGGGCGTCGCGTCCCGCATCTCCGGCATCGGCCTGTCCGGCATCGCGCGGCGGCTGCTGGCGCTGCATGCGAAGGCGTGGGACCAGGATGCGGTGACGCTGCCGGTGGGCGGGCTCTACAAGCTGCGCCGGACGGGCGAGAACCACGCCTTCGACGGCAGCCTGATCCACACGCTGCAGCGTGCGGTGGAAACCGACAGCTACCAGACCTTCAAGCGGTATTCGGACGGCGTCCGCAAGCTGCCGCCGGTGGCGCTGCGGGACCTGCTGGACTTCCGCGCGGAGGGCCGCGCCCCGGTCGCGCTGGAGGAGGTCGAGAGCATCACCGAGATCCGCAAGCGCCTCGTCGCGCCCGGCATCTCGCTCGGCGCGCTGAGCCCCGAGGCGCATGAGACGCTGTCGATCGCGATGAACCGCATCGGCGCGCGGTCCGACAGCGGCGAGGGCGGCGAGGACCCGGCCCGCGCGCGGCCGCGGCGGAACGGCGACAACGCCAATTCCGCCATCAAGCAGATCGCGTCCGGCCGCTTCGGCGTGACCGCCGAATACCTGAACAACTGCCGCGAGATCGAGATCAAGGTCGCGCAGGGCGCCAAGCCGGGCGAGGGCGGGCAGCTGCCCGGCTTCAAGGTGACGGAGCTGATCGCGAAGCTCCGCCACTCCACGCCGGGCGTCATGCTGATCAGCCCGCCGCCGCACCACGACATCTACTCGATCGAGGACCTGGCGCAGCTCATCTACGACCTGAAGCAGATCAACCCGGATGCGACGGTCTGCGTGAAGCTCGTCGCGCGGTCCGGGATTGGCACGATCGCGGCGGGGGTCGCCAAGGCGAAGGCGGACGCCATCCTGGTGTCCGGCCATTCGGGCGGCACCGGCGCATCGCCCGTCTCCTCCATCAAGCATGCGGGCCTGCCCTGGGAGATGGGGCTGAGCGAGACGCACCAGGTGCTGATGCTGAACCGCCTGCGCCATCGGGTGAAGCTGCGCACCGACGGCGGCATCAAGACCGGGCGGGACGTGGTGGTCGCCGCCATGCTCGGCGCCGAGGAGTTCGGCATCGGCACGGCAAGCCTGGTCGCGATGGGCTGCATCATGGTGCGGCAGTGCCATTCCAACACCTGCCCGGTCGGCGTCTGCACGCAGGACGAGGCGCTGCGGCAGAAGTTCACCGGCACGCCGGAGAAGGTCATCAACCTGTTCAGCTTCGTGGCGGA
The DNA here is from genome assembly GCF_050563535.1 of Falsiroseomonas sp. CW058. Classification (NCBI taxonomy): domain Bacteria; kingdom Pseudomonadati; phylum Pseudomonadota; class Alphaproteobacteria; order Acetobacterales; family Roseomonadaceae; genus Falsiroseomonas; species Falsiroseomonas sp. CW058. The sequence goes on from NZ_JBNXUO010000004.1 coordinate 80,401, forward strand.
GGAGGTGCGGGAGATCCTCGCCTCCCTCGGCTTCCGCAGGCTGACGGACGTGATCGGCCGCACCGACCTGCTGCGCCAGGTCAGCCGCGGCTCGGCCGACCTCGACGACCTCGACCTCAACCCGCTGCTGGTGAAGGCGGACAGCGGCAGCCATGCCGCCTACTGCACGCTGGAAGGCCGCAACGAGGTGCCGGAGACGCTGGACGCCGACATGATCCGCGACGCCGCGGCGCTGTTCGAGCGCGGCGAGAAGATGCAGCTGGCCTACAACATCCGGAACACGCACCGCGCGATCGGGACGAAGATCTCGTCCAAGATCGTCCGCAAGTTCGGGATGGAAGGCCTGCAGCGCGGCCACCTGACGGTGCGGCTGCGCGGCTCCGCCGGCCAGTCGCTCGGCGCCTTCGCGGTGCGGGGCCTCAAGCTCGAGGTGTTCGGCGACGCGAACGACTATGTGGGCAAGGGGCTGTCGGGCGGCACCATCGTGGTGCGGCCGGCGCCGTCCTCCTCGCTGGTGTGGAACGAGAACACCATCATCGGCAACACCGTGCTGTATGGCGCGACGGGCGGGGCGCTGTTCGCGGCCGGGCAGGCCGGGGAACGCTTCGCGGTGCGCAATTCCGGCGCGCTCGCGGTGGTGGAAGGCTGCGGCGCCAATGGCTGCGAATACATGACCGGCGGCTGCGCCGTCATCCTCGGGCCGGTGGGCGACAATTTCGGCGCCGGCTTCACGGGCGGCATGGCCTTCGTCTACGACGCCGACGACGCCTTCGAACGGCGGGTGAACCCGGACACGCTGCTGTGGAAGCGCCTCGGCGGCAGCGCGCATTGGGAGGAGGTGCTGCGCGAGCACATCACCCGCCATGTGCGCGAGACGGGCAGCCCCTTCGCCGCGCGGCTGCTGAACGATTGGGCGCAGGAACGCGGCCGCTTCTGGCATGTCGTGCCGAAGGACTATGCACGCTACCTGCCGAAGCCGATGGCGGAGACGCCTGCCATCGCCGCCGAGTGAGGGAGCGGCCGCGGCGACCCCGGCCGGGGTCGCCGCGGCCGGGCTTCCGCCCCCGCCATCCCGGCCGCGCGCCCCCGCCCCGCGCAGCGGCATGGCCGCGGCGGGTTGGCCGCGCCGCGGCCGCGTGCGATAGGGGGGCATCCCGGACAGCCGGCCCGATGCGAATCCTCTATCACCTCCCCCTCTCCCCCTTCTCCCGCAAGGTGCGCCTCGCGCTCGCCGAGAAGCGCATCCCCTTCGACCTGCGCGTGGAGCGGGTGTGGGAGAGGCGCGAGGAGTTCCTGGCCGTGAACCCCGCATGCACCGTGCCGGTGCTGCAGGAGGCGAACGGCCTGTCCATCGTCGATTCCTACGCCATCTGCGAATATCTCGACGAAGCCTATCCCGACGGCCCGCTGCTCGGCCGCACGCTGGCGGAACGGGCGGAGGTGCGGCGGCTCGTCGCGTGGTTCGACGGCAAGTTCAACGCCGAGGTGACGCGCAACCTGCTCTACGAGAAGCAGATGAAGCGGCTGCTCGGCAGGGGCAACCCGGATGCGGCCGCGATCCGCGCAGGCTACGCCAACCTGAAGCCGCATCTCGACTACATCGGCTGGCTGGCCGAGACACGCGCCTGGCTTGCGGGGCATGCGCTGAGCCTCGCCGACCTCGCGGCGGCGGCGCATCTCTCCGCGCTCGACTACCTCGGCGAGATCGACTGGTCGCAGAGCGATGCGGCGAAGGACTGGTACGCACGCATCAAGTCCCGCCCGGGCTTCCGTTCCCTGCTGGGCGACCGCGTCAGCGGCCTGACGCCGCCGGACCACTACGCGGACCTCGACTTCTAGCCGGCGAGGAGCGCCCAGAGCAGCGGCAGCAGCAGCGCCGTCGCCAGCGCGTTCAGCCCCATGGCGAGCCCGCTGAAGGCGCCCGCCGTCGCGTTCACGCCCAGCGCGCGGGCCGTGCCGATGCCGTGCGCCGCCGTGCCGATCGCCAGGCCCCGTGCCCGCCAGTCCCGCACCCCCGCCAGGTCCAGCACCAGCGGGCCGAGCGCCGCGCCGACGATGCCGGACAGGATGACGACGACGGCGGTGAGCGAGGGCAGCCCGCCGATCCTCTCCGCGATCCCCATGGCGACCGGCGTGGTGACGGACCGGGGCGCGAGGCTCGCCGTCACCTCCGGCGCGGCACCCAGGGCCAGGGCGCAGGCCAGCCCCGCCAGCGCCGCGAAGGCGCCGCCCGCCACGACGGAGACGACGGCGGCCAGCGCCGATGCGCGCACCAGCGCGAAGTGCCGGTGCAGCGGGATCGCCAGCGCCACCGTCGCCGGGCCGAGCAGGAAATGGACGAACTGCGCCCCGGCGAAATAGGCGCGGTAGTCGATCCCGGCCGCGAGCAGCGCCCCCGCCAGCAGCGCGACCGCGATCAGCACCGGGTTGGCCAGCGGATGCCGCCCGCAGGCGCGATGGACCCGCAGCGCCGCCAGCCAGGCGAGCAGCGTCGCGGTCAGCGCCGCCAGCGGTTCCTGCGCGAGATAGACCCAGATCTCGGCAAGGCCGCTCATGCGCCGCCCCGGCCCCGCCGCAGCAGCCATTGCGCCAGCCGCCCCGTGGCCGCGATCGCCGCCAGCGTCCCCGCCACGACCGCGAGCGTCAGCGGCGCCCAGTCGCGTGCCAGCAGCGGCAGGTGCAGCACCACGCCCACGCCCGCCGGCACGAACAGCAGGCCGAGATTGTCGAGCAGCCCGTCGGCGGCCCGGCCAAGTTCCGGCGGCGCCGCCCGCCGGCGCGCCAGCAGCGCCGCGAACAGCAGCACCATCCCGACCACGGGGCCGGGCACCGGCAGGTGCAGGGCGCGGGCCGCGACCTCGCCGAGGAGCTGGCAGGCCAGCAGCGCGGTGACGGCCGGGATCACCGCCGCGCCGGCCCCGCCTCGCTCAGCGCCAGGTTCTGCGTCGCGAGGTCGGCGGCGGGGGAATCCGGGGCGATCTCGATCACCCTTTCCCAATCGGCCCGCGCGCCGTCCACCTGCCCGCCGAGGTGGCGCAGGATGCCGCGTTCCAGCAGGGCTTCCGGGTTGGCCGGCGCCACCGCCAGGGCGCGTTCGATGTCGCGCAGCGCCCTGTCCGCCCGGTCCAGGTGGCGCCAGGCCGCGGCGCGGAAGACCAGCGGCTCCGGCCGGTCGGGGTCGAGCGCGAGGGCGCGGTCCAGGTCCTCGATCGCCTCGCGCCAGCGTGCCAGCGCGCCGAGAGCGACGGCGCGGTCCACCAGCAGGTCCAGGTCGCCGGGCGCGAGGGTGAGGGCCATCGTCGTCGCGGCGAAGGCGCGCGTGGGCAGCCCGGCCAGCAGCCAGGCCTGCGCGGCCTGCGCGAACACCGCCGCCCGCGCAGCCCCGCCCGCGCGCGACCCGGCGGCGAGCTGTTCCAGCCGTTCCGCCGCCACCGGCGGATCGCCGAGCGCGAGGATCGCCAGCGCATGGCAGTGCTTCGCGCCGTCGCCGCCACCCTCGGCCTCCCAGCGTTCGGCAAGGGCGCGCGCGCCTTCCGGGTCGGTCTGGAGCAGGCCGAGGCAGCGTTCCACCTCCGGCCCGTCGGCCAGCCGCGGCGATTCCGGCGGGACCGGCAGCACTTCCTCGGCCGTCTGGGCGGGGCTGGGGCCGGCGACGATCCAGGCGCCCGTCGCCAGCGCCGCCAGCAGGGCGGCGGTGAAGGCGCCGAGGAGCATGGTGCGGGCCGGGCGTCGCATCGCGCCATCCTACCGGCGCGGGCAGGGGCGCGCCACTCCGCGCGCCACGCGGCGCCCATGGCGCAACGCCGCGGGCGGTGCCATCTGTGCCGCCATGACGGACCGGATGGTTGTGGCGGGGCTCGGCTATGCCGGGGCGGCGATCGCGCGGGAGGCGCGGGCGCGGGGCATGGAGGTGACCGGTACGGCGCGCGACCCCGCGGCGGCGCGGCCGCCGGCAGGCGTCGCGGTGGTCGGCTTCGCCGATGCCGCGGAAGCGATCCGCGCCGCGACGCATCTGGTGGTCACCGCCGCGCCCGAAGGGGATGGCGACCCGGTGCTGTCCGCGCATGCCGGCGCCATCGCGGCTGCGCCGGCGCTGCGCTGGATCGGCTACCTGTCCACCACCGGCGTCTATGGCGACCGCGGCGGCGCGGAGGTGGACGAGGCGACGTCCCCCGCGCCGGGCCAGGCGCGATCCGCCCGGCGGCTGGCGGCGGAGCAGGCCTGGCGCGCCGCCGCGGCGGGGCGGGGCTGCGCGCTCGACCTGTTCCGGGTCGGCGGCATCTACGGCCCCGGCCGCAGCGCGCTCGACGACCTGCGCGCCGGCGTGGCGCGGCGCGTGGCGAAGCCCGGCCACGCCTTCAGCCGCATCCATCGCGACGACATCGCGCTGGCCGTCGTGGCGGGCGCGCTGCGGCCCGATGGCCATCGCGTGCTGCACCTGGTCGATGACGAGCCCGCCCCGAACGCCGATGTGGTGGCGGAAGCGGCGCGGCTGCTCGGCCTGCCGCCGCCGCCGCTGGTTCCCTTCGAGGAGGCGCGCGCGCGCATGTCGCCGATGGCGCTGTCCTTCTGGGCGGAGAACCGGCGCGTGGCGAATGCGGCGACGAAGGCCGCGCTCGGCATCGCCTGGCGCTGCCCGACCTACCGCGAGGGGCTCAGGCGCATCCTGGCGGAGGAAGCGCGGGGCTGAGACCCTCGACCGTCTCCCGCAGCAGGGCGAGGTCCTGCGGGCGGGACAGGCGGTGGTCGCCGTCCTTCACCAGGTGCAGGCGCACGTCGTCGCCGGCCAGCGCCTCCACCAACCGCAGCGCGTGGCGCCAGGGCACGTCCGGGTCAGCCATCCCCTGCAGGATGCGCACGGGGCAGCGCAGCGGGATGGGCGCGTCGAGCAGCAGGTGGCGCTTCCCGTCCTCGATCAGGGCGCGCGTCACCGGCGTCGGCTCGCCGTACTGGCTCGGCAGGTGCAGCACGCCGTCGCGCAGCAGGGCGTCGCGCTGCGCGGGGGTGAAGGCGGGCCACATGAGCGCCTGCGTGAAATCCGGCGCGGGGGCGAGGCCGACCAGCCCCGCCACGCGCTCCGGCCGGCGCAGCGCCAGCAGCAGCGCGATCCAGCCCCCCATGGAGGAGCCGACCAGGACCTGCGGCCCCTCCGTCAGCGCATCGAAGGCGGCCAGCGCGTCCCCGGTCCAGGATCCGATGGTGCCGTCCTCGAACCGCCCGGCGCTGCCGCCGTGGCCGCCATAGTCGAAGCGCAGCAGGGCGCGGCCGGTGGCGGCGCAGTGGTCGCGCAGCGCCAGCGCCTTCGTCCCTTCCATGTCGCTGCGGTAGCCGGGCAGGAAGACGAGGCCGGGGCCGCGCCCTGGCAGGCGCGCCCAGGCCAGGCGGCCGTCCAGGCGGCCGGTCTCCTCCCTCATCGCGGATAGCCCCGGCGCGCCAGGCTCGCCATCAGCGCGCCGATGCCGAAGGTCCAGGGCGGGCATTCGTCGGTGCGGTCCGTCTCGTTCTCCAGCGCGCCGAGGCGCGGGGAGGAGATGCGCACCACGTCGCCCTCCCGGTGGGTGAAGCCCATCCCCGGCGCGCCGCGGTCCGCCGTGGGGGAGAAGGGCGTGCCGAGGAACAGCACCGCGCCGTCCGGATACTGGTGGTGCGCGCCGATCATCTGGCCGACGAGGTCGGCGGGGTCGCGGCTGATGGCACCGACCGCGCCGCTCTCCTCCAGCGCGAAGCCGTCGCGGCCGCGGATGGCGAGCGCGATCTCCGCCGCGCGCACGTCGCCGAGCGTGAAGCCGGAATCGAACAGCCGGATCATCGGGCCGAGCGCGCAGGAGGCGTTGTTGTCCTTCGCGCGGCCCAGCAGCAGCGCGCTGCGCCCCTCCACGTCGCGCAGGTTCACGTCATTGCCGAGCGTGGCGCCCACGATCCGCCCGCGGGCGTTCACCACCATCACCGCCTCGGGCTCCGGGTTGGACCAGCCGCTCATCGGGTGGACGCCCACCTTGGCGCCGGGACCCACGGCGGACATGACGGGTGCCTTGGTGAAGATCTCGGCATCCGTGCCGATGCCCACTTCCAGGTACTGGCTCCACCAGCCCTTGGCGACGAGGGCAGCCTTCACGCGCATCGCCTCCGCGCTGCCCGGCACCAGGTTGCGCAGGTCGTCGCCGATGATGGCGCGCACCTCGGCGCGCACCGCCTCCGCCTGCGTCGCGTCGCCCCGGCAGCGTTCCTCGATCACGCGCTCCAGCATGGAGCGCACATAGGTCACGCCCGCCGCCTTGATCGCCTGGAGGTCCACCGGCGCCAGCAGCCAGGGCCGCGCCGGGTCGCGCGCGGCGTGGTGGGCATTGGCCAGCGCCGCGCCAGGGTCCAGCACCGCCGGCACGCCCCGCGCGCGGATCGCGCCCACCGGGTCCTCGGCGTTGAGCCAGGCGGAGCAGGTGCCGAAGGCGGGCGTCATGTCGAAGGCGGCGCCGCCGAGGATCGCGAAGACGGAAGGCCCCTCCGGCGTCATCACGCGGGCGGCGAAGGCGCCCGCGGCGAGGTCGGCGGGCAGGGCGTCATGCGGCGTCATCCGGCGTTCTCTCCCCCCTTGGGTCGGGGCAGCGTAGCGGCGTTTGACCGGCCCGCCAGGGGGGCGGGCCGAAGCGGGCGGGCGCCCCTGCCGCCGGACATGCCCCAAGGGGGGATAGGCGGGCGGGCGCCGGGGCGGTAGTCCGGGCCGGCCATGCCGCAGCCCCCCGCCATCCTCCAGGTGCTGCCCGCCCTCGTCGCAGGCGGGGTGGAACGCGGCACGGTGGAGATCGCGGAGGCGATCGCGGCGGCGGGCTGGCGGGCGCTGGTCGCTTCCGCCGGCGGGGCGCTGGCGGTGGAGGTGGAACGCGTGGGCGGCGTGCATGTCACGCTGCCTCTCGCCACCAAGTCGCCCCTCGGCATCCTGCGCAACGCCGGCGCGCTTGCCGCGCTGGTGCGGCAGGAGGAGGTGGCGATCCTGCACGCACGTTCCCGCGCACCGGCCTGGTCGGCGCTGCTCGCCTCGCGACGGACGGGCGCGCATCTCGTGACGACCTACCATGGCGCCTACAACGAGGGGCTGCCGGGCAAGCGGCTCTACAACTCCGTCATGGCGCGGGGCGAACGCGTGATCGCCATCAGCCACTTCATCGCGGATCTGGTGCGGGCGCGGCACGGCACCGGGCCCGGCCGCCTGCGCGTGATCCCCCGCGGGGTCGACCCCCGGCGATTCGACCCGGCCGCGGTGCCGCCCCCGCAGGTCGCGGCCCTGCGGGAATCCTGGGGCGCCGCCCTCGGCCAGCCCGTGATCCTGCTGCCCGGCCGCATGACCCGCTGGAAGGGCCAGGCCGTGCTGCTGGAGGCGGTGGCCCGCCTGCCCGGGCAGCCCATCGCCGTGCTGGCCGGCGGCGGCAACGAGGAGTTCGCGCGCGAGCTTCGCGGGCGCGCGCAGGCGCTCGGCCTCGGCGACCGGCTGCGGCTGGCCGGCCATGTCGAGGCGATGGCGCCCGCCCTGCTGGCGGCCGATGTGGTGGTCCATGCCAGCACCGACCCCGAGGCCTTCGGCCGCACCGTGATCGAGGCGCAGGCGATGGCGCGGCCCGTCATCGCCTCCGACCTCGGCGGCCCGCGCGAGACGGTGGAGGAAGGGGTGACCGGCTGGCGCGTGCCGCCGGGCGACCCCGCCGCGCTCGCCGCCGCGCTCGCCCGCGTGCTGGCGCTGCCGGAGGCGGAGCGCGCGGCGGTGGGCGCGCGGGCCCGCGCGGCGGTGCTGCGGGACTACACGACCACGGCGATGCAGGCCGCGACGATCGGCGTCTACCGCGAGCTGCTGGGATGAGGATCCTCGTCATCCGGCTCGGCGCGCTCGGCGACTTCGTGCAGTCCTTCGGTCCCTTCGCGGCGATCCGCGCGCATCACCGCGACGCCCGCATCACGCTGCTGACCACGCCGCCCTTCGCGGCGCTCGCCCGGCGCAGCCCCTGGTTCGACGAGGTGTGGGAGGATGGGCGGCCGGGCTGGCGCGGCCTGCCGGCGCTGCTGCGGCGGCTGCGCGCGGCCGGCTTCGCGCGCGTCTACGACCTGCAGACCTCCTCGCGCAGCACGCGCTACCGCTGGGCGCTGGGGCGTGGGGTCGAATGGTCGGGCATCGGCCTCCTCGCCTCCCACCCCCACGCCAATCCCGAACGCGACGCGATGCACACGGTCGAACGCCAGCGCGAGCAGCTGGAGATGGCGGGAATCGGCGTCTTCCCGGCGCCGGAACTGGGCTGGCTGGATGCCGACCTTTCGGCCTTCGCGCTGCCGCCGCGCTTTGCGCTGCTGGTGCCTGGCGCGTCGCCCCAGCGGCCGGCGAAACGCTGGCCGGCCGCGTGCTTCCGGGACTTCGCGGCGACGCTCGACATCCCGGTGGCGGTGCTGGGCGGGCGGGCCGAGGCGGAGCTTGCGGCGGGCATCGCGGCGGGGCTGCCGGGCGCCGTGGACCTGGCCGGGCGCACCGATTTCGGCCAGGTGGCGGCGCTGGCGCGGCGGGCCGCCTTCGCGGTCGGCAACGACACGGGGCCGACGCACCTGATCGCCGCGGCCGGCTGCCCGACGCTCGCGCTGTTCGGCGCCGACAGCGACCCCGCGCTCTGCGCCCCGCGCGGGCCGAACGTGGTGGTGCTGCGCCACCTGCCGCTGTCGGGGCTGACGGTGGGGCAGGTGCAGGCCGCGATGGTCGCGCTCAATCCCCGCTGAGCCCCGCGGTCATCCAGGCTTCCAGCGCCGCCCATTCCTCCTCGGCCAGCCTTTCCTCGGGGCGGGGGGCGGTGGTGCGCTGCGCCGCCGCGCGCTCCACCGCGCGGCCGAGCTGGTCGTAGAGCGTCGCCGCCAGGCGGAAGGCCCCGTCGGGGCCCAGCCGGTCGCGGAACCGCGCATTGCCGCGCAGCAGCCAGCGGATCACCGCCGTCACCTCCCGCGGGGAGACATGGATGCCGTGCGGCGCGCCGTCGGCGGCGATGCCGGCCGCGACGCCCGGCAGCTGCGACGGGCCGAAGGGCGAGGCCGCGGCGATGCCGGAGAGCACGAAGCCGATCTCCGCGCTCGCGAAGGCGGGCAGGTCCAGCGGGAAGCCCTTCAGGTCGCGCTTGCCCCACAGAAGGTCGCGCACCTTCGCCGCCGCCTCGGCCATGGCGGCTTCGCGCTCGGCCGGGTCCGGGGCGGGCGGCGGCTCGGGCGCAGCGTCGCCTGCCGGCTCCGGCTCGCCGGTCCAGTCGGGCGGGGGGGAGGCGGCGGCCAGGGCGGCATAGGAATCTTCGGGGCCGGGCGGCGCCTCGTCCTCCGGCTCATCCTCCGCGCTGTCCTCCGGCCGGTCCTCCGGCTCCTGCTCGTCCTCCGGCTCGGCCGTGCCGGCGGCCTCCTCGGCCGGGGCGGCGCCGTTCGGCGGGGGCGGGGCGGCATCCGGCGCCGGGTCGGCCGGGGGCTGGCCGCGGTCCGGGTCGTAGAGCCAGCGCCGGTCCGGCGGGCCGGCGAGGGCGAGGTGCGGGTCCCCCGCCTCCTCGATCAGCTTCCCGAGGGTGCCTGCCCCCGCATACCGCGATTCGCGCAGCTCCGGCATCGCCTTGGCGATGGCGGAGCCGACCTGCGTCATCCGCAGCGCCCCCGCCTCGCTCGCCGCAAGCAGGTCCCGCAGCCAGCGCAGCGCGGCGGCGCGCAGGGCGGCCGGGTCGTGCTCCGCCGGGCGCGAGGGCGGCGGGGCCGCACGCCGCGCAGGCTCGGCGGCCGTGGGCGCGGGCGACCGGGGCGGCTCCGCCAGGCGGCGCGGCGGCTCCGGCGGGCGGGGCAGGGCGGCGGCGCGGTCGCGCACGGGGGCGGCGAGCTCGAAGCCGGTGATGGGCAGGGAGCCCATGCCCTGGTTGGCGAATTCCACCAGCCCCAGCGCCTGGTCGGCCGCGGCCAGGTAGGCTTCCTTCGCGGTGTCCTGCGCGAGGATGGTGATGCGCCGGTCATGCGCGCGCAGCCGGGTGAGCGCCGGCAGGAAGTCGCTGTCGCCGGACAGCAGGACGAATTCCTCGAAACGGGTCGGGTGGTCCAGCGCCTCCCGGATGTCGAGCGCCATCTTCATGTCGGCGGCGTTCTTCAGCGAGGCGACGGGCGGGCAGTCCACCACGTCGAACCCCGCGCGGACGAAGGCGCCGCGGAATTCGCCGAAGAAGACGCGGTTGCGCATGTCCCGCTGCGCCCGGTAGCGGGCGACCGGGCCGGATGAGGGGAAGTCGATCCAGCGGCCGGGGTTCAGGTAGCAGCGGCGGACCAGCGTGCGCCGGCGCAGCGCCCCGCCCTCCGGCTCGCGCTCCAGCCAGGCGAGCCAGGCATCGGGGCGCTCCCCCAGGGCATAGGCGGCACGCTCGTCCCAGCGCAGCAGGGCCATGAAGACGTTGTCGAAATCCACGTAGAGTGCCGCGCGGGGCGGCACGCCCCCGGCCTGGTCCTGAGCCGCCATCCATCCCTCCGATTCCACGCGGGGCGGAGTATGGCACGACCCGGCCCGCCTTGACGCCCGGGGCCGGCGCTGGCCATGGTCCGCGCCCCTGCCACCCGAACCGGGAGCCCCCCACACCCATGCCCGCGATCACCCTGCCCGACGGTTCCGTCCGCGCCTTCGACGGGCCCGTCACGGGCACGACGATCGCGGCCGCGATCGGCCCCGGCCTTGCGAAGGCCGCGCTGGCGATGGAGGTGGACGGCGTGCTGCGCGACCTGTCGCACGAGGTCGCGGCGGATGCGCAGGTGCGCTTCGTGACGCGCCGCGACGACCAGGCGCTGGAACTGATCCGCCACGACTGCGCGCATGTTCTGGCGGAAGCCGTGCAGGCCCTGTTCCCCGGCACGCAGGTCACCATCGGCCCGCCGATCGAGAACGGCTTCTACTACGACTTCCACCGCAACGAGCCCTTCACGCCCGAGGACTTCCCGGCGATCGAGGCGAAGATGCGGGAGATCATCGCCCGGAACGCCGCCTTCGAACGCCGCGTGGTGACCCGTGCCGAGGCGATCGACCTGTTCGTGAAGAAGGGCGAGCGCTTCAAGGTGGAGCTGATCCGCGACCTGCCGGCGGACCAGGAGATCAGCCTCTACAGCCAGGGCGACTGGGTCGACCTGTGCCGCGGGCCGCACATGCGCGGCACCGGCGACGTGGGCGACGCCTTCCGGCTGATGAAGGTGGCCGGCGCCTACTGGCGCGGCGACCACCGCAACCCCGTGCTGTCGCGCATCTACGGCACCGCCTGGCGCGACCGGAAGGAGCTCGATGCCCATCTCCACCAGATCGAGGAGGCGGAGAAGCGCGACCACCGCCGGATCGGGCGGGAGATGGGGCTGTTCCACCTGCAGGAGGAAGCGGTCGGCAGCATCTTCTGGCACCCGAAGGGCTGGAAGCTGTACCGCACGGTGGAGGCCTACATGCGCCGCCGCCTGGACGCCGCCGACTACCAGGAGGTGAAGACGCCGCAGCTGCTGGACCGCAGGCTGTGGGAGGCGTCCGGCCACTGGGAGAAGTTCCGCGAGAGCATGTTCCTGGCGACGGTGGAGGACGAGTCCGAGAAGGACCGCGTCCTCGCCCTCAAGCCCATGAACTGCCCCTGCCACGTCCAGATCTTCAACCAGGGCATCCGGTCCTACCGCGAGTTGCCGCTGCGCATGGCGGAATTCGGCGCCTGCCACCGCTATGAGCCCTCGGGCGCGCTGCACGGCATCATGCGCGTGCGCGCCTTCACGCAGGACGACGCGCACATCTTCTGCGAGGAGCACCAGATCGCGGAGGAGACGGTGCGCTTCGTGGCGCTGCTGTCCTCGATCTACCGCGACCTCGGCTTCGAGGGGTTCCGGGTGAAGTTCAGCGACCGTCCGGCGAAGCGCGCGGGCGACGACGCGACCTGGGACCGCGCCGAGGGCGCGCTGAAGCAGGCCTGCGAGACGGCGGGCGTGGACTACGTGCTGAACCCGGGGGAGGGCGCCTTCTACGGCCCGAAGCTGGAATTCGTGCTGCGCGACGCGATCGGCCGCGACTGGCAGTGCGGCACGCTCCAGGTGGACTTCGTCCTGCCCGAGCGGCTGGACGCCGAATATGTGGCGGAGGACGGAACGCGGAAGCGCCCCGTCATGCTCCACCGCGCCATCCTGGGGTCCTTCGAACGCTTCCTCGGCATCCTGATCGAGCAGCATGCGGGACGCTTCCCGCTGTGGCTGGCGCCGGTGCAGGTGGTGGTCGCGACCATCGTGGACGACGCCGCGCCCTTCGCGAGGGAGGCCGCGGCGGCGCTGCAGAAGGCGGGGCTGTCGGTGGCGCTCGACCTGCGGAATGAGAAGATCAACCGCAAGGTGGTGGACCACATCGACCAGCGCGTGCCGGTGCTGGCCGTGGTCGGCCGGCGCGAGGCGGAGGAAGGCAGGCTGGTGCTGCGCCGCCTGCCGGGGCGCGAGCAGGAATCGCTGACGCTGGCCGAAGCGGTGGCGCGCCTGGCGGCGGAAGCGGCGGCGCCCGATCTCCGGGTTGCGCCGGGCTGACGGGATCGCCATAAAGGGGGTTGACGGGCGCAACAGCGTCGGGTGGCTCTCACCCGGCGCTGGCGTTCGTGCAGCCGACGTCAGCCACCACGACAGGAGAAGCGCCCATACCTAGAGGTCCGATGCCCGCCCAGTTGCCGACGCGCGACGGCCCGCGGGTGAATGAGGAGATCCGGGTCCCCCAGGTCCGCCTGATCGATCAGGACGGCGAGATGATCGGGGTGATGAGCGCGCGCGATGCGCTGCTGCGGGCCTATGATGCCGGTCTGGACCTTCTCGAGATCAGCCCGAACGCGGTCCCGCCTGTCTGCAAGATCTTGGACTACGGCAAGTACAAGTACGAGCAGCAGAAGAAGGCGAACGAGGCGCGGAAGCGCCAGAAGATCGTCGAGCTCAAGGAAATCAAGGTCCGCCCGAACATCGACGACCACGACTACGAGGTGAAGATGCGCCAGATGAAGGAATTTATCGGCGAGGGCGACAAGGTGAAGGTCACGCTGCGGTTCCGCGGGCGCGAGATGGCTCACCAGGATCTCGGCCTGAAGGTGCTGGACCGCATCCGCACGGAACTGGCGGAACTGACCAAGGTGGAATCGATGCCCCGGCTCGAGAACCGCCAGATGATCATGGTGCTGGCGCCGAAATAGGCGCTGTGCCTGGGCGGCGGCGATGCCGCCGCTTCCCCGCAGGGTCGGCGCCAACTGCTGCTTGACCCCGCTGGGGGCTGCCTTTATGTGGCAAGCCTTGGTCCGCCCTGGACCTCTCTCTGTCGTCCCGCCCGGTGCGGGATGGCACCGTCGCTCCGCGAAGGCTCGCGCAGCGGCGCGATTTCGTTTGGGGCGGCCGCAACGACAGGGGATGCACCCGCCGCGATGTTCGAGGCGCTGGGCAATAGGCTGACCGGGGTCTTCGACAAGCTGCGCCGCCGCGGTGCGCTGTCGGAGGCCGATGTGCAGGAGGCGCTGCGGGAAGTCCGCATCGCGCTGCTGGAGGCCGACGTCGCCCTTTCCGTCGTCAAGGACCTCGTCAACAAGGTGCGCGAACGCGCGGTGGGGCAGGAGGTCATCCGCTCCGTCTCGCCCGCGCAGCAGGTCATCAAGATCGTCAACGACGCGCTGGTCGAGGCGCTCGGCGGCGGCGAGGAAGGGGCGCGCGGGCTCGACCTGAACGCGCCCGCCCCGGTGCCGATCCTGATGGTCGGCCTCCAGGGCTCGGGCAAGACCACCACCTCGGGCAAGATCGCGCTCCGGCTGCGGTCGCGCGAGCGGAAGAAGGTGCTGCTCGCCTCGCTCGACGTCCACCGCCCCGCCGCGCAGCTCCAGCTCGCACAGCTCGCCGAGCGCGCGGAGGTGGTGAGCCTGCCGGTCGTCGCCGGCCAGACGCCGATCCAGATCGCCGCGCGGGCGATGGATGTGGCGCGACGCGAGCTGTACGACGTGGTGATCCTCGACACCGCCGGCCGGCTCGCCATCGACGAGGCGCTGATGGCCGAGGTGGCGGAGGTGAAGGCCTTCGCGAAGCCGCATGAGACGCTGCTCGTCGTGGACGCCATGACCGGGCAGGACGCGGTGAACACCGCCAAGGCCTTCCAGGAGAAGGTGGGTGTCAGCGGCATCGTCATGACGCGCGTCGATGGCGACGCGCGCGGCGGCGCCGCGCTGTCCATGCGCGCCGTCACGGGCGCGCCCATCAAGCTGCTCGGCGCCGGCGAGAAGCTGGACGCGCTGGAGGAGTTCCACCCCGACCGCATCGCCAACCGCATCCTCGGCATGGGTGACATCGTCTCGCTGGTCGAGAAGGCCGCCGAGACGATGGACCAGGCGGAAGCCGAGAAGCTGGCGAAGAAGATGCAGAAGGGGTCCTTCGACCTCGAGGACTATGCATCGCAGCTGAAGCAGATCGGCAAGATGGGCTCGCTCTCCGGCATCCTCGGGATGCTTCCGGGGGTGGGCAAGATCAAGCAGCAGATCGAGGGCGCGAATCTCGACCAGACGATGCTGAAGCGCCAGGCGGCGATCATCGCGTCGATGACGCCGAAGGAGCGCCGCAGCCCCGACCTGCTGAAGGCATCGCGCAAGCGGCGCATCGCCGCCGGGTCCGGCACCACGGTGCAGGACGTGAACCGGCTGCTGAAGCAGTTCGACGAGATGTCCGCGATGATGAAGCGGATGAACAAGCTCGGCCAGAAGGGGCTGATGCGGGGTGGGCTCGGCGCCCTCCTGCCTGGCCTCGGCAACCGACGACCCTTCTAACCACCAGACCAGCAGGAAGGACCCCAGATGGGCCTCAAGATCCGCCTCGCCCGCGCCGGCGCCAAGAAGCGTCCGTACTACCACATCGTGGTGGCCGACAGCCGCAGCCCGCGCGACGGCCGGTTCATCGAGAAGCTGGGCTCCTACAACCCGATGCTGCCGTCGGACCACCCGGAGCGCGTGCGCCTGTTCGCCGAGCGCATCGTGCACTGGAAGTCGCAGGGCGCGCTGGCGACGGACCGCGTGGCCAAGTTCCTCGGCCATGCCGGCCTCGGCCCGGTGCCGGTCTATCCGGAGCAGCCGAAGAAGTCCGCGCCGAAGAAGAAGGCGCAGGAACGCGCCGCCGCGGCCGCCGCGGCCGCCGGCTGACCGGGGCGGGGGACGGCTGACGGGCCATGGCGGTGAAGCGGGTGCTGCTCGGCGAGATCGGGAGGCCGCACGGCGTGCGGGGCCTGGTACGCCTGCACGCCTTCACCGAGGACCCGAAGGCCATCGCCGGCTACGGCCCGCTGACCGATGCGGCCGGCACGCGGCGCTTCGCCGTGACCCCCCTGCCGAACGGGCTCGCCCGGATCGAGGGGGTGGCGGATCGCGACGCGGCGCAGCGGCTGACCGGCACGAAGCTCTATGTCGAGCGCGACCGCCTGCCGCCGCCTGCCGACCCGGACGAGTTCCTGCTCTGCGACCTCGAGGGCCTGGCCGCCTTCGCTGAGGACGGCGCGGCGCTCGGCACCGTGCGGGCGGTGGAGGACTACGGCGCCGGCCCCTTCCTGGTGATCGAGGGCGAGGGGCCGGAAAGGCTCGTCCCCTTCACCCGGGCGGCGGTGCCGGTGGTGGACATCGCCGGCGGCCGCGTGACGGTCGTGCCGCCCGCGGAGGTTGCCGCGAAGCTGGACGGGGAGGACGCGGCGTGAGCTGGCGCGCCTCCGTCCTCACGCTGTTCCCGGCGATGTTCCCGGGTCCGCTCGGCCTGTCGCTGGCCGGACGGGCGCTGCGGGACGGGCTGTGGCAGCTCGACGCGATCGATATCCGCGGCTTCGCCACCGACCGCCACCGAACGGTGGACGACACGCCCTTCGGCGGCGGTGCAGGCATGGTGATGCGGCCGGACGTGCTGGATGCGGCGGTCGGCGCCGCGGCGGAGGGCAATCCCGGTGCGCCGGTCATCTGCCTGACGCCGCGCGGCCGGCTGCTGGACCAGGCGCTGGTCCGCGACCTGTCGGCCGGGCCCGGGGTGGTGATGCTCTGCGGCCGCTACGAAGGCATCGACCAGCGCGTCATCGAGGCGCGGGGGATGCTGGAGGTCTCGGCCGGCGACGTCGTGCTGTCGGGCGGGGAGCCGGCGGCGCTGCTGCTGCTCGATGCCTGCGTGCGGCTGCTGCCGGGCGTGATGGGGGCGGGGGCGAGCGCCGTCGAGGAAAGCCACGGGCCGGACGGCCTGCTGGAATATCCGCAATACACGCGGCCCGCCGAATGGCAGGGCCGGACCGTGCCGGAGGTTCTGCTCTCCGGCCACCATGCCGAGGTCGCGCGCTGGCGGCGCGAACGTGCCGAGGAGGCCACGCGCACGCGTCGGCCGGACCTGTGGTCGCGCCACCTCGCCCGCCGATCGCAACCCAACGACGCGGCGGGGCGGCTGGACGGCCCCCCGGCCGCGGCCTAGATGATTCTCACGGAAGGAACCCCGCAGATGAACCTGCTCCAGCAGTTCGAGGCCGCGCAGCAGGCGCGCCTCTCCTCGGCCCGCGCCACGCCGGAATTCGCCCCGGGCGACACGGTGCGCGTGATGGTGAAGGTCGTGGAAGGCGAGCGCACCCGCACCCAGGCCTATGAGGGCGTGGTGATCGCGCGCTCCAACCGCGGCCTGAACAGCAACTTCACCGTCCGCAAGCTGTCCTACGGCGAGGGCGTGGAGCGCGTCTTCCCGCTGTACTCGCCGAATGTCGCGGAGATCCAGGTGGTGCGCCGCGGCAAGGTGCGCCGCGCGAAGCTCTATTACCTGCGCGGCCGCACCGGCAAGTCGGCGCGCATCGAGGAGCGCGCACGCAGCAAGGCCGAGACGGCCGAGGCCTGACACCGACGACGCGCCCCGGCCGCAAGGCCGGGGCGCACTTGCTTCCAGGGGACGCCAAACATGTCGGCAAGCAAGCCGCGCACGCTGTTCGACAAGATCTGGGACGCGCATGTCGTCGAGACGCTGCCCGACGGCACCGCGCTGCTCTACATCGACAAGCACCTCACCCACGAGGTGACGAGCCCGCAGGCCTTCGAGGGGCTTCGCCTCGCCGGCCGCAAGGTGCGCCGGCCGGACGCCACCATCGCGGTGGTGGACCACAACATCGCCACCGACAGCACCCGCTACGGCACGATCGAGGACCCGGAGAGCCGCACCCAGGTCGAGACGCTGGAGCGCAACGTCGCCGAATTCGGCGTCCCCTACATCCCCCTGACCGACAAGCGCCAGGGCATCGTGCATGTCATCGGGCCGGAGCTCGGGCTCAGCCTGCCTGGCATGACCATCGTCTGCGGCGACAGCCACACCTCGACCCACGGCGCGATGGGCGCGCTGGCCTTCGGCATCGGCACGTCGGAGGTGGAGCATGTGCTCGCCACCCAGACGCTGCTGCAGAAGCCCGCGAAGAACATGCGCGTGCTGGTGGACGGCACGCTGCCGGTGGGCTGCACGGCGAAGGACATCGTGCTGGCCATCATCGGCCGCATCGGCACGGCCGGCGGCACCGGCCACGTCATCGAATATGCGGGCGAGGCGATCCGCGCGCTCGACATGGCCGGACGGATGACGGTCTGCAACATGTCGATCGAGGCCGGCGCCCGCGCCGGCATGGTCGCGCCGGACCAGACCACCTTCGACTACGTGAAGGGCCGCCCCTTCGCGCCGAAGGGCGAGGCGTATGACCGCGCGGTCGCCTGGTGGCGGACGCTGCCCTCCGACCCCGGCGCGCATTTCGACCGGGAGGTCGTGCTGGACGCCGCGCAGATCGTCCCGCAGGTCACCTGGGGCACCAGCCCCGAGGACGTGCTGCCCATCACCGGCACCGTCCCGGACCCGGCCGCCTTCGCGGACGAGGCGAAGCGCGCGCAGGTCCGGCGCATGGTCGAGTACATGGGCCTCGTCCCCGGCCAGAAGCTGACGGACCTCAAGGTGGACGTCGTCTTCATCGGCTCCTGCACCAACAGCCGGATCGAGGACATCCGCGCCGCCGCCGCCATCGTGAAGGGGCGCAGGGTGGCCGATGGCGTGCGCGCCATGGTCGTCCCCGGCTCCGGCCTGGTGAAGGAGATGGCGGAACAGGAAGGCCTGGACCGCGTGCTGACCGAGGCGGGGTTCGAGTGGCGCGAGGCCGGCTGCTCCATGTGCCTCGGCATGAACCCGGACAAGCTGAAGCCCGGCCAGCGCAGCGCCAGCACCTCGAACCGCAACTTCGAAGGCCGCCAGGGCCCGGGCGGGCGGACGCATCTGCTGAGCCCGGCGATGGCGGCGGCCGCGGCGCTTGCCGGGCACCTCGCCGATGTGCGCGACTTCCAGCCGAAGGGGTAACGGACCATGCAGCCCTTCACGACCCTGACCGGCATCGCGGCGCCGATGCCGGCCGCCAATGTCGACACCGACAAGATCATCCCCGCGCGCTTCCTGAAGACGATCGCTCGCACCGGCCTCGGCAAGAGCCTCTTCGCCAACATGCGCTACCGCGAGGACGGGTCCGAGAACCCGGACTTCGTGCTGAACCAGGACCCCTACCGCAAGGCCGAGGTGCTGATCGCCTACGAGAATTTCGGCTGCGGCTCGTCGCGCGAGCACGCGCCCTGGGCGCTTCTGGATTTCGGCATCCGCTGCGTCATCGCGCCGGACTTCGCCGACATCTTCCACAACAACTGCTTCAAGAACGGCATCCTGCCCGTGCGCCTGCCGCGCGAGGTCTGCGAGACGCTGATCGAGGATGCGAAGCTCGGCGCCAATGCCCGCATCACGGTCGACCTCGAACGCCAGGTCGTGGTGCGCCCGAACGGGGAGGAGATCCCCTTCCGCATCGACGAGTTCCGCCGCCACCTGCTGCTGAACGGCCTCGACGACATCGGGCAGACGCTGCAGCACGCCCCGGCGATCGACGGCTACGAGGCGCGGCAGAAGGCCGCGCAGCCCTGGCTCTACGCCTGAACGCGCGGCGGGGGCGGCGCCCCCGCCCGCACGCGCCCGCGCGGCGCACCCGCATCGCCCGCCCCACCGCATCCGCTTCCCCGGTCCGCCCGAGGCGGGCCGCCCGGCCGCCGCCCTGAGA
Organism: Falsiroseomonas sp. CW058; assembly: GCF_050563535.1. Taxonomy (NCBI): domain Bacteria; kingdom Pseudomonadati; phylum Pseudomonadota; class Alphaproteobacteria; order Acetobacterales; family Roseomonadaceae; genus Falsiroseomonas; species Falsiroseomonas sp. CW058. Next base: position 99,506 of record NZ_JBNXUO010000004.1, read on the forward strand.
GGACACACGCCTGCATGCCTGCCAACAAGAAGCTCCTCATCCTCCCCGGTGACGGCATCGGGCCCGAGGTGATGCGCGAGGTGCGCCGCATCATCGACTGGATGGACCGCCGCCGCTCCGTCACCTTCGAGATCGAGGAGGGCATCGTCGGCGGCGCCGCGATCGACGCCACCGGCTCCCCCTGCCCGGACGAGACGGTGGCGGCGGCGAAGGCCGCGGACGCGGTGCTGTTCGGCTCCGTCGGCGGCCCGAAATGGGACAGCCTGCCCTTCGACCAGCGCCCCGAGCTTGGCATCCTGCGGCTGCGGAAGGACCTCGGCCTCTTCGCCAACCTGCGTCCCGCCGTGGTGCTGGACCCGCTGGCCGATGCCTCCGCGCTGCGCCCCGACCTCGTCCGCGGGCTCGACCTGATGATCGTGCGGGAGACGACCGGCGGCGTCTATTTCGGGGAGCCGCGCGGCGTCACCACCGGCGCCGACGGCAAGCGCACCGGCATCGACACGCAGATCTACCACGAGGACGAGATCGCCCGCGTCGCCCGCGTCGCCTTCGAGCTGGCGCGCAAGCGCCGCAACAAGGTGACGAGCGTCGAGAAGGCCAACGTCATGCAGTCCGGCCGGCTGTGGCGCGCCGTGGTGGGCGAGGTCCACAAGGCGGAATTCGCCGATGTCGAGCTCGAGAACATGTACGCCGACAACTGCGCGATGCAGCTGGCGTCGCGCCCGAAGCAGTTCGACGTGATCCTCGGCGACAACCTGTTCGGCGACGTGCTGAGCGACCTGGCCGCGGCGCTGACCGGCTCGCTCGGGATGCTGCCCTCGGCCACGCTCGGCGCGGTGCAGCCCTCGGGCAAGCGCCATGCGCTCTACGAGCCCATCCACGGATCGGCCCCCGACATCGCGGGCAAGGGGGTCGCGAATCCGTCGGCGCAGATCCTGTCCTTCGCGATGCTGCTGCGGCTGTCCTTCGGGATGGAGGAGGACGCGAAGCTGCTGGAGGCGGCGGTGGAGAAGGTGCTCGCGGGCGGGCTGCGGACCGCCGACATCATGGCCCCCGGCATGGCGCGCGTCGGCACCGGCGTGATGGGGGAGGCGGTCCTGCGCGAGCTCGACAAGCTCGCCGCATAAAGCCGCAAGAAAGCGGCGGGATGGGGGTTGCGCACCCCCATCACCTCCGCTAAATCGCGGCTCCCGGCGGGACCCGTAGCTCAATTGGATAGAGCACCAGACTACGGATCTGGGGGTTAGGAGTTCGAATCTCTTCGGGTCCGCCAGGCCTTTCCCCTGAAATCAGCGATGCCAGTGACTTGCCGGCGCCTTTTGCGCGCCGTGATGGCAGCCTTTCGCCCCCAAGCTCCCCCGATTTTCCCCATGTGGTAGCCCCGTGATGGCCAGGGGCGGGCAGGCGGGGGGGCGGCGCATCTGCGGGAAGCGTCTCCACGCCTGCGTCGTGGCCCTGCAACGCTGCAACGAATGACGGCACGGGAGCTCCGGTCGCAACGACCTCCCCTGCTTGCACGCGGCAACGCCATGCCCGTGTATTCGCGCAGCCGTGATGAACGCTGCCTCTGTCCTTCCGCTTATGAGCCGAAGGACAGGCATCCGATCCGGATACGTCCAAGCGGTCTTTCCAGGACAGGCAGATCGGCAGGGTCGCATATGGCCCGGGCGGGCAGGCACCGCCTTGGGCGCGCTGGTCAGCACGGGGGTTTGCGATGCGTTCGTCTCGGACAGGCTTCCCGGCTTCCCGGGCACGGCGGCCCACTTCCCTCCGTTGCGAGGCAGCGGCGGCGTCCGGCACGGCCGAACCCTGCTCCTGTTGCGGGCCGCTGGCCCAGGCGGTGAACCGGCGCCTCGCCGCGGACCTGTCGCGCCGAATGGTGCTGGGCGGCGCCGCCGCGATGCTCGCGCCCTTCGTGGCGCCCGGGGGTGCCTCGGCCCAGCCGCGGCCGGCGGCCGCGTCGGACCGCCCGGTCCTGCTGACCAACCTGCGCCTCTTCGACGGCCAGTCCCGCAATCTGCGGAACGGCGTCAACATCCTGGTCCGCGGCAACCGGATCGAGGCGCTGCCAGGCGCGGCCGAGACGATCGACGGCATGCAGGCGATCGACTGCGGCGGGCGTGTCGCCATGCCGGGCCTCATCGACGCGCATTTCCACACGCTGCTCTGTGGCCTCAGCATGCCGGTGCTGCTGTCGGCGGAGGTGGCCTTCATCCACCTCGTCGCTGCGCGCGAGGCCGAGGCGATGCTGTTGCGCGGCTTCACCACGGTGCGCGACGCAGGCGGGCCCGCCTTCGGCCTGAAGCGTGCGATCGACATGGGCGTCGTCGCCGGGCCACGCATCTACCCCTCCGGCGCGATGGTCTCGCAGACCTCGGGCCATGGTGATTTCCGCCTCCGTCACGAACTGCCGCGGGGCAGCACCACGCCGCCCGGCTACCCCGAGGCGGTGGGCGTCTCGGCCCTCGCCGATGGCGAGGCGGAGGTGCTGCGCCGGGTGCGCGAGCAGCTCATGCTCGGCGCGAGCCAGGTCAAGCTGATGGGCGGCGGCGGCGTCTCCTCCGCCTACGATCCGCTCGACACCGTGCAGTTCACCGAAGCCGAGCTGCGCGCCGGCGTGGCTGCCGCCGCCGACTGGGGCACCTACGTGATGCTCCACGCCTATGTGCCGCGCGCGATCCAGCGTGCCATCCGCGCCGGCGTGCGGTGCATCGAGCATGGACAGCTCGCCGACGAGGAGACGGCGCGCATGATGGCGGGCGAGGGCGTGTGGTGGAGCCTGCAGCCCTTCCTCGGCGACGAGGACTCGAACGAGCGCCAGACGCCCGAGGCGGTCGTCAAGGGCAGGGAGGTGGCCGAGGGCACGCTGCGCGCCTACGAGCTGGCGCAGCGCTTCGGAGTGAAGGTCGCCTGGGGCACGGATATCCTGTTCTCCCCGCATCTCCTGCCGCACCAGGGCCGCCAGCTCGCCAAGATGACGCGGTTCCATGACCCGCTGGAGGCGCTGCGGATCGCCACCGGCGGCAATGGCGAGTTGCTGCGCATGTCGGGCCCGCGCAACCCCTATGACGGCCCTCTCGGCGTCATCGCGCCGGGCGCGCTCGCCGACATCCTCGTCGTCGAGGGCGATCCGGCCGCGAACCTGGATTTTCTGCGGGACCCCGCGACGGGCCTGCGGCTTGTCATGAAGGACGGCCGAATCCACAAGAACCTGCTCTGACACGGCGAGGCCGGGGGCGGAAAGGAGACGAGGCATGAGACTGGCACCCATCGCGCGCCGCGCCTGGCCCCTCGCGCTGGCGGCGCTGCTCCTGCTGCCCGGAACCGCCGCGGCGCAGTGGCGCAACATCTTCCCCGGCGGCGCCTCCCTCACCGAGGAGGACCTGCGCGCGCAGCAGGAAGCGATGCTGCGCCTGCTGCGCGCCGAGCCGCCGCCGGTCGGGCAGGGCGAGGACTGGTCCAATCCGCGCACCGGCGCGCGGGGTACCGTGACGCTGCTCGGCGCATCGGAGGTGCGGCGGATGCCCTGCCGCCGGATGCGCTTCCAGATCACCCCGCAGCGCGCGGGCGATGCGTCCGACCTCACCTTCAATCTCTGCCGGGGGAGCGACGGCCTGTGGAAGATCGGCTGACCGGCGCCTTGCGCCTCGTCGGGCTCGCCCTGGCTGCCGGGCTGTGCCTGGTCGGGCCGGCAGGGGCGCAGGTCGCGCCAGGGGGCGGCCCGGCCGCGCAGCCCCCGGCGCCGGGTGGGGAGGACCGGTGGCGCCTCCAGGTCACCCCGTATCTCTGGATGTCCGGCTTCGGCGGGGAGCTGCGCCCCAGCGCCCGCCTGCCCGCCTTCCGCGTCAGCGAGTCCTTCGGCGACATCCTCTCCGACCTCGATGCCGGAATCTTCCTGAATGCCCTGGCCATCCGCGATCGGCTCGTGCTGGCCGCGGACCTCTCCTACGTCGCGACGTCGCGCAAGGGCGACCTGCTCTCCTCGCCGCCCGTCGCGGCGAAGGGATCGCTCGAGCAGTTCTCGATGACGCTGCTCGGCGGCTATCGCGCCCTGCGCCAGCCGGGCTTCGACCTCGACCTGCTCGCCGGCTTCCGCGCCTGGAGCATCGATGCCGATGTCGAGCTCCGCGTCGCCGGCACGCCTCTCGCGAGCCAGTCGGCGTCGGTCGGCTGGGTGGACCCCATCCTTGCCGTGCGGGCGCGGGGCGACCTCGCGCCCCGGCTCTCGGCCCATCTCATCGCCGATATCGGCGGCTTCGGCGTCGGCTCCCGGTTCACCTGGCAGCTGGCCGGCCTGCTGAACTACCAGGTGTCGGACGACATCTTCGTGTCGGCCGGCTACCGCCACCTCGCCGCGGATTACCGCGATGGGCCGCGTCGCCTCGACTTCAACCTGTCCGGCCCGGTCCTTGGCGTCACATGGCGTTTCTGAAGATGCGGCGGCCCGGCATCCGGATGCCCCGGCCTTGCGGCCGCGGCCCTGCCCGGCAGGGCCGGGGCTGAGGCGATGGCCGACCTGCCGCTCGACCGCACGCCGGCCTGGTCCGTCGCCGCATCCGTCCTCGGGCTCGGCCTGTTCGGGCTGCTGGCAGCGGGCGTGCTGTCCGAGGCGTCGGCGCTGGCGCTCCTCGCCGCGGCGGCCCTGCTGGCCGCATCCGTCTTCGCCGCCGTCCACCATGCGGAGATCCTCGCGCTCCGCATCGGGGAGCCGCTCGGCTCCATCCTCCTCGCCCTCGCCGTCACGGTGATCGAGGTCGCGCTGATCGTGTCCTTCATGCTGTCCGGCTCCCCGGGGGCCGAGGCCGTGGCGCGCGACACCGTGTTCGCGGCGGTGATGATCGTCCTCAACGGCGTCGTCGGCCTCTGCCTCGTCCTCGGCGGCCGGCGCCACCACGAACAGCGTTTCCGGCTGGAGGGCGCCTCCGCGGCGCTCGCCGTGCTCGGCACACTTGCGGTTGTCGCACTGGTGCTGCCGAACCACACCGTCGCGACCCTGGGGCCCACCTATTCGCCGGTTCAGCTCGCGGTGGCCGCCTCGGCGTCACTCGTGCTCTACATCACCTTCGTCTTCGCCCAGACGGTGCGGCATCGCGACTACTTCCTGGACGAGGCGACGTCGGACGACGAAACCACGCCGGCACGAATCACTCCCGGGCGGCGCATCGTCGCGTTCAGCGCCGTCCTGCTGCCCGCGTCGCTCGCTGCGGTCGTGCTGCTCGCCAAGACACTCTCGCACCCGCTGGAATCCGGCATCGCGTCGGCAGGACTGCCGCATGCCGTCGTGGGCGTGGTCGTCGCCGCCATCGTCCTGCTGCCGGAGGGGCTGGCCGCCGCGAAGGCGGCGATCGGCAACCGGGTGCAGGGAAGCCTGAACCTGGCCCTCGGGTCGGCGCTGGCCAGCATCGGGCTGACGATCCCGGCCGTCGCCGCCGTGTCGCTGTTCCTCGACACCTCGCCGGTCCTCGGCCTCTCGGCGGAGAACACGGTCCTGCTGATCCTGACGCTCTTCGTCAGCACGCTCACGCTCGGGACCGGGCGCACGACGGCCTTGCAGGGGGTCGTCCACCTCGTGATCTTCGCGGTCTTCCTGCTGCTCACCCTGGTGCCGTAGCCGAGGGGAGGGCGGCCTGCCGCATGACGGCAGGTCGCTTCTTTCCCGCGCCGGGACTGGCCGAGGACCGCGCGCCACGGCGGAATGCTGCCCGGCAGCCGCCGCCGCGGCGCCCCCTGCACGGACGCCCGCAACCGCTGTCCGCTCCCCACGCCGCCGCCGGGTTTCCAGGTGTTGCGCTGTTGCGGCCGGGGTCGTGAAGGGGTGCCCGAAGGACAGAACTGCGGCGCCCCGCCCGCGGCCGGCCGCTCTCGCCGTGTTCATCACCGGTCGCGTGATCTGGCACCGTGCGGCACTCGTTTTCGCCTTCCCGGTGTAACGACCGGCCTCTCCAGAGCGCCCTCTCCCGCGGAAGAATGGATCGCCCGATGAGCCAGCTGCCGGATCCCCATGCCGGGACCGACGCCGCGCACGCCCGTGTCATCGAGTGCGGCGTCTATCGCGGACCGCACATCCATGGCGACCTGCCGATGGTGCGCATCCGCCTTGACCTCGGGCCCCTGGAGGAGTGGCCGACGAGCCGGCTGCCCGGCTTCGCCGCTGCGCTGACGGCGATGCTGCCGGGGCTCGCCCGGCATGGCTGCTCCTACAAGGAGCCGGGCGGGTTCCTCCGCCGCATGGAGGAGGGCACCTGGATCGGCCATGTGGCCGAGCATGTCGCGATCGAGCTGCAAGGCCTGGCCGGCTCCCCGGTCACGCGCGGCAAGACGCGTTCCGTCCGCGGCCAGCCCGGCGTCTACGACGTCATGTACGCCTATGGCGAGGAGGAGGCCGGGCGGCTGGCGGGAAGGCTCGCGCTGCAACTCGTCGCGGGCCTGCTGCCGAAGGAGCTGGGCCTTGTGTCCGGGCTCGGGCTGATATGGCCGGACGAGGACGTCTCCGGTTTCGACGAGCACGGCTTCGACCTGGAGGCCGCGCTGGCCGCGCTGCGGCGGCAGTTGCGCCGCACCGCGCTCGGCCCCACCACCCGCGCCCTGGTGGGGGAGGCGGAGCGGCGCGGCATCCCGGTGCTGCGGCTCGACCGGCAGAGCTTCGTGCAGCTCGGCTGGGGCGCGCGCCAGCGGCGGCTGCGCGCGAGCATCACCGGCCTCACCTCCTTCCTCGGCGTGGAGACGGCGGGCGACAAGGACCTGACCAAGGCCCTGCTGGCGGCCGCCGGCGTGCCCGTGCCGGAAGGCGTGGTCGTCCGCAGCGCGGAGGCGGCGGTCGAGGCGGCGCGCGACCTCGGCTTCCCCCTCGTGACCAAGCCGCTCGACGGCAACCACGGCCGCGGCGTCTCGCTGCGCCTGCGCTCGGAGGAGGAGGTGCGGCGCGGCTTCGAGATGGCGGCGCGCCACGCCCGCGTGGTCGTGGTGGAGCGCTTCCTGGAGGGCCGCGACCACCGCGTCCTGGTCATCGGCGGGCAGGTGGTCGCGGTGGCGGAACGCGTGCCCGCCCATGTCGTCGGCAATGGCCGCGACACGGTGGCCGGGCTGATCGAGGCGGTGAACCGCGACCCGCGCCGCGGCGACGGGCATGAGAACGTCATGACCCGCATCGTCGTGGACGAGGCGGTGGAGGATGTGCTCGCGCGGCAGGGGCAGGCGCTGGATGCGGTGCCGCACCCCGGCCGCGTCGTCTGGCTGCGCGACACGGCGAATCTGTCGACCGGCGGCACCGCGGTGGACCGCACCGACGAGATCCATCCGGAGAACGCGATGCTCGCCTGCCGGGCGGCGGCGGCGGTCGGCCTCGACGTCGCGGGCATCGATTTCCTCGCCGCCGACATCACCCGCCCGGCGCGGGAGACCGGCGGCGGCGTGGTGGAGGTGAACGCCGCACCGGGTTTCCGCATGCATCTGGAGCCGAGCCTGGGCCGCCCGCGCGACGTGGCGCGTCCGGTGATCGACCTGCTCTTCCCGCGCGGCGAGACGGGGCGCATCCCCGTGCTCGCCGTCACCGGCACCAACGGCAAGTCCACCACGGCGCGGATGGTCGCCCGCATCCTGCGTGGGGCCGGGATGCGCGTGGGCCTGACCACGACCAGCGGGGTCGAGGTGGACGGGCGGCTGGTTCAGGCCGCCGACGCCTCCGGCCCGAGGAGCGCGCGGATGGTGCTGCGCGACCCGACGGTGGAAGCGGCGGTGCTGGAGGTGGCGCGCGGCGGGCTGCTGCGCGAGGGGCTGGGCTTCGACCGCTGCGACGTCGGCTGCGTGACGAACATCGCCGCCGACCACCTCGGCCTGAAGGGCATCGACACGGTCGAGGACCTCGCCTGGGTGAAGTCCGTGGTGGTGGAGGCTGTCGGGAGCGGCGGCACCAGCGTGCTGAATGCCGACGACCCGCTGGTCGCCCGCATGGCGCGCCGCGCGGGCGGCCGCATCGCCTGGTTCAGCGCGCAGGGCGGCGACGCCATGCCGGACCGCCTGCGCGGGCATGTCGCCGCCCATGGCCTCGCGGTTGTGCTGGAGCCGGGGGCAGGTGGCGGCGAGATCGTCGTCCATGCCGACGGACGGCGCCTGCCGCTGATGCACGCCGCCGAGATCCCGGCGACGCTGGAAGGGCTGGCCGCCTTCAACACGCAGAACGCGCTCGCCGCGGTCGCCATGGCCTATGCGCAGGGCGTGACGCTGCCCGTGATCCGGGCCGCGCTGCTCGGCTTCGAGGCGAGCTTCGAGCAGTCGCCGGGCCGGCTGAACATCCATGACGCGCACGGCTTCCGGGTCATCATGGACTATGCCCACAACCCCGCCGGCCTGGCGGCGCTGCGGGAGGTGGTGGCCGGCCTCCGTCCCCGCCACCGCCGCTGCATCGGCGTGGTCAGCATCCCGGGCGACCGCCGCGACGAGGATGTGCGCGAGCTCGCCGGCATCGCCGCCGGCATGTTCGACGAGCTGGTGGTGCGGGAGCGGCCGGACACGCGCGGCCGCCGCCCGGGCGAGATCATGGACCTGCTGCAGGCCGGCGCGGCGGCCGCCGGCTTCCCGCCCGAGCGCATCCACCGCATCGCCGACGAAGGCGCCGCGGCGGAGGCCGCGATGCGGATGGCGCGCCGCGGCGACCTGGTGGTGATCCTGCCGACGGAGGTCGAGGCGATGTGGCATCGGATCATCGGCTTCGATCCGGAGGGGGCGGCGCCGCGCGAGGTCGGCCCGGCGCAGGCGGCAGGGTGAGCGCGATGGCGTCGAATGGCTGGGCGTTGGCGCTGCATGGCGGCCAGCGCGAGATCCCGCCCGGCGAGATGGAGGCCAGCCGCGCCGGCTGCCGCGCCGCGCTTGCGGCCGGCGAGGCGATCCTCGGTCGCGGCGGGGGCGCGCTGGAGGCGGTGGAGGCGGTGCTGCGGCTGATGGAGGACAACCCGGTCTTCAACGCCGGCACCGGCTCCGCCCGCAACTCGGACGGCGAGGTGGAGATGGATGCCGCCGTGATGGATGGCGCGACGCTCGACCTCGGCGGCGTCGCCGGCATCCGCGGCGTGCGCCACCCGGTCAGCGTGGCGCGGCTGCTGCTGCGGGAGACGCCGGTGCTGCTGGTGGCCGAGGGCGCGCGCCGCTTCGCCGCCGATCGCGGCGCCGAACTCTGCGACCCGCGCGACCTGATCGCGGAGCGGCCGGGCGGGGGCTGCGACACGATCGGCTGCGTGGCGCGCGACCGCGCCGGCAACCTCGCCGCCGCGACCTCGACCGGCGGGCTGGAGGGCTGCATGCCCGGCCGCGTGGGCGACAGCCCGATGCCGGGCTGCGGGCTCTACGCCGACAACGCGGCCGGCGCCGTCGCCTTCTCCGGCTTCGGGGAGGAGATCGCGCGCGCGATGCTCGCCGCCCGCGTCATCCAGGCGCTGGAGGCCGGCGCCACGCCGGACGCCGCGGCCGGGGGCGCCATCGCGCGCATCGCAGCCCTCGGCAGCGAGGCGGGCGGGATCGTGCTGGACCGCCACGGGCGGATCGGCTGGGCGCACAACGGCGCCAACTTCGCCGTCGGCCTCCTGGCGGAGGGCGGCGCGCCGCGCGTCTGGCTCAGCAAGGACGAGGAAAGGAAGGATGCCGGCCATGCGTGACGGGGAGGGGACGCAAGCGACGGGCACTCTGATCGCCATCGGCGGTCACGAGGACAAGGAGGGCCGGAGGACGATCCTGCGCGAGGTCGCGCGGCTGCTCGGCAAGGGGCGGCTGGTCGTGGCCACCGTCGCCTCGCACGAGCCGGAGGGCTATTTCGACGGCTACAAGCGCGCCTTCGCCGACCTCGGTGTGACCGACCTCGTCGAGCTCTACGTCAAGGAACGCGCGCAGACCGCCCTGCCGGAGACGCTGCGGCTGATGGAGGGTGCGAGGGGCGTGTTCTTCTCGGGCGGCGACCAGCTGCGCATCAGCAGCACGCTCGGCGACACGCCGGTGGCGCGGCGCGTGATGGAGATCTTCGCAGCCGGCGGCCTGATCGCCGGCACCTCGGCCGGCGCCGCGGCAATGAGCGACACGATGCTGGTGAAGGGATCGAATGCCGAATCCCATCGCATCGGGGACCTGCACATGGCGCCGGGCCTGGGCCTGCTGCCGAACGTCATCGTGGACCAGCACTTCGCCGAACGCGGGCGCATCGGCCGGCTGCTCGGCGCGGTGGCGCAGAACCCGCGCGAGCTTGGCGTCGGCATCGACGAGGACACCGCCATCGTGGTGCGCGGCGACCGCTTCGAGGTGATCGGGGCGGGCGGCGTCTATGTGGTGGACGGCGCGGGCGTGACGCATTCCAACATCGCCGAGGCCGCGCCGCAGCGCGCGCTGTCCATGTTCGACGTGCGGCTGCACGTGCTCGGCGACGGCGACAGCTTCGACCTGGCGCGGCGACGCCCGGCCGACATGCCCGAGATGCGCGAGACCCGCGCGCTCGAGGCCGATGCCGCCGGCGAGCGCGGGGCGCAGCCCGGCGGTTGAGCGGCTCCAGGCCCCGCCGGCGCGCCGCATCCCGTGGCGACCGTCGGCGCCGGCGCCGCAACCATCCTCGCCGCCGCGCCTTCTGCCTGGCACCGGCAGGAGGCATGGATGGTTGGGCGGCGGATTGGCCCCATGGAGCGGGGCGGGATGGCGGACGGCGCCTGGTTGTCGCTCGGCATCGGCGTCCTGACCGGGATGCGCAGCATGTCGGCCCTGGCGGCCCTGACATGGGCCGCCTCCAGGGGCGGCAGCCGGGTCGGGTGGATCCCCTCGGGCCCGGTGGCGCGCGGCCTTGCCACGGCCGCGGCGGCGGCGGAGATGGCGGGCGACAAGATGCCCTTTGCGCCCGACCGGCGCATCCCGCCCTCCGTCCTGGTGCGCCTCGCCCTCGGTGCGGTCGGTGGCGCTGCGCTCGCGGGGCCAGGCGTCTCGCGGGCGGAGGGCGCTGCGGTCGGCGTCGCAGGCGCCGTCGCGGGCACGATCCTCGGCCGCGCGGCGCGGGGCGCCAATACGCGGTTCGCGGGCGAATGGGCGCGGGCGCTCACCGAGGACGCCGCGGCTGCCGCCCTTGCCGTGGCGCTCGTCCACTCGGCCGCGCGGCCTGGCCGCCCATAGGTCGGGCGCGCCGCGCGGAGGGGGCGACCGGTGACCGACGAGGCAGCGGAGTTCCGTGTGGCGCGGCAGGATCGCGACGATGGCGCGCCCGGCGCGACGGCGGCCTTCCCCTACGACCGCATGACCGTGGAGCGCTTCCGCGAGGCCTTCCCGCGGGCACGCTGGCGGGACGACCTCGGCGCCTGGTTCGTCCCGGGCACGCGGGCGGAACGGCGCCTGAATGCATGGATGAGCCGTGCATGGCAGGGCGTGCTGGCCCATGCGGATGGGCGCGGCCGCGACGCCCTCGCCTTCGAGCCGATCACGAGTCCCCACCTGGACGTCACCGACGACGGCTTCGTGGTCCGCACCCCGTATTCCCGCGCCGTCATCGCGGAGTTGCGGGAGGTGCCCTGGGCCCGGTGGGATCCCGCGTCGAAGGCATGGCGCGTGCCCTTCCGCGCCGTCGAGGAACTGCGCCGCCGCTTGCCCGCCATCGAGGAAGCTGCGCGCCACGCCGAGCCGGAGGCTCGACGCCAGCGCGCCGAGGCGCGCAGGACCGCGCCCGGGCATGACGAGCGGCGCGCCGAGGAGGCCGAGCGCCGCCGCCGACGCTACCCCGTGCCGGAAGACGCCCCCCCGCCGCAGGACCGCGTGCTCATGACCCATGCGGGACCCGTGGTGTTCGAGGCGATCTCGGGCGAGCCCGCCGAGGCGGCGGTCGTCACCCGCTTCTACCCCGGCATCGGCGCCGCCCCCGCCGCGCTGACCTGGGCGGCCTGGCGGCGCCCGAGCCATGCGGAGCTGGTGCAGGCCTGGCCCGCACGGACGCCCCCCGCGCCGTCCGACCTGGCGCGCGGCTGGTGGCAGCCGACGGTCAAGGTGCTGCGGGAGGAACGCCGGAAGGCCGCATCCCTGGAGCGGGCGCAGGCGACACGCCGATCCAGGGCGCGGTGACCTCGCTCCGCCACCACGCTCGTCCCCGCGCCCGGCCGGCCGGCACCAGCCTCTGCACGAAGCCCTCCGCCATTCGGGTCCGCCACGGACCTCTCCACATCAGCCGGATGTGATTGCGCCTCCTCCAGGCGCCACGCCAGTACAGGCGCGCAGGCTCGGCTGCGGCCTTCCGGAGACCCGCCCTTGGACACCACGCCCGAGATCGTCGCGCGCATCGAAGGCCGGCTGGACCGCCTTGGCCTGACGGCGGAGGAGGCCGACCGCCTGGCGGGCCTGTCGCCCGGCACGCTGGCGGCGCTCCTCCATGGCGAGGCAGGTCTGCCCCGCGGCGCGGCGCTGCGCCGGCTGGCGGCGGCGCTGGATGCGGGGGAGGAGTTCCTCCTCGGCCTCGAACCGGGCGACCTGGTCCCGGCGGAGATGCTCGAGGACCCGCAGGGCGAACTCGGGCTGCTCGCGCCCGACGAGGAGGCGCTGCTGCGCAACTACCGCAGGCTCGACATCCCCGGCCGGGCGGCGGTCAACCTGCTGGTGGCCCGCGCCGCGGGGCCCGGGCCCGAACCGGTGGAGGAGAAGGCGCCCGCCCGCAGGCGCCAGCCCCGCCGCAGCCAGCCAGGGATCGACCTGGCCGGCGGCTGACCCGCCGCCCGAAGGCGCCGGGGCGGCCGGTTCCTATTTCAGATGCGCGGCCAGGTGCTTGTTCATCTCGAACATCGTCACCTTGTCCTTGCCGAACACCTTCTTCAGCGCCTCGTCCGCCAGGATCTCCCGCTTGTTCTCGGGGTTCTGGAGGTTGCGTTCCTTGATGTAGGTCCACACCTTGCTGACCACCTCGCCGCGCGGCAGCGGCGCGCTGCCCACCACCTCGGCAAGCTGCGGCGAGGGCTGCAGCGGCTGCTGCAGGGCGTTCGGCTTCTTGCCGGCGGCGGGCTTCGCGATCTTCTTCGCCGCGGGCGCCTTGCCCTTCTTCGGCGGCTCTGCCTCGGCTTTCGCGGCCTTGGCCTTCGTCGGCTTCGCGGCGGTCTTCGTGGCCATCCATCCCTCCATGCTGCGGCCCCGCAATGCGACCCGGCCGGCAGGGCGCCGTCGGATCCCGTTGCCGGGAAGGCGGCCGGGGCCGCCGTTCCGCCCTCAACGTAATCCGCTGCGCCAGGGTTCGGCCACAGCCACGATGCGAAGGGCCGCATCCGCCGCCCGTGCCGCGCCCGCAACACCGCGCACGCAACGGCCGAGAACCGCGCAGGGAACCGCGCGTTGACGGCGCATGAGCACGCATTACGACCGCGATCACGACGATCGCCGCCCCCGCATGCCGTGGACCTTCCCCTTCGTGGCAGGCACGGCCATCGTCCTCGTCCTGCTGATGGCGCTCGCCGAGCGGTCGCTGAACTAGCGGCGACTCGGCCCGCCCGAGGCGCGTCAGGCGCGCATCCCGGGCGCGGCCAGCAGGCCGCCATGCCGCTGCGCGACATGCTCGAACAGCAGCCGGTCCTCCTGCGTCACGTCCAGCAGGCGCTGGCAGCTTCGGCTGTCGAGCGTCATGCGCCCCTGGCCGGGTGTCACGTTCTCCCGCCCCGCGACGATCCGCGGCAGCCCCAGCCAGCGCCCTGCCAACGCGGCAAGCTCCCCAAGCCGGTCGGTGGTGGCCACGGCGGCGTAGCAGGCTTCCAGCAGCGGGATCGCCCCCGCCGCGGTCGATCGTCCCGTCAGCTGCCGGCAGGCCTCCCCGGACAGCGCATCGCCCGAATCCAGCACGAAATCCGCGAAGCCGCGGTCGCGCATCGCGGCGTGCAGCGGGTGCGCGGTCCAGCTGGCCATGTAGTTGAAGGCGGAGACGAGCCGCGCGACGGGGTCCCGCAGCAGGGCGACGAAGCGTGCATCGGGCCGGCTGCGCGCCACCGCTTCCTCGAAGGAGACATGGCCCGAGACGAAGGCGCGCGACGCAACCTGGGCGGGGCCGAGCCGCAGGAAGGCCGCGCGTTCGGCGGCATCGCCGACCCGCAGCGTCGCGCCGGGCGGCAGGGCGGCCGCGATCGCGCCGTGCAGGCTCATGCCGCCGGTCTTCGGCAGGTGGATGAAGACGACCTGCACGGGGTTCAGAAGCTGCGCCACAGCGCGACCAGCGCACCATGCTCGCGCAGCGCATTCTCGCCCGCCAGGGTGGTGAAGGCGCCGGCCTGCAGGGTCCAGCTCGGCGCGACCTCGTACAGCAGGCTCAGCTGCGCCTTGGTGTACCAGCTGCTCGGATAGGCGCCGCGCCCCTCGCCGTCGGTGACCACGGTGAAGGACTGCGCCAGCACCGCCCAGGCCGGCGAGGGTCGGAGGCCGAGCGTGAGGTCGAAGCGCCATTCGTTCGGCGCGTCTCCGAAGCGGGCGCGATAGGCGGCCTCGGCGTTCATCCAGCCATTCATCTCCTGCACGGTGAAGCCGCGGCCGAGCAGCAGGCGGAGGTCGAGCTGTGCGTCGGTGTTGCCGAGCTGCGCCGGGCGGCGGTCGTCCCCCGCGCCGGGGAGGCGGCCGAGCGCCTGCAGCGCGATCACGCCCTGCCCGTCGTGCCAGATGCGCGCCCGCGCGCCGAGGTCGGTATGGCCCAGGCCCAGGTAGTCGTCCGCCGTGGCGCCCCCCGTCCGTGCGCCGAGCAGCGACGGCATGGCGATCAGCGTCACGTCGTCCGTCAGGCCGTACTGCACCAGCGCGCTGGTTTCCGCCTTGCGGTATTCGGGCAGGCGCTGCGCCGCGCCGTCCGGGCGCATGTAGCGCGTGCCCTGCGTGTAGGTCGTGGTCACGATGGCCTGGCCCGTGCCGCGCGGCAGCGTCCAGGCGGCGCCGAAGGCCATGGCGGCGGGCGCGAGAAGCGCCGCGGTCAGGATGGGCAGGCCCAATCGGCGGCGCCGGCGCGGGGCAGCGGCCAGGGCGGGCTCCGCCTTCGGCTGCCGGCGGCGCGGGTCGCGGTCATGCCCGTCGGGCCGCAGCATCCGCATCGTGTCAGCTCTCCCTCTCGTAGATGCGCCAGGGTCCGATCTCCCGCCGCAGACGATAGCCCGGAGCGCCGGCGGCGTGCAGCCGCGGGAAGGCGGCATGGACACGGTCGGGCCGCCAGGGCGGCGGTGCGGCGCCGGGATCGCGCACCGCCACGACGGCGATGTCGAGCCGCCCGGACATCGCCATCCGCCGGAAGCGGTCATCCTCGGGCTGCACCAGCCCCGCCCCGCCGCCGCGCAGCGCCGCGACCTCCGGCATGGCGGCCAGGTCGATCAGCACCTCCCCACGGCGGGGAAGCTCCGCGGCCAGGGCGCGCAGCTCCGCCAGCGGCGCCGGTGCGCCGCCCCAGCGCGGCAGGTCGAGCGCCACCGCCGCCCCGCCCGCCACCAGGCCGAACGGCAGCAGCAGCAGCCCGGCCCGCGCCGGGCCGCCCGCCCAGGCGAAGCGCGGCCCGCGCCGGAGCAGCAGCAGCAGCGCCGCGGTACCGAGGCCGAGCGCGGGCGCGGCCAGTGCCGGCGCGCCCAGCGGCACGCCGAGCGGCACCGCCAGCAGCGGCGCGGCGAGCGCGAGCAGCAGCAGCGCCGCGCCCACCTGCCGCAGCGGCACCGACCGCCAGAAGACGACGGGCAGCGCAACCAAGGCCGGCAGCCCCACCAGCGCCGCCGCCGCCAGCCATCCCGGCGCTGCCGGCGCCACCCCGTCGCCCCGAAGCGGCGCAAGGAAGGCCAGCGCCCCCGCGCCATGCGTCGCCGCCACATGGGCGAAGCCGGCCAGGCCGAACAGCAGCGGGAACAGCAGCAGCAGCAGCAGCCCGCCCGGCCCGCGGGAGATCAGCAGCGGCGGCGCCGCGACCAGCAGCGCCACCGGCGCAACTGCCGCCACCAGCAGCCCCGCCGGGTCCGAGAAGGCAAGCACGGCCAGCGCCAGCGCCGCGCCGATGCAGGCATCCACGCCGCCATGCGCCCGCAGCGACGCAAGCGACAGCGCCAGCCACCAGGACGCGGCGGCCGCGAGCGCCGGCCCCGGTCCCGATGCCACCAGCGACAGCGTGAAGGGATGCAGCGCCAGCCCCAGCGCCGCCGCGCCCGCCGCAAGCTCGCCGAAGCCGGCCCGGCGGAAGCCCGCGAACCACGCCGCCCCCAGCAGGCCGCCCGCCAGCGCCGCCGCCAGCAGCGGCCCGGGCAGCGCAGGCCGCCCCGCCACCGCCTCCAGCCCGGCCGAGAGCAGGTAGGGAAGGGGCGGGAAGGCGGTGACGAAGCGGGCGAAGGGCACGCTGCCATCGGCCGCCAGCGCCGCTTCCCCCCACTGCGCCAGCAGCCCCGCCCAGGGCCCCTGCCGCGCCAGCAACGCCCCGAGCGCCCCGGCATAGGCCGCCGCCAGCCCGAGGCCGAACAGCCAGGTCACGGCTGCGCCGCCCGCAGGCCCCGGGCGGCGTGCGTGCTGCGCGCCTCCTGCGCGACCCGCGCCTGCGCCAGTTCCGCCGCGACATGGCGCGACAGGCCGTGCTGCGTCTTCTCCCAGTAGAAGGGCCGCGTCGCGAGCTGCCACAGCGCCTTCCAGGCGGCGACCGACATCAGCGCCCAGTACCCCACCGCCGTCAGGCCCAGCGGGATGAGGTCGAGCCAGCGGCGGCGCAGCGGCGCCAGCATCGACAGCCAGATGAACAGCCCGTTCCCCGCCACAAGGTTGATGATGGCCACATAGGCCAGCGCCGGCGGCAGCAGGCCTTCGCCCGCGCCTTCCGGCAACAGCAGGAAGGCGGCCAGCACCGCCCAGAAGACCGGGTTCAGCACGCCCGACAGCGCGGTGCCGCCCACGAAGAACACGAAGGCCAGCAGCCCCACCGGCCCCATGGCCCGCCACAGCGCGGCCGGGCGGCGCGTGTGGACCAGGAAGGTCTGCATGTAGCCCTTGATCCAGCGGCTGCGCTGGCGAACCCAATTGCCCGCGCGGCAATTCGCCTCCTCGTAGGTGGTGCTGTCGATCACCGCGACGCGCCAGCCCTTCTGCGTCAGCCGGATGCCGAGATCGGCGTCCTCCGTCACGTTGAAGGGGTCCCACGCATGCAGCGCACGCAGCACCCCGGTGCGGAAGTGGTTCGACGTGCCGCCGAGCGGGATCGGCGCACCCAGCCGTTGCAACCCCGGCAGCATCAGGTCGAACCACAGCGAGTAGTCCAGCGTGAACATGCGCGTCAGCCAGTTCTCGCGCGCGTTGTAGTAGTTCAGCCGGCACTGCACGCAGGCCAGCTTCGCGCCCCCGCGCCGGAAGGCGGCCACCACCTTGCGCAGCTGGTCGGGCTCCGGCTTGTCCTCCGCGTCGTAGATGACCAGGTGCTCGCCGCGGGCGAGCTGGAGGGCGTAGTTGCAGGCCTTGGGCTTGGTTCGCGGCTGGCTCGGCGGCACCAGCACGATCTCGAAGATGCCCTCCAGCTCCATCGCCACCGCGGCGTCGATGGTCTCCCGGTCGCCCTCCTCCAGCACCAGCTTGATGTCGAGCCTGGCGGCCGGGTAGTCGAGGTTGCGCAGCGCGTTCAGCAGGATCGGCAGCACCTCGGGCTCGCGGAACATCGGCACCAGGATGGTGAAGCCCGGCAGGTCCGCTTCCTCCAGCGCCGCCGCCGCCTCGGCCAGCGCGCGGTCGGCCGCGCCGCCGTCCCGCCCCGCGCCGGCCAGCACCAGCGCGCCCCGGAACAGCAGGCTGCCGAGGTAGAAGGCCCCCATCATCGCCGACAGGACGAGGAGCGTCGCGCCGGGCGCGAGCAGCAGGCCGCTCGCCAGCGCCACGGCGGACAGCACCAGCCCCGCCGCCTGCGGCGGCGTCAGCACCTGCCGCGCCGACATCACCGGGTCGCGTTCCGCCAGGCCATGCACGGCGCGGTGCGACAGCTCCGCCGCGAAGGCGGACTGCGCGGCGCGGGACACGTCGCGCGCGGTGGCCACCGCGAAGCGCACGCGCCGACCGCACCAGTCCCAGGCGAGCCGCGCCGCGCCGGGCGTCAGGCGGCTGACCGCGACCGTGACGATGCCCTCCGCATCCCGCCGCCAGGGGATCACGCCCGCCTGCGCATAGGTGCCCGCCAGCGCGGGGTCCAGCAGCGCGGGGTCCGGCGGTTCCGCGACGAGGTCGAGGAAGGGCAGGCCGCCCGCCTCGGCCAGCGCCCGCGCATAGTCGATCGGGCGCAGCCCGGGCAGCGCCATCAGCGCGTCCTGCAACGGCACGGCGGCGCGCTGCGCGGCGTCCTCGGCCGCGGCCAGGGCGGCGTCGGTCAGGATGCCGCGCGCGACCAGCAGCCGCGCGGCCACCCGTTCCGGCGGGGCCGGGGCGCCGCCGCCATCCATCAGCCGGGCCATTCCCGGCGCGGGCGGCGGAAGGCGTAGACCACCAGCCCGACCCCGCAGAGCCAGAGCACCCCCACCACCCAGGGCCGCCAGGCGAGCAGCGGCGAGGTTTCGGCCCGCGCCTCCGGATAGGCGACGGCGACCAGCGCGGGGCGGCCCGTGGCCCAGGCGAGCGCGACGCCCTGCCGGTCCAGCAGCGCGATGTCGCCGCGGTCCAGCCGCGGCGCCGCGGCGGGCGGCAGGAAGGGAAGGTTGCGGCCATCGGGCGAGCGCACCCAGATGCCGGGCCGTCCCTCCGCCTGCAGCAGCTGCGCGGCCAGCAGCGGGGACCCGGCATCGACCTGCATCAGCCTCTCGCCCCGGCGGTCGGTCAGCTCGATCCTGCCGGCATCTAACCGCAGCCGAGGCGCGCTGCCCGCCGGCGCTTCCCGCGTGGCGGCCAGGAAGGCGCGCCCGGGGCGCGGCGCCGTGCCGGGCTCGACCGGTGTCACGGTGATGGGCGCGCCGGCGGGGGCGAGGGCGCGCAGCAGCCAGAGCGGCAGGTTCAGCGCCTCCGCCGCCAGCACGCCGCCGGGGGCGTCCACCAGCAGCTCGAACCCCTCCGCCATCGCGGGCGGCAGGCCGAGGAACTCGGCCGGCGGCGGGGCGGGGCCGAGGCGGATGGCGCTGCCCGGCAGCAACTGCGCAGGCGGGCCGGCGGCCGGCCGGTGCAGCAGCACGGAGATGCGGTTGTCGAGCCCGACCAGGCGCTCCGGCACCGGGAAGCCGATCCGCAGCCGCCCATCCGGGGGCAGGGCGGCGGAGCCGAGCAGCACCTCGTTCAGCAGGACGGAGGCGATGGCGCGTTCGGTCCCCGGCGGTCCGTTCAGCTCCACCTGGACCGCCTCGGGGCGGGTGCCCGGCGGCAGGTCGCGCGTCGAGAGGTCGAGGCTCCAGGCTGCGCGCGCCGCCTCCTGCGGGGCAAGGCTGCCGCGCAGGGCGGAAAAGGGCAGGGCACCCGCGGCCTCGGGCGGCATCTGCGCGCCCGCGGTGGCCAGGGCGGCGCC
Organism: Falsiroseomonas sp. CW058; assembly: GCF_050563535.1. NCBI lineage: Bacteria > Pseudomonadati > Pseudomonadota > Alphaproteobacteria > Acetobacterales > Roseomonadaceae > Falsiroseomonas > Falsiroseomonas sp. CW058. The sequence continues at coordinate 118,941 of NZ_JBNXUO010000004.1, forward strand.
GCCGGCCGCGGCGCGCCATGGGCCTTCCAGCAGCCGCGCCGCGCCTTCCGGGTCCTCCCCCCCGATCACCAGCACCGGCAGGCCGGCCAGCTCGGCGACCGCGGCCGCCTGGGCGGATGCGCCGACGACCACCGCGCCCGTCTCCCACAGCCGCGCGCCGTCGGCGCCGCGCGCGGGCTCCGGCGCGGCGGCGGCGGCGATCCGCGCTTCCCGCCCGGTGGCCGAAAGGGCGAGCGCGATCCGCAGCGCGGCCGCGGCCTCGGCCGGCGGCAGCGCGCCCGGGCGAGTCAGCACCATCACCCGCGCCGGCATCAGCCGCAGCATCGCCTCGACCGACGGCACCACGCCGTCCGGGATCAGCAGCGCCAGGTGGCTGCCCGGCCGCGCCGTCGCCGTGCCCGCCGCGGGGCCGCCGGGCTCGACGAGGCGCAGCGTCAGGCGCAGCGCGTCCACCTCCCGCCCCAGGTCCTCGACGGGGACGGGCAGGTCGAAGGCGAGGCGCGTCGCGCCCTCGGGGAAGGCGCGGGCGTCGAGGAGCCGGCCATTGGCCCGCACCTCCACGGCATGCCGCGCCGGGAAGGGGGCGACGAGGTCGAGGTCGAGGGAGAGCCGCGCCCTCATCCCCGCCACGCTGCGCGGCAGCGGCAACAGGATGTCCCGTTCCTCGGCGCCGAAGGCCGCGCCGGTGGCGAAGCCGAGTTCGCCGATGGCCAGCCGCCTCTCGCGCGGCGGGGGCGGGGGCTCGGGCGCCGCCACGGCGGGGGGCGGGGGTGCCTCTCGCCGGATCGCGGGGGGCGGGGGCGGGGTGCGCTGCGGCGCGGCGCGCGGCTGCGGCGGCCGCTGCTGCGCCTCCGCCGTGCCGGCCAGCGAGGTGGCGAGCAGGAGCGCGGCAAGGCAACGGAGTGGCCGGTGATCGATGCGCACGGAACCTCGGCACCTCGCGGCCACGGCTGGCCGTCCGGCCGCCGCGGCCGGACGGCCAGCCGCGGCCGCGGGTCAATGTCAGATTGCCGTGATTATCCCATTCGTCGCTGCGGCGCGAAAGGGTGCGAATCGTCTCAAATTCAATAGCCGCGCTCGGGTTCCGCCAGCAGCGGGAAGGCCGAATGGACATGCGGCGCCACCACCGGGGCGGCCGGCAGGAGCTGCGACCTGTCCACCTTCGCATAGCCGGTGGCGCCGAGCAGGCCGAGGCAGGTCTGCACCTCGTCCTCCAGCAGTTCCAGCACGCGCCGCACCCCCGCTTCGCCCGCGGCGGCAAGGCCGTAGCAGTAGAGCCGCCCGATCCCCACCAGCTCGGCCCCCAGCACCACCGCCTTCACCAGGTCCGTGCCGCGGCTGATGCCGCCATCCATCCAGACCCGTGCCTTGCCGCCCACCGCCTGCACCACTTCCGGCAGCACGGCGAGCGAGCCGCGGCCGTGGTCCAGCTGCCGCCCGCCATGGTTCGAGACATAGACCACCTGGACGCCGTGCTGGACCGCGATCTCCGCATCCTCGCCGCAGCCGATGCCCTTCAGGACGAGGGTGACGTCCGGGTGCTTGTCGCGGAAGCGGGCGATGTCCTTCCAGGACAGCGCGGCCTGGAAGTTCATGCCGACGTTGCGCGCGCGCCAGTGCTTCACGAAGCGCTTGGCGATGTCGCGTTCGCGCCGGCTGTAATGGGCGGTGTCCACGGTGATGGCGAAGGCGTCGTAGCCGGCATCCACCGCGCGCCGCACATGGTCGTCGATGAAGGCGTCGTCGCCGCGGGTGTAGAGCTGGAACACCTTCGGGCCGCCTGCGGCGGCCGCCGCGCTGGCCTCGAGCCCCGGCTGGGTGACGCTGCTGACGATGATCGGCACGCCGAAATCCGCCGCCGCGCGGCCGGCGGTAGCGGCGCCGCCCGGCTCGAAGCTGTCGAGCGAGCCGACCGGGGCGAGGGCGACGGGCAGGCGGATGCGGCGGCGGCCGAGGAAGTCCGCCGTGCAGTCCACCACGCTCACGTCGCGCAGCACGCGCGGGCGGAAGGCGATCGAATCGAGCGCCGCGCGGTTGCGCTGCATCGTCGTCTCGGTCTCGGTCGCGCCGACCAGGTAGTCCCAGATATTGGCGTTCAGCCGGATCCTCGCGGCCTTCACGATCTCATGGAGAGTCTGGAACTGCTGCTGTGCCTCGGCCGACATACTGGGTCCCCCTGGTCAGGGGCGGAATGTGCAACGCGGCGGTAGCGAAGGCTACCCCGGGCGCAGGCGCCGCAGCGCCGCGAGCACCGCGGCGGCACGGGGCAGCGCGCCGAGCCCTGCGGCGGGCAGCGGCAGGCGGCGGCGCCAGTTCGGGCGTTCGCGGTCGGTGCCGGGCAGGTTCACGGCCACCTCCTCGCCTGCCAGATCCTCAGCCTGCACCAGCACCAGGGCGGAAGGCGTGCGCGCCACCAGCGCGTGGACGGCGGCGGCCAGCGCATCGTCCAGCGGCGCATCCGGCGCGGCGCCCTCCGGCAGCAGTCCCTCCGCCTCCAGCAGGCCGAGCAGCGCGGCGCGGTCCGCCGCGCGTTCCGCCATCGCCGCCCCGGCATCGGCCAGCAGGCCGAGCGCCGCGCGCTCCGCGATGTCGGCGCCGGTCCAGAAGCCGGCCAGCGTCGGCAGGTCGTGGGTGGAGACGCAGGCGGCCGCAAGCGCGGGCCAGGCAGCGGGCGGGGTGAAGGCGGGGCCCTGCCTCTCGAACCACAGCACGCGGTAGGACAGGATGCCGGCCGCCTGCAACGCCTCGCCCGTGCCCTCGGGCACGGTGCCGAGATCCTCGCCCACCACCAGGCAGCGCGCGCGCTGCGACTCCAGCGCCACCTGGCCGAGCAGGTCGGCGAAGGGGCAGGCGAGATAGGCGCCCTCCGCCCCCTTCGCCCCGTCCGGCACCACGAACAGGCGCCGCAGGCCGAGGACGTGGTCGATCCGCAGCGCCGCCGCGTGGCGCATGTTCGCCCGCACCAGCCCCGCGAAGGCGGCGAAGCCGGAAGCCCGCCAGGCCAGCGGATCGGGCGGCGGCAGGCCCCAGACCTGGCCATCGGCCGCGAAGGGATCGGGCGGCGCGCCGACCGAGAAGCCCGGCAGGAAGCGCGCATCGCCCGACCAGATCTCCGCCCCATCCGCCGCCGCGCCCACCGCAAGGTCGCGGTAGAGCCCGGCGCCGGCCTGCCCGGCCTCGGCCAGTTGGCGGTCCGCCAGCATCTGCTGGAAGGCCACGAAGGCGACCGCATCGGCATGGCGGGCGGCGAAGGCGGGGATGCCGGGCGCATCGCCGTGGCGCAACTCCTCCGGCCGAATGCGGGAATCCGGCGTCCCCTGCTGCGCCGCGAGGACGGTGTGGATGCAGAAACGGTCCAGCGCGACCCCGCCGGCGTCGCGGAAGGCCGCCAGCGCATCCCGCGCCGGGTGGACGGCCGGCAGCGCCGCCCAGGCCGCTTCGAGCACGGCACGCTTCGCGGCCCAGGCGCCGGCATGGTCCACCGCCGGCAGGGCGCGGAGCGCCGCGAAGGCTCCCTCCTGCGCGGCCAGGGCGGCGCGCACCGCCGGCAGGTCCGCCACCAGCGGCAGCGCCGCCACGTCGAGGAAGACGGGGTCGAGGAAGCGGCGGTCCGACGGGTGGTAGGGGCTGGCGCGGCCGCGATCCGCCGGGAACAGCGCATGCGGCGGGCTGAGGCCGAGGCAGCGCCGCGCCTTCCCGCCGCGCCAGGCGGGCGAGGTCCGCGACCGCGGTGAAGTCGCCGATGCCCTGGTCCCGGTCGTGCCGCGCGGCATAGATCTGCGCGGCGAGGCCGAAGCGCCGCGCGCCTTCGCCCAGCCCATCGGGCAGGAAGCAGCGCGGCGGCACGACCGCGAGGTGGCAGGACTGGTCCGGGGCGGCCTCGTCGGCCAGCAGGTGCCGCCCCTCCGGCAGGTCGGGCAGGGCGATGCGGCGGCGCGCATCGGCGGTGCCGTCCGGCCGCGCCAGCCGTTCCGTCGCCCCGTCCCCGGGCGCGAGGTCGATCAGCCGCTCCTCCCCCGACTCCAGCCGGAGGCGCAGCCGGACCGGGCGATGCGACAACGGCAGGAGGAGGCTGCCGCCCCGGCCGGCGACGGTCGCCTGCACCGGCAGGGCGCGCGGGCGCGACAGGGCGGCGAGCGACTCGCGCTGCTGCGCCGCGCCTTCCGCCGGCAGGCCCAACGCGCCGAGCAGCGCGCGCAGCGTGGCTTCCGGCACCTCGTGCCGCGCGCCGGAGATCTCGTGCCAGGACGTCGCGATCCCGGCCGCCGCGGCCAGCCGTTCCAGCTGCGCGGGATCGTCGCGCCGCGCATCCCGCCGCGCCTCCGCCAGCAGCAGGACGGACCGCGCGGGCAGGGCCGCCGGCACGACCACGTTCGACGGATCGGCGCTGTCGGCCAGCAGGCGCCAGCGGAAGCCGGGGCGGGGCGGGGGCGGGGAGAAGGGCAGCGCATCCCCGCCGTTCACCGCGACCAGGCAGCGGTCGCCCGCGGCGTGGAAGGCCGCCACCAGCGCCCGGCGCTGCGGATACTCCCACGCGGTCCCGTCCATCGGCACGCCGTCCTCGCGCAGCCAGGCGACGTCGGGGGTGCCGTCGGGGCCGGGCTCGCCGGTCAGCGGCGCGGCGTCGGTCAGCGCGGGATGGGCGAGCCGCGCGGCGACCAGGCGGCGCGCGAAGTCCAGCAGGCCACGGTCCATGCCCCGCCAGTCGAACCAGCCTGTCGGGTTGTCCTGGGCATAGGCGTTGTTGTTGCCGCCCTGGCTGCGGCCGCATTCGTCGCCCATGCCCAGCATCGGCGTGCCGCGCGACAGCAGCAGCGTGGCCAGCAGGGCGCGGATGTCGGCATGGCGGCGGGCCAGCAGGGCGGGCTCCTCGCCCGGCCCCTCCGTGCCGCAGTTCCAGGAGGCGTTGTCCTCCGTGCCGTCGCGGTTCGCCTCGCCATTGGCGTGGTTGCGCTTCGCGGTGAAGCTGACGAGGTCCATCAGCGTGAAGCCGTCATGCGCCGCGACGAAGTTCACGCTGTCGCTCAGCGGGCGGTCGCGCAGGGCGTCGGTGGACCCCGCCAGCCGCGTGGCCAGCCGCCCCGTCATCCCCGCATCCCCGCGCCAGAAGCGGCGGATGTCGTCGCGGAAGCGGTCGTTCCATTCGCCCCAGCCGGGGGGGAAAGCGCCGAGCCGGTAGCCGTCGCGCCCGATGTCCCAGGGCTCGGCGATGATCCACAGGTCGCGCAGCACCGGGTCCTGGCGCATCGCCTGGATCAGCGGCGCATCCGCGTCGAAGCTGGCATCCCGACGCGCCAGCGTGGTGGCGAGGTCTAGGCGGAAGCCGTCGAGCCCCGCCGCCAGCGCCCAGTGCCGCAGCGCGTCCATCGCGAGCCGCAGCGGCCAGGGGCGATCGAGCGCCAGCGTGTTGCCGCAGCCCGCATCGTCCACGTAGCGCCGCGGGTCGCCCGGCCGCAGCCGGTGGAAGGCGGCGTTGCCGAGACCCTTGAGCGACAGGGTCGGGCCGAGCTCGTCACCTTCCCCGGTGTGGTTCAGCACCACGTCCAGCACCACGGCGATGCCGGCGCCCTGCATCGCCGCGATGGCCGCCCGCACCTCCGCCATGCCGCCCGGCGCCAGGCGCGGATCGGGCGCCAGCGGCGCCACCGGGTTGTAGCCCCAGTGGTTCGACAGGCCGAGCGGCGGCAGGTGCCGCTCATCCACCCAGGCCGCGCAGGGCATCAGCTCCACGCAGGTCACGCCGAGGTCGCGCAGATGCGCGAGCGCGGCGGGATGGGCGAGGCCGGCGAAGGTGCCGCGGATGGCCGGCGGGATGTCGGGATGCGCCGCCGTGAAGCCCTTCACATGCAGTTCGTATATCACCTGCGGACCGCAGGGTGCGCGGCGGGGCGGGGCGGCGGGCGGCGCTTCCAGCACCGCCTTCGGGACCAGGGCCGCGCTGTCCACGGGGTCCGGCGCGTCGCCGGTGTCGAACAGCGCGGGGTGCAGCGCGAAGGGCCGGTCGAGCCGCCGCGCCCAGGGGTCCACCAGCAGCTTCGCCGAGTTGAAGCGGTGCCCGCGCCAGGGCTCCCACGGGCCTTCGACGCGCAGCCCGTAGCGGGTGCCGGGGGAGAGGCCGGCGAGGTGCCCGTGATGCACATCCCCCGTGCGGCCGGGCAGGCGGATGCGCGCGACCTCGCGCCCCGCCGCGTCGAAGACGCAGAGGAAGACGGCGGTGGCGCCCGGCGCGGGCCAGGCAAGGTTCGCGCCCTCGCCATCCGGCGTGACGCCGAGCGGCTCCGGCCGGCCGGCCGTCGCCTCAGCCCGCATCCGCCACCAGCGAGCGGTAGAGCGCGGCGTAGCGCGCGGCCGAGCGGGTCCAGGACACGTCGGTGGCCATGCCGTTCGCCTGAAGGCGTCGCCATGCGTCCCGGTCGCGCCACAGCATCGCGGCGCGGCCGATCGCGGCTTCCAGCATCTCCCGCGTGACCGGGGAGAAATGCAGCCCCGTGCCGCAGCCCGCGGCCAGCGCCATCTCATTCGCGTCGATCACGCTGTCGGCCAGCCCGCCGACATGCGCGACCAGCGGCACCGCCCCGTAGCGCAGCGCGCAGAGCTGCGCGAGGCCGCAGGGCTCGAAGCGGCTCGGCACCAGCACCAGGTCGGCGCCGCCATAGACCAGCCGCGCCAGCCCCTCGTCGAAGCCGATCTCGGCGGCCACACGGCCGGGATGCGCCAGGGCGGCGCCGCGGCAGCCCTCCTCCAGCCCCCATTCGCCGGTGCCGAGGACGGCGAGCTGCGCGCGTTCCGCCAGCAGGGCGGGCAGCGCGCCGAGGATGAGGTCCACCCCCTTCTGCCAGGTCAGCCGCCCGACGAAGCCCAGCAGCAGCGCGTCGGGGTCGGGGTCGAGCCCGAGCCGCGCCTGCAGGGCCGCCTTGTTCGCCGCGCGCGCACCGATCAACGCGGCATCGAAGGGGGCTGCCAGCCGCGCATCCCGGGCGGGGTCCCACTGCGCCACGTCCAGCCCGTTCAGGATGCCGCTGACCGCGCCCGCGCGGCCGCGCAGCAGGCCATCGAGGCCCATCCCCGCCTCCGGCGTGCGGATCTCGGCGGCGTAGGTGGGAGAGACGGTGGTGATGCGGTCGGCGTACCACAGCCCGGCCTTCAGGAAGCCGACCGTGCCGAAATACTCCACCCCCTCCACCGCCAGCGCCTGGGGCGGCAGGCCAAGGCGGTGGAACAGCGCCAGCGGGAATTTTCCCTGGAAGGCGAGGTTGTGGACGGTGAAGACCGATGGCGTGCGCCGCGGCGTGGGCGCGAAGCGCAGATAGGCGGGTGCGAGCCCCGCCTGCCAGTCATGCGCATGCACCAGGTCGAAGGCGAGCCCGCGCGGCGGCTGCGCGGCCAGCAGAGACGCAACGGCGCCGAGCGCGGCGAAGCGGATGCCGTTGTCCTCCCACTCCGCGCCGTCGGGCCCGAGATAGGGGTTGCCCGGCCGGGCGTAGAGATGCGGCGCATCGAGCGCGATAATGTCGAGACCCGCCACCTCGCCCCGCCGCAGCCGCGCGGGGCCGCCGAACAGGTCATCGACCTTGCGCAGCGCCCGCCCTTCGCCGAGCGCGGCCATCACCGCCGGGTATCCGGGCATCAGGGTGGTGACGCGGATGTCCTGCGCGGCGAGCGCGGCCGGCAGCGCGCCCGCCACATCGGCCAGCCCGCCGGTCTTGACCAGCGGCACGCATTCCGACGCGACCGACAGGACGCGCAGCGTCACGGCGCGAGGCGGTCCAGCATCGCCTGCGTCACCAGGCAGATGCCCTTCTCGGTGCGGCGGAAGCGGCGCGCATCCTCCTCCGGGTCCTCGCCCACCACCAGGCCCTCGGGGATGCGCGCGCCGCGGTCCACCACGACGTTCCGCAGCCGCGCATGCCGCCCCACATCGACATAGGGCAGGATCACCGCGCCCTCGACCCGGGCGTAGGAATGCATGTGGACCCCGGTGAACAGCAGCGACTGCCGCGCCGCCGCGCCCGAGAGGATGCAGCCGCCCGAGACGAGAGACGCGATCGCCTCGCCCCGGCGGCCCGCCATGTCGTGGACGAACTTCGCGGGCGGCGTGATCTCGGCGAAGGTCCAGATCGGCCAGTCGCGGTCGAACAGGTCGAGTTCCGGCACCACGTCGGTCAGGTCGATATTGGCTTCCCAGTAGGCATCCACCGTGCCGACATCGCGCCAATAGGGCTTCGCCTCGGCCGAGGAGCGGACGCAGCTGTCCTCGAAGCGGTGCGCCACCGCCTTCCCGTGCTTCACCAGGAAGGGGATGATGTCGCGCCCGAAGTCACGCTGGCTGCCCGGCGTCGCGGCGTCGCGCTTCAGCTGGTCGAACAGCAGCCGCGTCTCGAAGACGTAGATGCCCATGGAGGCGAGGGCCAGGTCCTCGCGCCCCGGGATGCCAGGCGGGTCCTGCGGCTTCTCCATGAATTCCAGGATGCGGCAATGCTCGTCCACATGCATCACGCCGAAGCCCCGCGCTTCCAGCCGGGGGACGGCGACGCAGCCCACGGTGACGTCGGCGCCGCTTTCCACATGCTGGGCCAGCATGTGCTCGTAGTCCATCTTGTAGATGTGGTCGCCGGCGAGGATGACGATGTGCCGCGGCGCGAGGTCGGCGATGATGTCGATGTTCTGGTAGACGGCATCCGCCGTACCCTCGTACCACGCCGTCTCGCTGGTGCGCTGGCTGGCGGGGAGGATGTCGAAGCTCTCGTTCCGTTCGCTGCGCAGGAAGTTCCAGCCGCGCTGGAGGTGGCGGATCAGGCTGTGGGCCTTGTACTGGGTGGCGACCGCCACGCGGCGGATGCCGGAATTGATGGCGTTCGACAGCGCGAAGTCGATGATGCGCGACTTGCCGCCGAAGAAGACCGCGGGCTTGGCGCGCCGGTCCGTCAGTTCCATCAGGCGCGACCCGCGCCCGCCGGCGAGGACGAAGGCCATGGCGGTGCGCGCCAGCGGCGCGGGCGCGGGTTCGAAGCTACGCGGCATCGCCTGGATCCTCCTCGGCGTCGTCGTCGAACAGCAGCCAGACCGTGGCCAGCGGCGGCAGCACCACCTCCGCGCTGGCGGGGAAGCCGCCATGCGGGATCGATTCGGCCCGCACCGCGCCCAGATTGCCCTCGCCCGAGCCGCCGTAACAGGCGGCGTCCGTGTTCAACACTTCGCGCCAGCGTCCGGCCCTGGGAAGCCCGATGCGGATGCCGCGCCGCGGCTCCGGCGTGAAGTTGCAGAGCACGGCGGCCGGCGGCCCGCCCTCGCCGTCGAAGCGCAGCCAGGTGAAGGTGGACCGCTCCGCGTCGTCGGCGTCGATCCAGCGGAAGCCCTCCGGCTCGCAGTCGCGCGCGTGCAGCGCGGGGATGGCGCGGTAGAGCAGGTTCAGCTCCCGCATCAGCGCCTGCACGCCCGCATGGGCCGGGTGTTGCAGCAGCCACCAGTCCAGCTCCCGCGCCTCGGACCATTCGCGCCACTGCGCAAGCTCGGCCCCCATGAAGACCAGCTTCTTGCCGGGATGGCCCCACATGAAGGCGAAATAGGCCCGCAGCGTCGCGAAGCGTTCCCAGTCATCCACGCTGCGCCCGCGCGGCATGCGGCCGAGCAGCGATCCCTTGCCGTGGACCACCTCGTCATGGCTCAGCGCCAGGACGAAATCCTCGCTCCAGGCATACATTAGGCCGAAGGTGACCAGGGCATGGTGCCAGCGGCGATGGATCGGGTCGAGCTTCACGTAGCGCAGCGTGTCGTTCATCCAGCCCATGTTCCACTTGAACTGGAAGCCGAGCCCGCCGCGCTCGACGGGGTGGGACACGCCGGGGAAGCTCGTCGCCTCCTCCGCGATCATGGCGGCGCCGGGATGCTCCTCCGCCACCAGTTCGTTGACGCGCCGCAGGAAGGCCACCGCCTCGTGGTTCTCGGTGCTGCCATCCGGGTTCGGCGCCCATTCGCCCGGCGCCCGGCCGTGGTCGAGATGCACCATGGTGGACACCGCATCCACCCGCAGCCCGTCCGCATGGAAGCGCCCCATCCAGTAGAGCGCGTTGGAGACGAGGAAGGCCGCGACCTCGCGCCGGCCGAAGTCGAAGGTGGCGGTGCCCCAGCCGGCATGGAAGCCGCGCCGCGGGTCCGGGTGTTCGTAGAGCGGCCCGCCGTCGAAGCGGATCAGCCCGTGCGGGTCCTGCGGAAAATGCGCTGGCACCCAGTCCAGGATTACGCCGAGCCCGGCGGCATGGGCCGCGTCGATGAAGCGCATCAGCCCGCGCGGGTCGCCCATGCGCGCGGTCGGCGCGTGCATCCCGATCGGCTGGTAGCCCCAGCTTTCGTCGAGCGGATGCTCCATCACCGGCATGAGTTCGAGATGGGTGAAGCCCATCCAGCAGACATGCGGGATGAGGGAGCCGATCAGGTCGTCCCAGCTGTAGAAACGCCCGTCCGGGTGCCGCCGCCAGGATGGCGCATGCACTTCGTAGATGGAGATGGCGGCGCGGCGCGAATTGACCGCAGCGCGCCGCGCCAGGAAGCCGGCATCAGTCCAGGCGAAGGGCGTTTCGTCCGCGACGAGGGAGGCGGTGGAGGGACGAAGCTCAGCCGCCATCCCGTAGGGATCGGCCTTCCAGGGCTGTTCCTGCCCGTCATGCGACATGACGGCGAACTTGTAGGCCATGCCCGCGCCGAAGCCGGGGATGAAGATCTCCCACAACCCGCTGTCGAGGCGCTTGCGCATGGGATGGCGCCGCGCGTCCCAGTCGTTGAACTGCGCGACGAGGGAGACGCGCGCGGCATTCGGCGCCCAGACCGCGAAGCGGGTGCCCGCCACCCCCTCATGCATCGCCGCATGGGCGCCGAGCCTCTCATGCAGGCGCCGATGCGTGCCCTCCACCAGCAGGTGGTCGTCGAGAGGGCCGAGCGTCGGGCCGAAGCGATAGGGGTCGTCCAGCTCCCACGCGCCGCCGGCGTTGCGGGCGCCGAGGCGGTAGCGGAAGGGCAGGGCGGCGCCGGGGACGAAGCCCTCGAACAGCCCGGCATCGTGCCGCCGGACGAGCGCGACCGGCGCGCCCCCGTCCGGCAGCACCACCAGGTTCTCGGCGTGCGGGACGAAGGCGCGCACCACCAAGCCGCCCGGCGCGGGATGCGGGCCGAGCAACGCGAAGGGGTCGCCGTGGCGCGCGGCCAGCAGGGCATCGACCTCGGCCTGCGGCGCGCGCCAGGCTTCCATCACCGACGAACCGGCACCCGCCAGATCTCCCCGGCATATTCCGCGATGGTGCGGTCGGAGGAGAACCAGCCCATGTTGGCGGTGTTCAGGACGGCCGAACGCCACCAGCCCGCGCTGTCCCGCCAGCGGTCGCCGACGCGGCGCTGGGTGGCGTAGTAGCTTTCGAAATCCGCGGCCACCATGAAGTAGTCGTTGCCCCGCAGTCCCGCGACCAGGTCGCGGTAGCGCGCGGGATCGTCGGGGGAGAAGACGCCCGCGTCGATCTGCTCCAGCGCCTCCTGCAGGCGGCGGGAGGTCGCGGCCGCCATCTCGCCGCGCCAGCCTTCCCGCCGGCGCTGCTCGACCTGTTCGGTGGTCAGGCCGAAGATGAAGATGTTGTCGTCGCCGACATGCTCCTTGATCTCGACATTGGCGCCGTCGAGCGTGCCGATGGTGAGCGCGCCGTTCAGCGCGAACTTCATGTTGCCCGTCCCCGACGCCTCCATCCCCGCGGTCGAGATCTGCTCCGACAGGTCGGCCGCCGGCACGATCACCTCGGCGAGGGAGACGTTGTAGTTCGGCAGGAAGACGATCTTCAGCAGGTTGCGCACGGTCGGGTCGCTGTTGACCACCCGCGCCACGTCATGCGCCAGCTTGATGATGAGCTTGGCGCGGTGGTAGCTGCTGGCCGCCTTGCCGGCGAAGATCTTCACGCGCGGCACCCAGTCCCGCGTCGGCTGGCTGCGGATCTCGTCGTACAGCGCCACCGCCTCCAGCACGTTCAGCAGCTGGCGCTTGTATTCGTGGATGCGCTTGATCTGCACGTCGAACACCGCGTCGGGGTCGAGGCGGAGCTGGAGCTGGTCCCGCACCAGCGCCGCCAGCGCCTGCTTGTTGGCGCGCTTCACCGTGGCAAAGCGTTCGCGGAACGCGGCGTCATCGGCCAGCGGCCGCAGCCTCTCCAGCGCACGCTCGTCGTCCAGCACCTCGGGGCCGACGGCGTCCACCAGCAGCCCGGTCAGCCCGGGGTTCGACTGCTGCAGCCAGCGGCGAAAGGTGATGCCGTTGGTCTTGTTGGTGATCCGCCCCGGGAACAGCCTGTCGAAATCCGAGAAGACGGTCTTCTTCAGCAGGTCGGAATGCAGGGCGGAGACGCCGTTCACCTTGTGCGAGCCGACGAAGGCGAGATGCCCCATCCGCACGCGCCGCCCGTGCCCTTCCTCGATCAGCGAGACGGAGGACAGCAGCGCGCCGTCGCCCGGGAAACGGCCCCGCACCTCGTCGAGGTGGAAGGCGTTGACCAGGTAGATCAGCTGCATGTGGCGCGGCAGCAGCCGTTCCATCAGCGGCACGGGCCAGCTCTCCAGCGCCTCGGGCAGCAGGGTGTGGTTGGTGTAGCTGATCGTGTCGCGGGTGATCTGCCAGGCCTCGTCCCAGGGTATGTCGTGCAGATCGACCAGGATGCGCAGGAGTTCCGCGACGACGATCGCCGGATGCGTGTCGTTCAGCTGGATCGAGACGCGCTCGGGCAGGCTGCGCAGGTCGCCGTAGACGCGCACATGCCGCCGCACCAGGTCCTGCAGCGCGGCGGAGGAGAAGAAGTATTCCTGCCGCAGCCGCAGCTCCTGCCCCGCCGGCGTCTCGTCCGACGGGTAGAGCAGCTTCGAGATGCTTTCCGCCTTCACCCGGTTGGCCAGCGCGCCGAGATGGTCGCCGGAATTGAAGGCATCCAGCCGCAGCGGGTCCACCGCGCGGGCCGACCACAGGCGCAGCGTGTTCACATGCGCGCCCCGCCAGCCGACGATCGGCGTGTCATAGGCCACCGCCTCCACCGTCTCGGCCGGCTTCCAGACATGGCGCACCCGCGCCTCGCTGACATTCACGGCCTGGACGGAGCCGCCGAAGCCGATCTCATGCGCGATCTCGGGGCGGGCGAATTCCCAGGGGTTGCCGTAGGTCAGCCAGTCCTCGGGGAATTCGCGCTGCCAGCCGTCCCGGATCAGCTGGCGGAACAGCCCGTGGTCGTAGCGGATGCCGTAGCCGAAGGCGGGGATGCCGAGGGTTGCCATGCTTTCCATGAAGCAGGCCGCGAGCCGCCCGAGGCCGCCATTGCCGAGCGCGGCGTCGGGCTCCGCGATCCGCAGCTTCTCGACATCGACGCCGAGAGGCTCCAGCGCCTCCCGCACCTCGCCGGCCAGGCCGAGGTTGCAGACATTGTCCCGCAGCAGCCGGCCGATGAGGAATTCGAGGCTGAGGTAGTACACCTGCTTCGCGCCGGACTGGTAGGTGGCCCGCGTCAGGTCGATCCAGCGGTCCACGATGCGGTCGCGCACCGCAAGGGCGGTGGCGATGAACCAGTCCCGGTCGCGCGCGCCGAGGCGGCTCTTGCCCAGGTCGTAGGTCAGCTTGTGGATGATGGCGTCCCGCAGCGCGGCGGCATCCTGCCGGCCCGCGCCGCTGCTGGGCGCGGCCGCGGTCGCGTGCGGCATCGGCGTCGTGTCCATGTGGTCGTGGTCCCCTGTTCGGCTGCGCCGCTGCCTGCCGCTTTTCCATCCCTCCCCGGCGGCAACGCGCCGCGGGGCCCCTATTTGCATGACCCGGGGGGTGAATAGAAGCGCCGCCTTTGCGCGCCGGGAGGGTAGCGCGCGCCCGTTACCCGTTTCCTGCCCGCGCCAGCGCCGCCAGGCCCGGGAAGGCGGGGGCGGGATGGGTGACCAGGAACAGGGGCACGCCGCGCATCCAGTCCCGCATCGGGGCGCGATCCTCGAAGCGGGCGCGGAAGGCGCGGGGGTCAAGCCGCGTGGCAAGCCGGGGCAGGATTCCCCCCGCCAGGAACACGCCGCCACGCGCGCCCCAGGCCAGCGCCATGTCCCCCGCGAAATTCGCGAGCAGGTCGAGGAACAGGCCCACCGCCTCCTCCGCCACCGGGCAGGCGCCGGCGGCGGCGACCACCCCGGCGGCGTCCCGCGCGGGCACCGCGGCGCCGCGCAGGGCGGCCACCACCGCATGCAGGTTCGCGAGCCCCCGGCCCGAGACGGCCTCCTCCACCCCCGCCCGGCCGCAGCGTTCGCGCAGCGCCGCCACCACCCGGTCCTGCCACGGATCGGCGGGGCCGAGGCCGATATGCCCGGCCTCCGTCGGCATGGCCCGCCCCTCGCGCCGCAGGAAGGCCGCCATGCCGAGGCCGGTGCCGGGGCCGAGCACGAGCATCGGCGCATCCTCCTCCCCCCCGCCACCCTCGCCGAGGGGCAGGAGGTCGCCCGGCCCCAGATGGGGCAGGGCATGGGCCAGCGCCGCGAAGTCGTTCACCAGCGTCACGCCGTCCAGCCCGAAGCGCGCCGCGATCCCCGGGCGGGAGAAGGCCCAGGGTGCGTTGGTCAGCCGCACCGGCTCGCCCAGCACCGGCCCCGCGAGGGCGAGGACGGCGCGCCGCACCCCGCCGCCGGGCGCGAGCTGCGCGAGCGCGGTGGCGATCGCCGCTTCGGCGGTCGGGTGGGCGGCGACGGGCATGACCAGCGGCGCCCCGACCGCGCCGCCATCCAGCAGCGCGAAGCGGGCATTGGTGCCGCCGATATCGGCCAGCAGCGCCTTCAACGCGCGCCCTGCGCCAGCAGGAAGGCCGCCACGTCCTCGGCCTGGCGCGCCGTCAGGCCGTGGTCGGGCATGTTGGGATGCGGCAGCCGGACGAAGGTCGCCACCCCCGCGCGCGTGGTCCCCGGCCGCGCGGCGATGGAGGCGAAGGAGGGCGCGGCGTCGCTGCGCGGCGCCGGCCCGCCGGGGCCGACGGCATGGCAGTTGGCGCACCATTGCGTCGCCACCGCGCGGCCGCGCTCAAGCTGGTCGGGGTCGCGCTGGGCCGCGGCAGGGCCGGCGGCGGCGAGGGCGAGCAGGGCGAGCATCACGCGCATCCGGAGCCTCCATGGGGGTGGGGGAGGGAGCGTCAGTAGGTCGCCCGCCCCCCCGATACGTCGAAGACCGCGCCTGTCGAGAAGGAGCAGTCGGGCGTGGCCAGCCAGCAGATCAGCGCCGCGATCTCCTCCACCTCCACGAAGCGCCCCATCGGGATCTTGGAGAGCATGAAGTTGATGTGGGCTTCCGTCATCTGACGGAAGATGTCGGTCTTGGCGGCGGCAGGGGTGACGCAGTTCACCAGCACGTTGCGCTGCGCCAGTTCCTTGGCGAGCGACTTGGTGTAGCCGATCAGCCCCGCCTTGCTGGCGCTGTAATGCGCCGCGTTCGGGTTGCCCTCCTTCCCCGCCACCGAGGCGACGTTGACGATCCGCCCCCAGCCATTCGCCAGCAGGTGCGGCACCACGGCGGAGGCAACGATGAAGGGGGCGTTCAGGTTCACGTCGATCACCCGGCGCCACTGCTCCGCCGGGATCTCCCAGCTCGGCATGTTGCCGCCGGTGATGCCGGCGTTGTTCACCAGGATGTCGATCTTCCCGTGCGCCGCCGCGGTCCGGCGCGCGGCGTCCGCCACCGCCATCTCGTCCGTCAGGTCCAGCACCTCCGCCGTCACCGTCCCGTCGGCGGCGAGGGCGGCGCGGCTCTCCTCAGCCGCCGCCGGGTCGAGGTCCCAGATCGAGACGCTGGCGCCGGAGACGACCATGCGCCGCGCGACCGCAAGCCCGATGCCGCGCGCGCCGCCGGTGACGATGGCGACCCGTCCGGCCAGATCCAGCCTGTTCATCCGTCCTCTCCCACTGCTTCGGCGGCGCCCCGGGGCGGGTTCAGCCGCGACCGACGAAGGGCATCTTGGTGGCCATGATGGTCATGGTCAGCACGTTGGTCGCCAGCGGCCAGGCGGCCATCTGCGCGACCGCCGTGCCGACATGCGCGACATCCATCAGCGGCTCCGCCTTGATCGACCAGTCGGCCTGCGGCACGCCGCGGGCCATGCGCTCGGCCATTGCGGTCTGGGCGTTGCCGATGTCGATCTGGCCCACCGCGATGTCGAAGCGCCGGCCGTCCAGGTTCATGGACTTGGTCAGTCCCGTCACCGCGTGCTTCGTCGCGGTGTAGGGGGCGCTGCCCGGCCGCGGCGCATGCGCGCTGATCGAGCCGTTGTTGATGATGCGCCCGCCCTGCGGGGCCTGGTCCTTCATCATGCGGAAGGCGGCATGGCCGCAGAGGAACATGCCGTTGAGGTTCACCGCGACCACCTTCAGCCACTGCTCGGCCGTCAGCTCCTCGAACGGCGTGCCGGGGACGTTGGTGCCGGCATTGTTGAACAGCAGGTCGAGCCGGCCGAATTCCGCCTTCAGCGTCGCGAAGGCCCCTTCCACGGAAGCCGGGTCGGCGACGTCGGCCGGCAGCAGCAGCGTGCGCGCCCCGCCGCACAGCCCCGCCGTCTCCTCCAGCATCTCCCGCCGTCGGCCGAGCAGCGCGACCGCCCACCCATCCGCGGCCAGCGCCACCGCCGCCGCGCGGCCGACGCCGGAGCCGCCCCCCGTGACCAGCGCGAACCTGTCAGCCATCGACCGCCCCTCCCGGACCCCTCGTCATGGGCGCGAGGGTGGCGCCGCGGCCGGGGCGCTGTCCAGCCGGGGGGCTGGCACGCCGGATGCAAGGCAGGCAGCCACCCAGGAGGAGTAGGGCCCGCATGGACCTCGTCGAAGCAGCAGACGCCCCGGCCGACCCGGCAGGAAATGCCCGCCCCCGCCGGCGCGGATTGCCGGCCGCCCTCGCGGTCGCCGCCCTCGCGGCCCTCGCGGCGCCGCTGCTCGGCTTCACCTCCCGCCCGGTGGAGCCGCCGCGCCAGGCGGTGCCTGCGGCAGGCTGGCAGGGCCTCGGCCCCGGCACCGACCTGCAGGAGGCCGGGATCCGGCTGGCCGCCCGCGGCTTCCGCATCGTCGCCTCCGGCCTGCCGCGGCTGGTGGAGGTAGCGCCGGCGGCCGGTCCCTGCCTGGCGGGCTGGGCCTCGGACCGCGCCTGCGAACGCGCCGTGCTGATGCTCGACACCGGGGAGGACGGGATCGCGCGGATCGACCGGATGCGGGTCGAGGTGACGCTGCCTGCCGCGATCCTGACGGCCGACCTGGTGGAGGACGCCGCGCGGCGCCTCGGCGGGCGGCCGGAGCAGCTGGCGGAGGACGGCCCCGAACACCCGCGCGACCAGCCGCTGAGCCGCCATCTCTGGCGCGTGCCGGGCGACCTGCGGGTGGAGCTCGCCATGCCGAGCCTGCCGGGCGACGCCATCGTGCGGTGGTGGATGGTGATCGACCGCGAACCGGGCTCGCCGCCGGCCGCCACCCTGGCGACGCTGCGCTGACGGGTCGCCCCGTGGCACCGCTTGCGGAGGACGCCGTTCCGGTGGAATAGCGGATGCCGAACCACCGGACCCTCCCGAGGCCCGCATGAGCATCCACGCCGCGCCGACGCACCGCACCAGCGACCGCTGCGACCGGCTCGCGGGGGTGTCGCCGCAGGCCATCCGGCCGCGGCCGGCGCCGCGTGGCCGCAGCCCGGTCCTGTCCTGCGCGCCCGACCCCGCGCGCCACCTCCGCGCCACGCCCGGCAGGCCGGGCCCGAGGCGCGCGTCCTGACCGGCCCGACGGCGCCTGCGGGAACCGCGCCGCCCGGGATCGACGAGATGGTGGACGGGGCGGGCCGCATCCGCCCGCACTGGCGCGGCCTGCTCGGCGCCATCTCCGCCCTCGGCCATCCGGCGCTCGCCGAACGCGCGAAGCGGCTCGACCGCGCCTTCGAGGAGGAGGGGGTCGCGACCGTCCTCGTGCCTGATGCCCCCGCGGCCCCTGGGCCCGATGCCCCCACAACCCCCGCCCGCCCGCACCGGCCATGGCGCTGCGATCCGTTGCCGCTGGTCCTGACGGGGCGGGAATTCGACCGGCTGGAGGCCGGGCTCGGCCAGCGGGCGCGGCTGCTGGCCGCGGTGCTGGACGATCTCTACGGGCCGCAGACGCTGCTCTCCTCCGACGTGGTGCCGGCGCGGCTGGTCCACGGCAACCCGCATTTCCTGCGCCCCTGCCGGGCCGAGGCCGCGCGGCCCTTCCCACGCCTGACCTTCTACGGGGCCGACCTGCTGCGCGGGGCCGATGGCGAATGGCGGGTCGCGGCCGATCGCTGCGGCGGGGCCAACGGCGTCGGCTTCGCCGCCGAGAACCGCGCGCTGCTCGCCCGCATCCTGCCGGAGGTCTTCCGCGCGGTGCAGCTCCGCCCGCTGCGCCCCTTCCTCGATGCCTGGGTCGATGCGCTGCACGCGCTGGCGCCGGACGGCGTCGACAATCCGCGCCTGGCCCTGCTGACCCCGGGCAGCCGGCAGGACACTTGGCTCGAGCACCTGTTCCTGTCGCGCGAGCTCGGGCTCGAACTCGTGGAGCCCGGCGACCTGACGGTACGGGGGGAGGAGGTGTTCCTGAAGACCCTGCGCGGCCTGCGGCGCGTCGACGTCATCCTCCGCCGCATCAGGGGCGAGGCCTGCGACCCGCTGGAATTCGGCCAGGCCGGCGGCGTGCCGGGGCTGATGCAGGCGATGCGCGGCGGCCATGTGCGGCTGGTCAATGCGCCGGGGTCGATGGCGGCGGAGGCGCCGGGCCTCGCGCCCTACCTCGCGGCCTGCGCGCGCCACCTGCTCGGCGAGGATCTCGCGCTCGGCGCGCTCGAGACCGTCTGGCTCGGCGACGAGGCGGCGCGGCGGGAGGTGCGCGCCGCGCCGGAGGCCTGGCGGCTGCGCGACGCCTTCGACCCCGGCTCAGCCCCAAGGCCCGGCGCGGCTCCGCCCTGGACCTTCGCCGCCACGCGGCCGGCGCGGCCGTCCTGCGCGCCCTGCCTCGCGGGGGAAGGGCTGGCCCCCGCGCCGGTGATGCTGCGGATGTTCCTGCTGCGCGACGCGCAGGGCGGCTGGCGCGCCATGCCCGGCGGGCTCGCGCAGGTGCTGGAGGAGGGCGGCGAGGTCGCGGGCCCGCCGACGCGCCGCGGCATCGCCAAGGATGTCTGGGTGCTGGCGGAGGAGGGCGGCGAGATCCGCGGCCCCACCGCGCCGCGCGCCGCGATGCTGCCGATCCGCCGTTCCTCGGGCGAGTTGCCGAGCCGCGTGGCGGACGACCTGTTCTGGCTCGGCCGCTACCTCGAAAGGCTCGAAGGCTCCGCGCGGCTGATGCGCTCCCTGCTGGTGCGGCTGCTGCGCGGCGCGACGGTCCCGCGGGAGGTCGCGGAGATGCGCGCGCTGGCGCGTTGCCTGCACGCGGCGGGCCTGCTGGGCGCGGAAGCCGCGGCGAGCCCGCCCGACGGCGCCGCGCTGCCGCGCGCGCTGCTGGCCGCCGCAGGGCCGAACGGCGCGCTGCCGGCGCTGGTGGATGCGGTGGAACGGCCGCAATCCGCGGTGCGGGACCGGCTGACGCATGACATGTGGGCCGCCTTCGCGCAGCTCGGCCAGGAAGCGCGCGCGCGGCTCGCGACCGCCGCGGTCGGGCCCGATGCGCTGGCCGAGGCGATGGGCGCGATCATCCGCGCCTGCACCGGGCTGGCGGGCCTGGCGGCGGAGAACATGGTGCGCGGCGGCGCCTGGATGTTCCTCGACCTCGGGCGGCGGATGGAACGTGCGGCGGCGACCGCGCGCAGCCTCGGCCAGGTGCTGGCCGAGCCGGCGCCGCGGCTGGAGGCCGGGCTGCCCCTCGCGCTCGAGCTCTGCGATTCCACGCTGACCTACCGGGCCCGCTACCTTGCCGCCGTGCAGCCCGCGCCGGTGCTGGACCTGGTGCTGGCCGATCCGGGCAACCCGCGCGCGCTGGGCTTCCAGCTGGCGGCGGTGGCGGAACGGCTGGCGGAGATCGGCGGGGCGGAGGATGCACTGGCCGCCGCCGCGCGGCGTCTCGCAGCCCGGCCGGCGGCGATGGTGGATGGGGTGCTGATGGCGGCGGACCGCGATGCCGCCGCGGCGGCGCTGCCGGCCGCGCTCCTCGCGCTGGGGGGGGAGGTCGGCGCGCTGTCGGACGCGCTGGCGCGGCGCTATGTCAGCCATGTGCGGGCGCAGGCGCTGGGCGGGGGCCCGGGGGCGTGACCCGCTACGCGCTGACGCATGTCACCACCTATCGCTACGGGGCGGTGGTGGATCTCGCGAGCCACCTGCTGCACCTGACGCCGCGGGCCGTGCCGGGGCAGGTGGTGCTGTCTTCCTCCATCGCGCTGTCGCCGCCGGCGGCGCACCGGCGCGAGGGACGTGACCATTTCGGCAATGGCGTGACCTGGCTGTCGGTGGAGGCGCCGCATGACAGCCTGCGCGTGACGCTGGAGGCGGAGGTGGAGGTCGCCTTCCCGCCGCCGCCGCCCGATGCCGCGACGCCGCCCTGGGAAGCCGTGCGCGACGCCGCCGTGACGCCCGCCGGATGGGACGCGGTGGAATTCGCGCTGCCCAGCCCCCACGCCCCGGCCGATCCCGGTGCTGGCGCCTACGCCGCCGCAAGCTTCCCGCCCGGCCGGCCGGTGCTGGCGGGCCTGCGCGACCTGGCGTCCCGCATCCGGCGGGACTTCGCCTTCATGCCGGGCGTCACCACCATCTCCACCCCCGTCGGGCAGGTGCTGTCGCAGCGCGCGGGTGTCTGCCAGGACTTCGCGCATCTGATGATCGCGGGGCTGCGCGCGCTCGGCCTGCCGGCGCGCTACTGTTCGGGCTATGTCCGCACGCGCCCCCCGCCGGGCGAGCCGCGGCGGCAGGGGGCCGACCAGAGCCATGCCTGGGTCGGCTGCTGGCTGGGGCCGGGGCTTGGCTGGGTGGACCTCGACCCGACCAACGACCTGGTGGTGTCGGATGAGCACCTGCTGCTGGGCTGGGGACGCGACTATGCCGATGTGAGCCCGGTGAAGGGCATCCTGCTCGGCGGCGGGCGGCAGGTGCTGGAGGTGAGCGTGGATCTGCTGCCGGCCTGACCCGTCCGCATCGCGCCCCGTCGCATTGACCCCCGCCCGGCTGCGCGTGAGACTTCCGATGACGTCCGCACGGAAAGAACGAATGCCAGGACCCACCCGCGCCGCGCTGGCTGCCGCATTCACGCTCGGCCTCGCCTCCGCCGCCGCCGCGCAGGCGCCGGCCGTGCATCCCGGCACGCCGCCGCCCGACTGCGAAAGGCAGGTCGGCTACGACCGCAACGGCGCGATGCCCGGCTACCTGGCCGAGGAAGGCGGGCGCCGCGTCTGCATCCCCTTCATGCCGACCGCGCAGTTCGCCCCCGCCGGCTACCGCGGCGACTGGCACGCCGAGAACTTCACCGATGCCCGCATTCGGGCGCGCTGGGTCGCCTGCCGGGCCGAGGAGGCCTGCGCGCGGGCTGCCCGCGCCGGCGCCGCCATCTTCACCTCGGCCGAGCGGCGGCGCACCGGCACGGTGGACCCGGCTGGCCTGATCGACCCGCAGTCGAACGACGTGGACCTGCGTGCCATCCGCCGCCCCGCCTTCTTCGGCCGCGCACCCTTTGGCGAGCCGATCGCGGCGGCCGAGCCGCGCAGCTTCGTCGTGGAATTCGCCGCCCCGCGCGACAGCTACGAGCGCACCCATCTCCGGCTCGAGACCTCCATCCGGCTGCGCGGCTGGTACATCGAGGGCGCGGGTGTCGAGACGGGCGGCACGCGCCGGCGCGCCCTGGTGGTGATGAACAACGGCGGCGGCAACGAGATGACGGGGCTCGATGACCCCGACGTCACCGGCCTCGCCCGGAACGCCCAGGGCGCCTGGGTGCCCGATGCGGTAGCGGCAGCGCGGAACGAACAGCCGGGGATGCGCCACTGGCGCGGCTTCGCCGCGGCCTTCAACGCCGCGGGCTTCGACGTGCTGCTGACCGACCGTCGCGGCAACGGCATCTCCGGCGGCGTCAGCGGCTTCAACACGGCCGAGCAGGCGCGCGACATGTTCCGCATGCTCCACCAGCTCGAAACCGGGGAAGGGCTGCGGATGCTGACGCCGGGCGGGGAATTGCTGGAAGGCGCCGCGGCGGGCGGGCGGCTGCTGGCGGGCCTCGGCGCGAACGGCATCCCGGTGGTGGTCGCCGGCTATTCGCGCGGCAGCTACGCCACCGCCTGGGCGATGCACCAGAACTTCGTCGAGGATTGCGACCGCGACCGCCCCGGCACGGCCTGCCGCCCGCCGCGCGGCCAGCCCAACATCGCCGGCGCGATCCTGTATGGCCCGAACAGCGGCGGCCTCGGCTGGCGGCTCGCCGGGCACGACATGGTGGAGGCCGCGCTGCGCGTCGAGCGCAACACCACCTACTACCCGGATGGCGAGGTCCTCGCCGGCATCGCGCGCTGGCCCGCGCTGATGGTGGTGAAGGGCACCTACGACTACGTGGAGGGGCTGGAGGGCTCGCTCGCCGCCTTCCAGCGCGCGCGGGAGCTGCGGGAGATCCACCTGTTCCGCGGCCCGCACCAGCTTGCCACGCAGTCGCCCGATGCGATGCGCGTGGCCGGCGAACGCATGGCGGCCTTCGCCCGCGCCGCCGTGCTCGGCCTTCCCGCCGCCGAAGGCG
The DNA here is from genome assembly GCF_050563535.1 of Falsiroseomonas sp. CW058. Taxonomy (NCBI): domain Bacteria; kingdom Pseudomonadati; phylum Pseudomonadota; class Alphaproteobacteria; order Acetobacterales; family Roseomonadaceae; genus Falsiroseomonas; species Falsiroseomonas sp. CW058. The sequence goes on from NZ_JBNXUO010000004.1 coordinate 141,642, forward strand.
CGCGCGAACCCGCCGACCTGCGGGAGGCGGTGCTGTCCTCCAGCCGCTTCTGGGACCGGACCACCGGCCCCGAGTGACCCGGGCGGCCGCAACCCCTGGCCCGCGGCCGCCGCAGGCCAGGGGGGCGCCTACAGCGACGCGACCGCGCGTTCCCAGTGGCCGAGGTCGAGGTAGCGTTCGGGCGCGGGCGGCGTGCCGCCCCAGCTTCCCAGCACCTCGGCGCGGATGCGCAGCACCGTGCGGAATCCTTCCAGGTCGAAGCGCCCGTCGATCGCGGAGCCTGTGCCCGGCGCCGTCAGCAGCGCCAGGTTGCGCCGCGCCATGGCGGGGGCGAGCCGGAGGCGTTCGGCCAGCAGCGCCGTCGCCGCATCGCCGTTCGCGGGCGCCAGCATCCAACGGATGCTCTCGACATAGGCGGCAAGGTAGCGCCCGACGACGTCCGGGTTGCGGCGCGACCAGTCGCGCATCGCCCAGCCGGCATTGCCGAGATAGGGGCCGACCGCCTCCGTCACCGTCGCCAGCCGGCGCAGCCCGGCGTCCTCCGCCTGGAGGCTGAAGGGCGGGTTCAGCATGGAGGCATGCGCGTCGGGGTCGCGCAGCATCAGTTCGTAGCGCGCGAAGGTGCCGCCGGTGGGGCGGATGGTGTAGCTGCCGCGCGGCAGGCCGTTCATCTCCATCATCTTGTAGCCGACCAGCGCATAGGCGGTGTTCGGGGCATCCACGATCAGCGTCCGGCCGCGCAGGTCGGCCCAGTCCCTGATTTCCGGCTTCACGTAGAAGGCGTTGAAGGCGCTGTCGCCGCCGATGAGGATGCCGATGTCGTGGCCCGCTTCCGCCATCGCCACCGCGTTGTCCACGCCCGCCACGACCAGCTGGTGGTCACCGGCGGCGAGGCCGTTGCGCAGCACGTCGGAATTCGGGGTGTTGAGGATCTCCACCGCCAGCCCGCGCCGGGCGAAGAAGCCCTGCGACTGGCCGACGAAAAGCGGCATGTTGGCCAGGCCCGGGAAGACCATGACCTTCAGGCTGGTGGCCTGCGCCCGGGCGAGGGACGGAGCGGCGAGAGCGAGGCCGGCGGCGCCCAGCAGGGCGCGGCGCGTGGTGGGGACCATGATTGTTTCCTCCTGCGTCCGCGGTCCGGACAATCGATTGCAGGATAGTGCGCCAACCCCGTCCCCTTGCAAGCGCCGTGGCGGCTTCCCACGCGCGGCCCGGCGCCTAAACTCGTCCCGGCACGCAGGAGGGAAGCCATCATGGACCGGCAGGTCATCACGTCGCCCAAGGTCACCTGGATGCGGTCGGGCGTTTCGCATGCCGTCAAGGCGGGCGGCATGGTCTATGTGACCGGCGCCACGCCCTTCCACGGCGACCGCCAGATCGCGAAGGGCGACTTCGCCGCGCAGCTGCACCAGGTGATGCGGAACATCCAGGCGATCCTGGAGGAGGCGGGAAGCTCGCTCGACCGCGCGGTGAAGATGAATGTCGCGCTGACCGACATGGGGCGCTACGCGGAGTTCGACGCGATCTTCAAGACGTATTTCGAGCCGGGCAACTACCCCGCGCGGCAGACCACGGAATCCGCGCGGCTGGCGCATCCGGACTTCCTGCTGTCGATCGACTGCATCGCGGTGGCATAGGCGGGCGCCGGGAAGGGCTTCCCGGGCGGGCGGGTCAGTCGGGCGTCAGCCCGATCTCGGCGATCAGCCGGCCGATCCGCGCGCCCTCGCTCCGCACGCGCTCGGCCAGTTCCGTGGGGCCGAGGGCGAAGGGGCTGGTTCCGACCGGCAGCCTTTCGGCGAAAGCCGGCGAATTCACCGCGTCCAGCAGGTCCTCCGCCGCGCGGTCCACCGTGGCGGCGGGGGTGGCGCGGGGGAAGAACACCGCCATCCAGGCATTCATCAGCTGCACCCCCGGCGCCGCTTCCGCCATCGTCGGCACCTCCGGCAGCAGCGGGTGGCGCTGCGCGCCGTTGAAGGCGAGCGGCCGCAGCGTGCCCGCCTGGATGTGCGGCAGCGTGATGGAGAAGCTGTCCATCGTCACCTGCACGCGGTTCGCCAGCAGGTCCGTGTTGCCGGCCTGGCTGGTGCGGTACGGTACGTGCTGCATCGGGAAGTCGAGCGCGCGTCGCAGCGCCTCCAGGTTCAGGTGCGGCACGGTCGCGTTGCCGGGGGAATAGTAGAACACCGGGTTGTCCGCCGGCCGCGCGCGCGCATGGGCCGCAAGCTCCGCCAGCGTCCGCACCGGCAGCGAGGCATGCACGGCCAGGAACGAGCTGGAGATGGCGAGCCCGGTGACGGGCGCGAGTTCGGGGAAGGGGTCGAAGCGCGGGTTGCGCTGGATGTGCGGCAGGATGGTCAGCGCCGCCGCGGCGACCACGCCGCAGACGCTGCCATCCGCCGGGGCGCGGATGAGGTTGTTGGCGCCGAGCATCCCGCCGGCGCCGGGCTGGTTGTCGGCGGCGATGCGCCAGCCATGCCGCTGGCCCAGCACGTCGATCAGCACGCGCGCCACCTGGTCGGTGATGTTGCCGGCGCCATAGGGGATCACCATGCGCGTCGGCGGCGACCAGGGCCGCCCGGCCTGGTCGGGGCGCTGCGCCAGGGCGGGCGCGGGCAGGGCGGCGGCGAACAGCAGGTGGCGGCGGCGCATGGCGTGGCTCCTCAGGCGGGGATCGGCTCGGCGGGGTCGAAGACCTCGCCCGTCGCGCCGTCCGTCAGGCCGAGATCGGTCGGGTGCGGCGCCGGGTTGCAGGCGAGCGACAGGCCCGTCATCGCCCGGAAGACGCGGAAGGGCAGCTGCCAGTCGATCACCATGTCGGCCTGTTCGCGCAGCTTCGCGAAATTCGCCACCGTCTCCTCCGGCGGGGTCTCGGCCAGCAGGCCGGCGATGGGCAGCGGCAGCAGCGCCGTCACCCGCCCCCCGCGCGCCACCGCCATGCCGCCGCCGCAGCCGATCAGCGCATTGGCCGCCGCCTGCATGTCCGCCGCGTCGCGCCCCAGCACCAGCAGGTTGTGGCTGTCATGGCTGATGGTGGTGGCGATGGCGCCGCGCGGCTCGCCCCAGCCCTCGATGATGCAGGTCCGCGGGATGGCGGGGGCGCGGCCATGGCGGTGGATGATGGTGATGAGGGCGTGGTCCGGCGGGGGGGCGGCGAAGCCGTTGCGGACCTCCACCTCCACCGTGCCCCACTTGCCGTGGCGCGCGCCGACGATCTTCCGCAGCCGCGCGCGCCCGTCGCCCACGCCGTTCACCTTCGGCATGAAGGCCTCGATCGGTTGGGGGGACAGCTTCACTGTGTCCCGCGGCCCCGGGCTGCGCCGCGGCGGCGCCAGCAGCCGGCCGTCCCTCGCCACCAGCCGCCCCGCCGCGAAGACGCGTTCCACCGCCACGGACGGCAGGTCCGACAGCACCACGATGTCGGCCTGCCGCCCCGCGCCGACCAGGCCGAGGTCGTCGCGCTTCAGGCGCATCGCGGCGTGCAGCGTGGCGCAGCGGATGGCGTGGATCGGGTTCATCCCGCGCGCGACGATGCGCGCGATGGTGTCCCGCAGGCCGCCCTTCTGCATCAGCTCGTCGGGGAAGATGTCGTCGGTGCAGAAGACGAGGTTCGGCGGCAGCGCCGGCAGGGCCGCCAGCGCGGTCAGCACGCCGGGCAGCACGTAGTCGTGGCTGCCGCGCAGCTCCACCGTCATCCCGGTGCGCAGCTTCTGGACGAAGTCCTCCGGCCCCACGATCTCGTGGCAGGAGGTGACGCCGGCGCTGGCATAGGCCTGGAGGTCGCCGTCCACCATGCCGCGCGCATGGCCGTTGACGTTCTTGCCCGAGGCGAGGCCGGCGCCGACGATGCCCTGCATGTGCGCGGTGCCGCGCAGCACGCCGGGCATGTCCATCACCTCCGCCACGCCCGCGATCTCGGGCCAGGCGAGCATCTCCGCCATCTCGGCCGGCCCGATCTCGGCCCCCGCCACCTCCAGCCCCGGTGCGGATGGCACGCAGGACGGCGCGGCGACCAGGCTGCGCAGCGGCAGGTCGCGGCTGGCCTCGATTGCCCAGCGCACGCCGGGCAGGCCCAGCACGTTCGCCAGCTCATGCGGGTCCCAGACGCAGGTGGTGGTGCCCGCGGGGACGACGCAGGCGGCGTAGTCCGCCGGCGCCATCAGGCTGCTTTCGTAGTGCAGGTGGCTGTCGATGAAGCCGGGCGCGAGGAAGCGGCCGGACACGTCCTCGACCGCGGCCGCGTCCTCCCGCAGTCCCGGCGGGTGGACCGAGGCGATGATCGGCCCGACGATGCCGATATCGGCCGCCCGCAGCTCGCCCGTCGCGACATCCACGACGGTGCCGCCCATCAGCAGCAGGTCGAAGGGGGCGGAACCGCGCGCGGCCTGGACGGCGCGGGCGCGGATGGCGGGGGCGACGGGGTCGTTCATCGTGGGGCTCTCCCGGCGGAAAAGGCCAAGGTCATCTCGTCGGTTCGGGCTTCGTAGGAGAAGCCGCGGCGCATCGCCCAGGTGTTGACCTGGAAGTAGAGCGGGATCAGCGCGGTCTGGTCGCGGAGCGCAAGCCGTGTCGCCTGCTGGGTCAGGGCGCGGCGCTCCCCGTCGTCGATGGTGGTGCGGGCGCGCTGGATCAGCGCGTCCACCTCGGCGTTGCTGAAACGGCCGCGATTGGCGGTGCCGAGGCCGAGCGCGGTGTCCCAGCTGTGGATCTGCGTCTCCAGCATCCCCAGCACCTCCGGGTTCGGGCTGAAGCCGGCCAGGTTCACGCTGTAGCGAAGCTGCGCCGCCTCGCTCAGCCACACCGCGCGGGTGCGGGTCTCCACCGTGGCGGCGAGGCCGAGCCGCGTCCACATCTGCGCGATCGCCTGCACCACCTGCTCGTCGTTCACGAAGCGGTCGTTCGGGCCGTTCACCTGCACCGCGAAGCCCTGCGCCCATCCGGCTTCCGCCAGCAGGCGCCGCGCCGCCTCGGGGTCGAAGGGCGGCGGCGTCAGGTCGGGCGAGGTGCCGAAATAGCCGGGCGGGCCGAGATCGCCGGCCGCGAGCGCCTGGCCCTGGAGGATGCGGGAGACCAGCGCATCGCGGTTGATGCCGAGCGAGAGGGCGCGGCGCACGCGCGCGTCGCGCAGCGGGTTGGCGATGCGCGCGCCGTCCTTGCCGCGGACGAAGGGGCTGTCCTCCCGGTCGCTGTCCAGCGTCAGGAAGATGAGGCGGTTGGACGGGCTTTCCGCCACCGCGAAGCGCTGCGGATCGGCGCGGAAGCGCGCGAAGTGGTCGGGCGGCACGATCTCGATGAGGTCCACGTCGCCCGCCTGCAGCGCCGCCACGCGCGCCCCGGCATTGGCGATGGGGCGGAACTCCGCCCGGGCGAAGGCCGGCGCGACGCCGTGGAAGGCGGGGTTGCGCTCCATCACCACCGGGCTGCCCGGCTGCCAGGAGACGTGGCGGAAGGGCCCGGTGCCCACCATCGCGCGGCCGGAATTGTAGTCGGCCGTGGTCGCACCCTCGCCGTGGCGGCGGCTGACCACCATGACGAGCGCGAGGAAGTTCGGCAGCAGCGGCGTCGGCTGGGCGGTGCGGATGCGGATCGTGGTCGCATCCACCGCCTCCACCCCCGCGATCGGCCGCGTCGCGTAGCGGAAGCTGGACGGCGAATTCGGCACGTCGCCGGCGCGGGCGATAGTGAAGGCGATGTCGTCGGCCGTCACCGCCGCGCCGTCATGGAAGCGCGCGCGGGGGTCGAGCGTCACCTCCCAGGTCAGCGCGTCCACCGCCCGCATCGATGTGGCCACCGCCGGCCGCAGGTCCTGCCGGTGGTCCTGCTCCATCAGCGGCTGGAAGACGTGGCGGCTGAAGGCGATGTTGGTGATGAGGCTGGCGAAATGCGGGTCGAGGCTGGTCGGCCCGGCCTCGACCCCGATGCGGATCGCGTCCTGCGCCAGGGCGGGGGCGGCGAACAGGCTCGCGGCCAGCAGGGCGGCGCGGAGCGTCATGCGGCAGGGTCCTTCGGCATCAGGGGGCAGGCGGCCAGCGGGGCGGAGCCGGGCAGGGGCGCCCAGCCCGCGCCGCCCCGCGCGAAGACCGGCGTGGCGAAGACGGCGCGGAGCGGGATGTCGGCGGGCCAGTCCGCCGCCCAGCGGTCGCCCTGCGCCATCGCCACCAGCAGCGCCGCCGGCCGGACCCCGGCCGCCGCCAGCAGCGCGATGCCGGCGCGCGCCGAGCCGCCGGTGGAGATCACGTCATCCACCAGCAGCACGCGCCGCCCCGCGAGCCGCGGCACCAGGCGCGGGTCGAGCCAGAGCCGGCGCTCGGCGGGGCTGGTGATGGACTGCGCGGGGACGCTCAGCCGTTCCTCATACCACCGCTTGCGCGACCAGCCCGGCGCGACCCAGTTCGCGTGGCCGAGCGACTCTGCGATCGCGGGCGCGAAGACCTGGCCCAGGGTGGGAAGCCCCACCACCACCTCGGCGCCCAGCGGCGCCGCGATCTCCGCCATCCAGCCGGACAGCCGCCGCACCACGCCGAAGCCCGCCTGGTTGGCGACGAAGCCTGCCACCGCCGTCGCGCCGAGGTCGCGCAGCGGCAGGGCCAGCGCGGTGCCGTCCGGCATCGTCGCGGGGTATTCGTCGGTCCAGGCCGCGGCGGGCGCCGGGCGCGGCGCGAAATCCTGCCAGAACTCCATCGCATCCGGGTCTGTGTGGGGCGGCCGCAGCGTGCCATGCTGCGGCACGGCACCGCAACCGGAGCACCCGCGCTTGCCCACCCCGGACGACCTGTCCCCGCTCGCCCCGGCCATGACGGCGTGGCGACGGGACTTCCACCGCCATCCCGAACTCGGCTTCGAGGAGAGGCGGACGGCGGCGAAGGTGGCTGCGCTGCTGCGCGGCTGGGGGATCGAGGTGACGGAAGGCATCGCCCGCACCGGCGTGGTCGGCACGCTGCGGGGCCGGCCGGGGAACCGCGCCGTCGCGCTCCGCGCCGACATGGACGCGCTGGCGATGACGGAAGCGACCGGCCTGCCCCATGCCAGCGAGGTCCCGGGCCGGATGCATGCCTGCGGGCATGACGGGCACACGGCCATGCTGCTCGGCGCCGCGCAGTGGCTGGCGGCGCATCGCGACCGCTTCGCGGGCACCGTCCACCTGGTCTTCCAGCCCGCCGAGGAATCGCTCGGCGGCGCCGCGGCAATGGCGGAGGAGGGGCTGTTCGACCGCTTCCCGGTGGATGCGGTCTACGGCCTGCACAACCTGCCGGGCCTGCCGCTCGGCACCGTCGCGGTGCCGCGCGGGGCGGTGCTGGCGAGTTCGGATACCTGGGAGGTCCGCTTCCTCGGCGCCGGCACGCATGGCGCGAAGCCGCATCTCGGCACCGATGCGACGCTGGCTGCCGCGCAGTTCATCGCCGCCATCCAGGCGATCGCCTCGCGGGAGGTCGATCCGCTCGGCACCGCCGTCGTCAGCGTCGGCCACATCGCGGCCGGCAGCGCGGCCGCGCCGAACGTCATCCCCGCCGAGGTCTTCCTGAAGGGCACTGCGCGCGCACTGGACGAAGCCGTGCGCGGCCACGTCGAGCGCCGCCTGGGCGAGATCGCGCAGGCCGCGGCGGCGCTGCACCGCTTGCGGGCGGAGCCCCGCTACATCCGCCGCCTGGCGCCCACCGTGAACCACCCCGCGCAGGCCGCCGTCATGCTGCGCGCCGCGCGGGCGGGCGCGGCCGCCGCGCAGGATGGCCACCCGCCGATCACCGCGGGGGAGGACTTCTCGGAATTCCTCGCCCGCGTGCCGGGCGCCTATGCCTGGCTCGGCACCGGCGATCCGGCGCATCCCGAGGGCTGGCACCACAACCCGCATTTCGACTTCAACGACGCCGCCCTGGCCCATGGCGCGGCCTTCTGGTGTTCGCTGGTCGAGGCGGAGCTTCCGTGATGCCGAAGCCCGCGATCATCGACTGCGACCCGGGCACGGACGACGCCATCGCGCTGTGGCTCGCGCTCGCCTCGCCGGAGCTCGACGTGCGCCTGGTCACGGTGGCCGGCGGCAATGTGGGGCTGGAGCGCACGCTGGCGAATGCGCGGGCGGTGGTCGGGCTGGCCGGCCGGCCGGTGCCCGTCGTCGGCGGCAGCGCCGGCGCGCTGATGGCGCCCTTCCGCGCCGAGACGGCTGTGCATGGCGAGGACGGGATCGGCGGCGTGGCGCTGCCCGAGGGCCCGCCCGCGGCGCCCGGCCTTGCGGCCGATGCCATCCGGGACCTGCTCCGGGCCGCGGCGCCGGACAGCGTGACGGTGATCGGGCTCGGCCCCGCCACCAACCTCGCCCTTGCCTTCGCGACCGAACCCGCGCTGGCGGGGCGGGTGGCGGAGATCGTGCTGATGACGGGGGCCTGGACCGAGGGCAACATCACCCCGGCGGCCGAGTTCAACGCCTGGAACGACCCCGAGGCGCTGGCCCTGCTGTTCCGGCTGGGCCGGCCGCTGGCGATGGCGACGCTGGACCTCACCGCGCAGGCCTTCGTGACGCCGGAGCTGGTGGCGGCGCTGGCGGCGCGGCCGGGCGGGCGCTGCTGGCGGGCGGCGCTGTCCATCCTGCGCGCGCTGCCGCCCTCGAAGCGGTTCGGGATGCGCGGCTTCCCGCTGCACGACCCCTGCGCCGTCGCCTGGGCGATCGCCCCTGGCCTGTTCGGCACGCGGGCGGTGGGGTGCGAGGTGGACTGCACCTCCGGCCCCTCGCGCGGGCGGACGGTGATCGACCGCTGGGGCCGGCTGGGCCGGCCGGCCAACGCGACGCTGCTGGAAACGCTCGACGCGCCCGCCTTCTTCGACCTGCTGGCGGAGCGGATCGGCAGCCTGGGCTGACGCGGCGCCCGGCGGTCCGTGCCGCCCGGCTTCAGCCCCCCGCGCCGGTTGCCGCCAGCTGGCCCGGGGCCGGGTCGTTCACGGCGCGCAGCGCGAGCGGCGCCTCGGCCAGGGGCAGGGTGCGGGAAGCGATGTCGAGCACCGCGCGCAGCGCGGCGGCAGGGTTCGCGCCTGCATGGGCCTCCGCCTGCAGCGCCTCGATCGCGCCCGCCAGCCGACGCGCGCCGAGCGTCCGCGCCGCGCCCAGCATACGGTGCGCGGCATGGCGCAGCCGCCCCGCATCCGATGCGATGGCCGGCGTCGACAGCGTCTCGTAGCCCAGCCGCAGCTCCGCCACGAATTCGGCGATCACCGCATCGGCGGTGGGGCCGAGATCGGCGGCCAGGCTCCGCAGCGCCGCCTCGTCCAGCAGCGGCGCCTCGGGCTCGGCCGGGCTGGCGGCGACAGGCATGGCGAGCTTGCCGCCCGCCGCCAGTCGCGCGACCGCGGAGAGGAGGGATTCGCGGTCGATCGGCTTCGGCAGGTGGCCGTCCATCCCCGCTGCCTGGCAGGCCGCCACCTGTTCGGGCAGGGCGGAGGCGGTGACGGCCAGGATCGGCACGCGCCCGTTGCGGCCGCCGAGTTCGCGGATGCGGCGCGTGGCGTCGAGCCCGTCCATCACCGGCATCTGCACGTCCATCAGCACCACGTCGTAGGTCTCGCGCCGGACGGCGTCCAGCGCCTCCGCGCCATCCGCGGCGCTGTCCACGCGATGCCCGGCGGCGACGAGCATGGCGCGCGCCACCATGCGGTTGGCCGCCACGTCGTCGGCCACCAGCACGCGCAGGCTGCGGCCCGGCGCCTCGGCCGGCGCCTCGGCCGGCGGCGGCGGCGCGACGGCGGCCGGAAGCGGCACTTCCTTCAGCGGCAGCTCCACCCAGAACAGCGCGCCCTGCCGCGTTTCCGGCGCGCAGCCGATCCGCCCGCCCATGGCGGCGGCGAGCCGCGCCGAGATGGCGAGGCCTAGCCCGGTGCCCGCGCCCTCTCCCGCCACCGGGAACAGCTGGGAGAAATCCTCGAACAGCAGGTGCCGCTTCTCGGCCGGGACGCCGGGGCCGGTGTCCTGCACCTCGATCCGCAGGCCGGTCCGCCCGCGGCCGAGCGGCGAGACGCGGAAATCCACGCGGCCGCCCGGCGGGGTGAACTTCACCGCGTTGGACAGCAGGTTCAGCAGCATCTGCCGCACGCGTGTCGCATCCGCCTCCACCGCCGCCGGCGTGCCGGGCGCGATGTCGAGGACGAGTGCGATGCCCTTGCGGTCCACCTCCGGCCCCAGCAGCCCGGCGCAGGCATCGAGCAGCGGGCGCACCGCCACGTCGCGCAGGTGCAGGTCGAGCTTGCCGGCCTCGATCTTCGACAGGTCGAGCAGGCTGTTCACAAGTTCCAGCAGGTGGCGCCCGGCATCGTGCAGGGTGATCACCTGGTCGCGCTGCTCGGGCGTCAGCGTCGGGTCGCGCAGCAGCACCTGCGCGAAGCCCAGCACGCCGTTCAGGGGCGTGCGCAGCTCATGCGACATCCGCGCGAGGAACTGGCTCTTCGCCTCGCCCGCCGCACGCGCCGCGTCGCGGGCCGAGGCCAGCTCCTCCATCGCGCGCTTCAGCGGGGTGATGTCCGTCCGGATGCCCACCGTGCCGCCGTCGGGCGTGCTGCGCTCGGTGATCAGCACCCAGCGCCCGTCGGGCAGCAGCCGCTCGATCGGCGGGTTGTTGGCATGGCGCCAGGCATCCATCTCGTCGATGAAGGCCTCGACGTCGCCGATCGCCTGCGGATACTGCCCGCGGCTCGCGCCCTCCCGCATGATGTCGCGAAAGGCCGCGCCCGCCTTGATGAAGGGCGCGGAGATCGCGTAGAATTCCTTGTAGCGCTGGTTGCAGGCGATCAGCCGGTCGTCGGGGCCGAACATCACGAAGCCGTCCGACATGCTCTCCAGCGCATTCTCGAGGGTGGAGCGCCAGCGGGCGCGCTCCGCCTCCACCTTCTCGCGCTGGCGCAGGCCCAGCAGCAGCGCCGCGGCCAACGCCAGCACCAGCGCGGCGAAGGCGCCGGAGACGATCAGCGCGCGCTCGCGGTCGCGCTCCCAACCTTCCAGGGCGGAGCCGAGCTCGATGGTCGCGGCGATCACGAGCGAGGGGTAGAGCGTCGGCCGGACGGAGGCCAGCACGGGGACATCCGTGAAGCGGCTGTGCACCACGTCGCGCCCGGCGAACTGGGTGGCCGGGACGCTCAGGCGCCGGCCGATCCGCGTCTCGTCATGCGGCAGGGAGGCGAGCAGCGTGCCGTCGTCCCGCTCCAGCGTCACGCGAAGCCCCGGCGCTTCCCCGCCCACCGAGAGCAGGCTGCCGACGAGCGGCACCGGCACCTCGGCCACCGCCGTGACCTGGCCGAGCGCGGGCATGACGACGCTGCGGGCGAAGAACAGCGCCCATTCGCCGGTGGCCGGGTTCTGCACCGGCCCGCCGATCACCACCGACCCCGCCTGCGGCGCCAGCGCGGCGTTGCCCGACCCCAGCGGGATGGGCAGCGGCCGGCGGCGCGACACGGCCAGCCCGCTGGTGATGGGCATGCCGTCGGGGCCGACCAGCAGCACGTCGCGGAAGGTGAAGTTCTGGTTGTTCATCTCCCGCAGGACGCGGCCGGCGCCGTTCGCGTCGAAGCGGCCGTCGCGGGCGAAGGGCGCCAGGATGGCGGGCAGCCCCGCCAGCATCGCGTCCACCTGGACGAAGTTGCGGTTGATGGAGGCTTCCACCGCGCGGCTGACGCGGCTGGCCGTGTCGTAGGTCGCGGCCAGCGCGGCGTCGCGGGCGCGCTGCAGCAGCAGCCCCGTCGCGACGGCCTGCGCGAGCAGCAGCAGGAACCCGGCGGCGAAGACGGCAAGCCGGAGGCGCCTGGCGGTCTGCATCGGGGGGCGCGCCTACTCCGACCGCGCCTGGATGCCGAAGACCGGCGCCAGGCGCCGGTTCCAGGCCTCCACGCAGTCGGGGCCGCAGCGGCTGACCCAGCGGGGCAGCACGACCTCGGTCAGCAGCCGCCGCCGGCGTTCGTCGTCCGAGGCGGAGACGGGCACCACCGTCATGCTGCCGCGGCGGCCGGTGCTGCAGGCGGGCTGGCCGGCGTTGCAGGCCAGGCCCTCGCCCGTCTCGCGGTCGGCGGCCGCCCAGATCTCCTGCTCCAGCTCGGCGACGCCGGCGCGCATCGCCGCCTGCAGCTCAGCCGGCAGCGAAGCCCAGGCCGCGGCATTCGCGCCGAAGACCGAGATGCCCCAGGTGATCGCCATCGCATGGACATGGCTGGTCACCTCGTGCAGCCCGACCGCATTGCCCGACAGCGTGCCGGTGATGGCGCATTCGACGACGCCGGAGCGGATGGCGGGCATGATCTCGGCGAAGGGCGTCACGACGGGCGTGGCGCCGAGCGCCTGGATCATCTCCGACTGCCCGACGGAGGATGTCCGCACCCGCCGGCCGGACAGCTCGGCCAGGCCGTTGAACGGGCGCGTGCAGAAGACGACCTGCGCGGGATAGGTGTAGACGCCCAGCAGCTCGATCCCGTACCGCTCGCGCAGGAGTTCCTCGAGATGCGGGCGGAAGGCGCTCAGCGTCTGGCGCAGCGTCGCCATGTCGGGCGACAGCGCCGGCAGGTCCACCGCGTTGAACTCCGGTTCCTCGGTGGAGCTGATGGCGAGCAGCGCCGTGCCGAAGGGCACGACGCCGAGCCGCATGAGCTGCAGCATCTCCTGCCCGCGGATGCCGGCGCGGTCGAAGGGCGCGATCTCGGCCACGATGCGCCCCTGCGTCAGCTCGGTGATGCGGCGGCGCCAGAAGGGCTCCTCGTAGCGGACATACTGGCTGACATCGGCGAGCCCGCCGACCACCTTGATACGCAGCGCGCCGTCCTGCGCGGAAGCCGCCCCGCCCGCCGCCCACGCCGCCAGGCAGCACAGCAGGGCCAGGGCACCCCGGATGCAACCGCGAGCGATCGACATGGACAGGTCTCCGGGAGGCGAGGCGCGGGGGGCCGCCGGCGACCCTGGATGGTGCCGGTGGTGGCGTCCACCCGCCCCAGGGTGGTCGCGGGGCGTTTATAGCAAGTTTCCCACCCCGCCCGGCAACCATGGCGCGAAGCTGTTCCGCCCGCGTCTCGCTCCTGCCGCGGCGGGGCGCGCGTGGCGCCCGCCGGGCTTCATCCGCCCAGCGCGTCGCGCAGCCAGGCCTCCGCCTCGCCCCCCAGGCCGGACCATGCGGCACGGGGACCGACGGCCGCGACCAGCAATTCGCCCGTCGTCTGGAAGCCGCGCCGCGCCAGGCAGCGCCGGAAATGGTCGAGCAGGTAGTCGGGCGAGAGATCGCCCGAGACCAGCATCGCGTCCTCCGTCACCGCCCAATGCGTGTCCGCCACCTCCCACACCGCGTCACGGACGGCCGCGCGCATCGCATCGGCGCCGTCGCCGGTGCCGTCGGGGCGGTGGATCACGAGGCTGAGGGCCATGGGCTGCTCCGGAATGATGCGACGCCGCATCCTAGCGCCTGATCCGCAGGGGCGGTATCGACGGGGCAGGCCGCCCTCCGCGGCCGGCCAGGGCTATCCGCGCGCGTCCTGCCAGGCCGCTGTGTCGTGCATGACGCCGAGCGCGACCAGCTGGTCCGGCCCCGAATAGACGAGGCTCGACGCCCCCGCGAGCGAGAAGCGCGGATCGGCTTCGAGCCGCGCGAGGTAACGGCGATACTCGCGCGACCCGTCCCAGTGCGCCCCGCGCGCCACCGCGTCCTCCGCCCTCGCGTGGAAGTCCTGGAGGAACTTGAAGTGCAGCAGCACGCCGGTCGGCTGCTGCGTCGCCATCGCCATGGGGGCGAGGCGATGGGTGGAGCCGATCAGCGCCGCGCCCTCGCGCCAGCGCAGCAGCGGCACCTTGGTGACGGTGGGGGACGGCGGGGGCGCAAGGGCCCGGAAGCGCGGCGACCGCCGCAGCGGCGGGATGCGCCATCCCAGGTTGAACAGCTTCTGGTGCAGCCAGCGGGCCGGGCGGCGCGGATCGGCCTCGGGGAAGAACAGCGTCTCCCTAATGCCGCCGTAGTCGAGCGAGTAGGGAAAGTCCTCCACCGCTTCCCGCCGCAGGCGCGGCACGTCGAACATGGGCGCGGCGCGGGTCAGCGGCTCGCCCGGCGCATAGGTGCAGGCGGACAGCGGCCCGTCGGGGTAGCAGTCCAGCATGACCGTCCGCAGCGCCTCGGAGCCGAGCGCGTCGAGATGCGCGGTCAGCCGCGGCAGCCCGGCGCGGTCGCTGCCCGGATAGACCAGCTGTTCATCCGCATCCACCACCAGCACCCAGTGCCCGCGCGCCCAGGCATCGAGGACGGCGTTGGTCCAGGTGACGCCGAAATTGGAGGCGGCGTAGTCGCCCTCGGCGAGGATCAGGTGCGCGCCCGCGGCGCGCGCGATATCCCGCGTGCGGTCGGTGGAGCCGTTGTCGACCACCAGCACCCGGTCCACGCCGAGCCCGCGCAGGGACGCCAGCGCGTCCGGCAGGCGAAGCGCCTCGTTGCGGGTCACGAGGAAGGCCAGGATCTCGCCCGGCCGGGGTGCCGGCGCGGGGCCGCAGGTCTCGAGCCCGGCCGGAAGCCGTGGCGGGGCGGGGCGGCGCGCGCGGCCCTCGGCCATCGCCGCGGCCCGCGCCACCGCGAGCGGCTGCGCCTCCGCGTCGAACGGCCCGCCGAATGGGCGGCCACTGGCGAAGGCCGCCGGCAGGTCGGGCAGGCCGAGCGGCTGGGGCGCCACATGGCAGGGGGGCGGCGCGGGGTTGCGCGCCAGCGTCGCGGCCAGCAGGTGCAGGTCCGCCTCGCCCGAGGCCGGAAGCCGGTCCAGCACGCGGCGGGCGGTTGCGGGGGTGATGCACCACCCGGCCTCCGGGTCCGGGCCGACATGGTCCTGCCCATCCGTCAGGCAGTCGGCGATCGCCCCCGGCCGCTTCAGCGGCAGGTGCCGCGGCGGCAGGTGCAGCACCGCCGCCGGGTCGTCGCCCGCCAGCGCGGCCCGCAGCGCATCCGGCCCCTCGCCGCGCTGCCATCGCGCACCCCAGGCCGCCAGCCGCGCGCCGGCCTCGTCGTCCCGCGTCAGGACGACGAGGCCGGCCAGCGGCGCCGGCGCCGGATGGTCGGCGGAGCGGAGTGTCGAGGTCACTGGTCCTGGGCCCGTGCGGTATGTGCGCAGGCGCAACGCCGTGCCCGGCACCGGGTTGCCTGTTTCGCGGCGGAACCGATGCCGGGTCGCGACGTTCGCGCTGCCATCGGCGGAGGCACGGGATGGCGGGGCAGGGGGTGCGCGGCGCGGTGGCGCTGGTGGCGGGCGCGGGCGGCGGGATCGGCGCCGCCATCGCCGAGGCGCTGGCGGCGGCCGGGGCGGCGCGGCTGTTGCTGCTGGCGCGCGACGCGGCGAAAATCCGGCCGCTGCTGGACCGCCTGGCGGCCGGCGGCACGGCGGCCGAGGTACTGCTGCACGACCTGGCGCAGCCGGGCGCGCCCGCCCTGCCGGACCGGCTGGACCTGCTGGTGCATGCCGCCGGGGCACATGGGCTGGCCCCGGTGGGGGAGACGGATGCCGCGCTGCTGGATGCCCAGATCGCGGTGAACCTGCGCGCGCCGCTGCTGCTGACCCGCGCCGCCCTGCCGGCGCTGGAGGCATCGCGGGGCATGGTGGTGTTCGTCAATTCAAGCCAGGGGCTCGCCGCCGGCCGCAATGCCGCGGCTTATGCGGCCAGCAAGCACGGGCTGCGGGCGCTGGCCGATTCGCTGCGCGCCGAGGTCAACCCGCGGGGCATCCGCGTGCTCAGCATCTATCCCGGCCGCACCGACACGCCGATGCAGCGCGCCCTGCTGGCGCGGGAGGGGCGCGAGCCCGATCCCGCGCGGCTGCTGGCCCCCGCGGATGTCGCCGCCATGGTCCTTGCCGCCGCGTCGCTGCCGCCGAACGCCGAGGTGACGGACATCACGATCCGCCCGGCGATGCCGTACTGACGGGATCGACCGGCACCAGCAGCCCCGCCGCCGCCGCGGCACGGGCCGCCGCCCGGATCTGCGCGAAGGGCAGGCCGGCGCGCTCGGCGATGTCGAGCAGGCTCGGCCCGCCATCCGCCTGGTTCAGCACCCAGAGCAGCGCCATCTGGTCGAATCCCGCCTCCCCTCCACCGATCGCGCGGTAGAGCCCGCGGCGGCCGAGCTGCGGTTCCCCATAGGGCGCGGTGCTGCGCAGCCTCTCATCCTCCTCCAGCACCTGTTCCACGGCGCGCAGCACGCCGAAGCTCCGCTCCAGGTGCTCGGGGCGCACGAAGTCCAGGTTGTCGGCGGAGGTGTGGTACTCCGGGAAGGTCCCGTGGATGCCGCGCTGGAGGCAGCCCACCGGCAGGTCGAAGCCGGGCGACCCGTATTGCCGCTCGTCATAGCCGTAGGGGGAGAAGGGCAGCGTCGCATTGGCCGGCGAATCGTGGCGCAGCACATGGCCGAGCACGCGGTCGATGGCGTGGTCCTCGCGCCGGGTCCGCTTCCAGCGGAACGGGCTGCCGTCGCCGAGGCAGGTCAGCACGAGCCCGTGGCGCACCCGCGCCCGCGCATCGGGGTTCGCGGCGAGCCAGCAGATCGCGCCGATAGTGCCGGGTGCGAACAGGAACCGCCAGGTGAAGCGCCGCCGCGGCCGGGCGGCGACCGCCTTCGCCCATTCGACCGCGAGCGCTATGCCGGAGAGGTTGTCGTCCGCCAGGCTCGGGTGGCAGCAATGCGAGGAAACCAGGACCTCCCCCGGGCCGTCGCCCGGGATGACGCATTCGCCGTAGCTCAGCGCCCCGGGCGCGAGGTCGGCGTCGATGCGGACGCGATAGGCCGGCTCCGTCAGCGTCTCGCGCAGGCGGTGCGGCAGGCACAGTCCCCAGCTCCGCGCGAAATAGGCGGTGCGGTAGGGGATGAGGTCGGGCTGCGCCGGGAGGGAGTGCAGGTGGCGCTGCAGCTCCTCGATCGGCACCACGCAGTCGATGGCGGTGCTGTACTGCATCAGGTGCAGGTTGTTGTCGGCGAAGTCGAGCAGGCGGCGCCCGTCCAGCGTCTCCAGCACGGCGCCGCGTGGGGTCCATTCCAGCGGCGCCTCCCAGTCCAGCACCTTCGCCCCGCTCGGCACCTCACGCCGCAGGAGAGGGATCTCGGCTCCCACATGGTCCAGCGTGGCGCGCAGGCCGGGGCCGGTGATGCTGCGGCAGAGGGGGAACAGCGCCTCGACATGCGCGAACAGGCGTCCGGCGAGGGTGGATCGGCTGGGGGCGTTCATCGGCATGGCCTTCGGGCGTGTGTGCCTCGGAGCGTGCGGGACGCGCCGCGGTTCCCGGCGAGGAACGTTCTCGCCTCAGGACGGGCCGGCATCGCGGGCGGCCGCCGAAGGCTCGGCCGGGGCCGGGGCGAGGGTCAGCGGGCCCGGCCCCCCCTGCGCGCGCTCCGCGCGCCGGCGTGCCTGCGCGGCTTCCCAGGCGCCGGGGCGCAGCGCCGCCGGCAGCGGCAGGCCAGCGGCGGTGATGCCGGCCCGCACGATCATCCCGGCGCGGCGCCAGATGTCGCGCAGGCCTTCCTTCACCTCGTCGCGCCAGAAGAAGGGCTTCACCGGATGCCAAAGCATGTCCGGCCGCCGCCCCATCCTGTACATCGCCGGCTTGAAGACGAGCGTGCCGGGGGCGAGGAAGACGGCCTGCGGGGTGCTGCTGTAGAAGCGCCCGCGGTAGCGTTCCGGCGTGTACGGGCCATCGCCGCCAAGATCGGCGAAGCTGAGCCCGCCCTCCCGCGCGAGGGTGGGCCAGGTGCCCTCGCAGTGGCCGCACCAACCCTCGCGGTAGGCCGTGTCCATGCGCCGCATCATCGCGGCGGAGGCGCGGAACACCGGCATGAAGGCGCGGAGCTGCTGCCCCGCCGGCAGGTCCCTTGGCCCGGCGATGCTGGGCCAGTTGTACCAGTCCGGATCCGCTTCCCGGTCGATCAGCCCGGGGGCGAGGAGGTCGGTGTCGTCCTCCTCGTAGGCGGAGAGGAAGCGGGCCCAGTCGCCGCTGAAGCGGACGTCGTACTCGATGATCCAGTAACGATCATGGTCCGGCTGTGCGCGGAAGTAATGGAGCAGGATCAGGTCGGTGTGGCCGCCGCGCCAGAGGTCCCAGGGTTCGCCATGGGCCTTCGCGCCATAGGCGGGGACCCGCATCTCCGGCGTGCGGACGACATGGTGGGGAACCTTCGCCAGGCGTTCGGGCAGGGGCGCGCCTGGCGGCAGGTGGATCAGCACCGTCGGCCGGAAATGCGGCGGGCAGGCCGAGGCGAGCCTACGGAACGCGCGTTCGCACCAAGCGTCGAAGAAGTGGGTCTGGAACAGCAGCGCGGTCGTTCCCGGCATGGCATGGCCTTGCAGTTGGTCGCCTCAGATGGCCACGAGGACGCGCTGCGCGCGCGTCAAGTTCCCGCGACGCGCTAGGGGTTGAGCTTGGTGTAGCAAGGCCGTGAGTGCGGGAACCGCAACCTTCCGCCAACGCTTCCGCCGCAGTCGTTCCGCCGGTGGAGCGCGGGACGAGCGGGGGTGCAGCAGCAGATGAGTGTACGCAAGGCGGTGATCCTCGCGGGCGGGTATGGCACACGCCTGATGGAGGAAACGGAGACCCGTCCGAAACCCATGGTGGAAATCGGCGGCAAGCCTATCCTCTGGCACATCATGAAGATCTATTCGATGCACGGCATCGATGAGTTCGTGATCGCCCTTGGTTACAAGGGATACATGATCAAGGAATTCTTCGCGAATTACCGCCTGCACATGTCGGACGTCACCTTCGACTACGGGCGCAACGACGTCTCCACCCATGTCGGCCGGGCGGAAGCCTGGAAGGTCACGCTGGTGGATACCGGGCCCGAGACGATGACCGGCGGCCGCCTGAAGCGGCTGGCCGACTATGTCGGCGACGGCCCCTTCTGCATGACCTACGGCGACGGCGTCGCGCAGCTCGACATCGGCAAGGTGATCGCCTTCCACAACGCCCATGGCCGCGCCGCGACCGTGACAGCGGTGCGCCCGCCGAGCCGCTTCGGCGCGCTGGAGATCGAGCAGGGCGGGCGCGTGCGCAGCTTCCGGGAGAAGCCGCCGGGCGACGGCATCCGCATCAACGGCGGCTTCTTCGTGCTGTCGCCGCAGGTGCTGGACTACATCGAGGGCGACCATGTCGTCTTCGAGAAGGAGCCGATGGAGCGGCTGGCCGAGGACGGCCAGATGATGGCCTTCGAGCATGACGGCTTCTGGCATTCGATGGACACGCTGCGGGACAAGCGCGCGCTCGAGGATCTGTGGGCGCGCGGCAACGCGCCCTGGATGCAGGCGGCGTGAGGGAGGAGGCGATGAACCACACCGCGACCACGCAGCCCGCGGCCCGGCATTCGACCCAGCGCGCGCCCTGCTGCCGCTGCTGCGGCGCCGCGCTGTCCGAGACCTTCGCCGATCTCGGCCTGACGCCGCTGGCCAATTCCTACGTCGCGCCCGAGCGCGCCTCGGCCATGGAGCCCTTCTACCCGCTGCACGCGCTGGTCTGTTCCGACTGCCGCCTGGTGCAGCTGGCGGAGTTCGAGACGCCGCAGGCGATCTTCGGGGACTACCTCTACTTCTCCTCCTATTCCGCATCCTGGCTTCGACATGCCGAGGACTATGCGCGGATGATGACCGCGCGCTTCGGCCTCGGCCCCTCGACGCAGGTGGTGGAGGTGGCGAGCAACGACGGCTACCTGCTGCAGTATTTCGCGCGCGAGGGCATCCCGGTCATGGGGATCGACCCGGCGGCGAATGTCGCGGAGGTGGCGGTGGGCCGCGGCATCCCGACCGATGTCGCCTTCTTCGGCGCCGCCACGGCGCGCCGGCTGCGGGCGGCGGGCCACGCGCCCGCGCTGATGTGCGCGAACAACGTCATGGCGCATGTCCCGGACCTGCACGACTTCGTCGAGGGGTTCCGCATCCTGCTGGCCCCCGGCGGCGTGCTGACGGTGGAATTCCCCCACCTGCTGCGGCTGATGGCGGAGAACCAGTTCGACACGATCTACCACGAGCACTTCTCCTACTTCTCGCTGATGACGGCCGAGATGGTGATGGCGCAGCACGGCCTGGTGGTATTCGACGTGCAGGAACTGCCCACCCATGGCGGGTCGCTGCGGATCTTCGTCCGCCATGCGGAGGACGCGACGAAGCCCGTGACGGAAGCGGTGGAGGCGCTGCGCGCGCGTGAGAAGGCGGCGGGGCTCGACGGGCCGGACGCCTACCGCGCCTTCGCCGCCCAGGTGGTCGAGACGAAGTGCGCGTTGCTCGACTTCCTCGTGGGCGCGCATCGCGCGGGGCAGCGGGTGGTGGCCTACGGCGCGCCGGCCAAGGGCAACACGCTGCTGAACTACTGCGGCATCGGGCCGGAATTCCTGCCCTTCACGGTGGATGCCAGCCCGCACAAGCAGGGCCTGCTGCTGCCCGGCACCCGCATCCCGATCCGCGCGCCGGAGGCGATCCTGCAGGAGAAGCCGGACTTCGTGCTGATCCTGCCCTGGAACCTGCGGCAGGAGATCTCGCAGCAGATGCAGGCGATCCGCGAATGGGGCGGACGCTTCGTGGTGCCCATCCCCTCGGTGCAGGTGTTCTGAAGGAAAACGACCCCATGCGCATCCTCATCACCGGCAACATGGGCTATGTCGGCCCGGTGGTCGCGGCGCATCTGCGCGCGGCCATGCCGCAGGCCGAGCTGATCGGCTACGACACCGGCTTCTTCGCCGACTGCCTGACGACGCCGGACGGCCTGCCCGAACACCTGCTCGACGCCCAGCATTTCGGCGACATCCGCGACATCCCGGCGGCGCTGCTGGACGGGGTGGACGCGGTGGTCCACCTGGCTGCCATCTCGAACGACCCGATGGGCGTGCGCTACGAGGCGCCGACCATGGAGATCAACGCCCGCGCGAGCATCCGGCTTGCCGCGCTGGCCCACCAGGCGGGGGTGAGGAGCTTCGTCTTCGCCTCCTCCTGCTCGATGTACGGCTTCGCCGAGGGCGGGCCGCGCAGGGAAGGCGACGCGCTGAACCCGCTGACCGCCTATGCCCGCAGCAAGGTGGCGGTGGAGGAATCGCTGCACGCCATGCAGCCGCAGGCGATGACCGTGACCTGCCTGCGCTTCGCCACCGCCTGCGGCATGTCGCCGCGCCTCAGGCTCGACCTCGTCATGAACGATTTCGTGGCGGGCGCGGTGGCGGCGAACGACATCACCGTGCTGTCCGACGGCACGCCCTGGCGCCCGCTGATCGAGGTGCGCGACATGGCGCGCGCCATCGAATGGGCGATCGGGCGCGACGCCGGGGCGGGCGGGCGGGTCCTGTCGGTGAATGTCGGCAGCGACCGCCTGACGCTGCAGGTCCGGGACATCGCCCAGGCGGTCGCGAAGGAGGTTCCCGGCACGCGCGTCTCCATCAACACCGAGGCGCCGCCCGACAAGCGCAGCTACCGCGTGGACTTCGCGCTGTTCCGCCAGCTCGCGCCGCACCACCAGCCCCGCATCGGGCTGGAGGAGGCGGTGCGCGGCCTGCGGGACGGGCTGACCGCCATCGCCTTCGCCGACGGCCGCTTCCGCGAGGGGCGCTGCATCCGGCTGAAGGTGCTGGACGCGCTGGCCGCCCGCGGGCGCATCGACGCGGCGCTGCGCCGCGTGGCAGCGGCCGAACGCAAGGCCGCCGTCGCCGCCTGATCCCGCCGGACCTTCCAATGCGCGGCGCCCGGCTTCAGCCGGGCGCCGCGCCGCCGTGCCGGCGCGACAGCCATTCCCGCAGCGCCAGCTTCCAGGCACCGCCGATGATGCGCCATTCCCGCAGCGCCGCGCGGAACTCGTCGCCCCAGTGCCAGGGCTTCACGGGATGCCACAGCGTATCCCGCCGCCGGCCGGGGCGGTACATGTGCGGCTTGGCGAAGAAGGTGCCCGGCGCCAGGTAGAACTGCAGCGCCGTGCTCGGGCTCGCGGTGTAGAAGCGCCGCCGGTTGCCCTCGGCCACGAAGGGCCCGTCCCCCCCGATATCCTCGAGCTTCATGCCCCGTGCGCGGGCCAGGCTGCTCCAGCTCGCCTCCACATGGCCGCCATAGCCGTCGCGATAGGCGGCATCCATCGCCGCGACCAGGCGAGCGCTGACGCGCCAGAGCGGCAGGAAGGCGGCGGTGGCGAAGGCCTGCGCCGCATCCCCATGCGCCCCGCCCTGCAGGGACGGCCAGCACACCCAGGCCGGGTCGTCGGCGCGTTCGCGGATGCAGGTGGTCAGCAGGTCTGCATCGCTGCCCTCGAAGGCGGCGAAGAAGCGGCCCCAGTCGCCGGTGAAGGCGACGTCGTATTCCATCACCCAGTAGCGGTCGAAGCCCGGATGGGCGAGCATCCCGTGCAGGGCGATCAGGTCGCAATGCCCGCCGCCCCACATCTCCCACGGGCGGCCGGTCCAGTCGGCATCCGCGGTCTTGCGGGGATAGGGCATTGCGCGCAGCTCATCCGTGCGGACCAGGTGGTGCGGCACGCGGGACAGCCGCGCGGGCGCCGGCCTGCCGGGCGGCAGGTGGACCAGCACCCGGCATTCGAAATGCGGCGGCGCCTGGCGCGCCAGGCGGCGGAAGGCGCGCTCCAGCGCACGGTCGAGGTAGTGGGTCTGGAACAGCAGCAGCGTCCGCGCGGGCATGGCCGCGACCTCCTCATTCCGCAGGCAAGGCACCGGATGCGGGTCGGCGCAGCAGCGCGGGCGGGATCCGCCCGCCCAGCATCGCCCACGCCACCGCGACATAGACCGCCCCCCCGACCGTAGCGGCAAGCAGCAGCTCGCCCATCGCGTTGACGTGCACGGTCAGCTCCAGCGACACCACGGCCAGCCCCATCGCCCCCGTCGCCACCACCGCGGGCGCCAGGCGCTTCAGCAGCCAGGACAGCGGGCGGCGCACCTCCCGCAGGACCAGCCAGGTCAGGACCGGCGGCATGACCAGCGCCTGCGCCGCCCAGGAAGCCGCGACGCCGGCCGGCGTGGCCGGGCGCAGGACCAGCAGCGCCACCAGCGGCACGACGAGCGCCGCGGTGTTGATCGCGACGTTCCACCTGGGCTTGCCGCGTGCGACGAACAGGCTGACGGTATCGCCATGGACGAAGGTGAGCGTCGCCGCCAGGCCGACGATCTGCGCCGCCCGTCCCACCTCGTACCATTGCGGCCCGAGCAGCGCCTGCACCAGGTCCGGCGCCGTCAGCGCGATCCCGGCCGCCAGCGGCATCCCCAGCAGGGCCTGCAGCTGCGCCAGATCCCCGAAGGATTCGGCCAGCGCCTCGCGGTCGTGCTGCAGGGCGCAGAGCCGCGGCATGGCGATGCGCCCGGTCGCCTGCCACACCATCACCAGCGCCGCATCCAGCATGCGGAAGGCGAAGTGGCTGACCGCCAGCACCGCTTCCGTCACCATGACACCGAGCACGACGAGGAACAGGCGGTAGCGCCCGATCAGCACCGCCAGCGCCACCACCTGCGGCCCCGCGATGGGCCAGAGATCGGCGATCGCCGCGCGGTCCAGCATCGGGCGCAGCGGCAGGCGGCCGAAGACCAGCAGCAGCAGGAAGGCGGACAGGGTCGCCACCGCCTGGCTCGCGACCATCGCCCAGGGGCCGAAGCCGTTCGCCGCCAGGCCGAGCCCGATGCCGAGCGCGAGCGGCTGGCCCAGCAGCACCCGGCAGGCCAGCAGCGCGAATCGCTGTTCGCGCAGCACCAGCCCCGACCCCGCGCCGGAGAAGGCGGAGATCGGCAGCAGCGGGGCCAGCGCCAGGCACAGCATCATCGCCTGCGGCGCTTCCGCCGCGCCGGCCAGCCAGGGCGCGAGCACCGCCAGCAGCACGCCGGCGACCCCGCCCACGAGGACCGCCCCGGTCAGCGCGCTCGCGCCATGGCGCCGGGTCAGCCGGGGATACTGGACGAGCGAGTCGGTGAACAGCGTCGCGCCCGCGACATCGAGCAGCGTGAAGGCGGCCACCGCCACCATGCCGATGCCCGTGGCCTCCGGCCCGATCACGCGGCCGATGACGAGCATCGACACCAGCGAGAACACGGCCATGGCTGCGGTCTCGGCAAGCACCCAGCTTGGCGAGCGGGAGGCGGGCAGGCGCAATGCTAAACATCCCTTGCAGCGGCTGGGCAACATGACGCATCGGCGCCGGACGGCGACTGACAAGCGCGTGCACGGACAAGCGCATGTGGTTCGCAACGGTTCCGCCGCCCATCTGGATTCCCGGCGCGGTCTTCGCCACCATCGGTGCCATGCGCCATCCCACCCTGATCGCCGGCCACCGCGGCGGCCTTTTCCTCTGGCCCGAGAACAGCGCCCGCGGCTTCCGGGAAGCCGCGCGCCTGCCGATCGACCAGGCCGAATGCGACGTCCACCTCACCGCCGATGGCGGCCTGGTCGTGCACCATGACGCCACGCTCGACCGGACGACCGACGCCGCCGGCCCCGTCCGCGCCCGCCGGCTGGAGGAGTTGCGCGCGGTCCGCGTGCGCGGGACGGAGGGGGAGGCGCCGCCGACGCTGGCCGAGTATCTCGGCATCCTCGCGCCCACGCCGGTCGCGCCGAGGATCGAGATCAAGGCCGACGCGGATCGCCGGCCCTATCCCGGCATCGTGCCGGCGGTGATGGCGGCGCTGGATGCGGCGGGGCAGCGCCGGCGCGCCTGGATCATCGGCTTCCAGCGCGACACGATGGCCGAGGCCCTGGCTGCCGGCGGCCTGGCCGGGGTGTCCTGGCTGCTGGAGCTTTCCACCCTCGCCGATATCGGGGTGGAGGGGGCGATCGCGGTGGCGCGGGAATGCGGCTTCCAGGAGATCGGCCTGCACGAGCGCGCGCTGGATGGCGGGATGCTTGCGCGGTTCCGCGCCGCGGGCCTCGGCGTCAATGTCTGGGGCGCGAACCATGCGTCCGCGATCCGGCGGATGCTCGACCTCCGGGTGGACCTGCTGGCGACGGATGACCCCCCGTTGGCGATACGTCTGCGGGACGAGGCATCTGTGTCAGCATCGATGGAACGACCGGCCACGATGTAACGGGTTGCTGCCGGCCGCCGGGCGTGCCTAGACTTCCCGCAACAGGGAAACGGTCAAGGGGAGCGTCCGGGTGGCGGAAGACTCGCCCATCCTCGCGGCGGACGGCGTCAGCCTGCGCTTCGGCGGGGTGCGGGCGCTGACGGAGGTGTCCTTCGCCGTCCGCCGCGGCGAGATCTTCTCGATCATCGGCCCGAACGGCGCGGGCAAGACCTCCATGGTCAACTGCGTCTCCGGCCGCTACCGCCCGACCGAGGGGCGCATCCTGTTCGACGGGCAGGACATCACGCGGCTCGGCCCCAACCGCCGGGCGGGGCTCGGCATCGGGCGCACCTTCCAGAACCTGGCGCTGTTCGGGCACATGAGCGTGCTCGACAACATCATGGTGGGCCGCCACCACCTGCTGAAGGCAGGCTTCCTGCGCGGCATGCTGTACTGGTTCGGCGGCGCCCAGCGCGAGGAGCTGGAGCACCGGCGCGAGGTCGAGGAGATCATCGACTTCCTGGAGATCCAGCATGTCCGCAAGGCGCAGGCCGGCACGCTGCCCTACGGGCTGCGCAAGCGGGTGGAACTGGCCCGCGCCGTCGCGCTGAAGCCGCGGCTGATCCTGCTGGACGAGCCGATGGCGGGCATGAACCTCGAGGAGAAGGAGGACATGGCCCGCTACATCCTGGACCTCAACCAGGAATGGGGCATGACGGTGCTGATGATCGAGCACGACATGGGCGTGGTGATGGACATCAGCCACCGCGTCATGGTGCTGGATTTCGGGCGGAAGATCGCCGAGGGCCTGCCGGAGGAGGTGATGGCCCACCCGCAGGTCCGCAGCGCCTATCTGGGCGAGGCGGACGAGGCGCTGAACCCCGCGGAGATCGACGCGTGACGCCCGGCGCGGACGCCCTGCCGCAGGACACGCTGCCGCGCATCCTGGCGCGCAACGCCGCCCGGCACGGGGCGGAGATCGCGCTGCGCGAGAAGCAGTTCGGCATCTGGCGCAGCTTCACCTGGGCCGAGTACCATGCGCGCACCCGGCTTTTCGCGCTCGGCCTCCGCCGGCTCGGCCTGCGGCGGGGCGAGGTGGTGGCGCTTATCGGCGACAACCGCCCCGACTGGGTGATGGGCGAGATCGCGGCCCATGCGCTGGGCTGCCGCAGCATCGGCATCTACCGCGACGCGCTCGACGACGAGGTCGCCTACCTCCTCGCCCATGCCGGCGCCACCGTCGCCTTCGCCGAGGACGAGGAGCAGGTGGACAAGCTGCTCTCCGTCTCGGATCGGCTGCCGGGGCTGCGCCACATCGTCTTCAGCGACCCGCGCGGGATGCGCAAGCTCGATGACCCGCGGCTGATCGACGCGGAGGTGCTGTGCAAGCTCGGCGCGGGCGAGGATCCGGCGGAATACGACGCGCTGCTGGCGGCGATGGACCCGGACGAGGTCGCGATCCTCTGCACCACCTCCGGCACCACGGCGCGGCCGAAGCTCGCGATGCTGACCTCGGCGGCGCTGGTGCGGCACTGCCGGACCTACCTGAAGGCCGACCCCAAGGGGCCGCGGGACGAATACGTCTCCGTCCTGCCGCTGCCCTGGATCATGGAGCAGATCTACGTCCTCGGCTGGGGCCTGA
This sequence comes from Falsiroseomonas sp. CW058, assembly GCF_050563535.1. Taxonomy (NCBI): domain Bacteria; kingdom Pseudomonadati; phylum Pseudomonadota; class Alphaproteobacteria; order Acetobacterales; family Roseomonadaceae; genus Falsiroseomonas; species Falsiroseomonas sp. CW058. Next base: position 168,261 of record NZ_JBNXUO010000004.1, read on the forward strand.
TCGCCCGCATGAAGGTCAACTTCGTGGAGGAGCCGGAGACGATGATGGCCGACTTCCGCGAGATCGGCCCAACCTTCGTGCTGTTCGCCCCGCGCGTGTGGGAGGCGCTGGCGGCGGAGGTGCGCGCGCGGGTGATGGATGCCTCGCCCCTCAAGCGGCGGATGTTCGACCTCGGCATGCGGCTCGGCATGGAGGCGGTGGCGAAGGGGCGGCGGTCGGCTGCGGCGGACCTGCTGCTGTTCCGCGCGCTGCGCGACCGGCTGGGCTTCACCAACCTCACCTCCGCCGCCACCGGCGGCGCCGCGCTGGGGCCGGAGACGTTCCGCTTCTTCCAGGCCATGGGCGTGCCGCTGCGCCAGCTCTACGGCCAGACGGAGCTGCTGGGCGCCTACACCGTCCACACCGCGACGGAGGTGGACTTCGACACCGTCGGCGTGCCCTTCGACGACAGCGTGGAGATCCGCATCGACCGGCCCGACGCCAACGGCGTGGGCGAGATCGTGACGCGGCACCCTAACATGTTCTCCGGTTATCTCGGCGTGGCGGAGAACCCGGACCTGCGGGACGGCTGGCTGCACACCGGCGATGCCGGCTACTTCGGCAAGGCGGGCCACCTGGTGGTGATCGACCGGGTGAAGGACATCGCGGAGACCTCGGGCGGGGACCGCTTCAGCCCGCAATACATCGAGAACAAGCTGAAGTTCTCGCCCTTCGTGGCGGAAGCCGTGGTGCTGGGCGCCGGCCGCCCGCACCTGGCGGCGATGATCTGCATCCGCTTCCCCATCGTCAGCAAATGGGCCGAGCGCAACCGCATCGCCTTCACCACCTACACCGACCTGTCGGCCCGCCCCCAGGTGCTCGACCTGCTGCGGGACGAGGTGGCGAAGGTCAATGCCACGCTGCCGCCCGCGCAGCGGCTGCGCGAATTCGTCCTGCTCTACAAGGAACTCGACGCCGACGACGAGGAGCTGACGCGCACCCGCAAGGTGCGCCGCGGCGTCATCGCGCAGAAATACGGCGACATCATCGAGGCGATCTACCGCGGCGACGACGCCATCCCGGTGGACACCACCATCGCCTTCCAGGACGGCACGAAGCAGCGCATCCGCACCGTGCTGAAGGTAGTGCGGACGCAGGCGGACGGATCGCCCCGGGCGGGCCCCGCGCAACCCGCGCTGGCGGCGGAATAGGGAAGGGGGCGGCATGGACCTCACGCTGCTGCTGCAGCTGACGCTGAACGGGCTGATCGTCGGCGCGCTCTACGGCGTCGTCGCGATGAGCTTCGTGCTGATCTACAAGGCGTCGCAGGTGGTGAACTTCGCGCAGGGCGAGTTCCTGCTGGTGGGCGCCTGGGTCTGCTGGTGGTTCCTGACCGAATGGCAGCTGCCCTTCGTCTTCGGCTTCCTGTTCACGCTGGCCTTCATGACGCTGTTCGGGCTGGTCCTTCAGGTTGTCGTGCTGCGGCCGCTGATCGGGGAGCCGGTGATCAGCGTCATCATGGCGACCATCGGGCTCGGCATCTTCTTCCAGGCGCTGATGAAGTGGATCTTCGGCGTCTTCGCCAAGCCCTTCCCGCCCATCTTCGCGACCGAGCGGGTGAGCCTGATGGGGCTGGAGGTGCAGACGGTGTACCTCCTCGCGCTCGGCATCTCGCTCGTCATCATGCTGGGCTTCGCCTGGTTCTTCACCGCCTCCAAGCACGGGCTGGCGATGCGGGCCACCGCCTTCGACCAGCAGGTGGCGCAGTCGCTCGGCGTGTCCGTGCCGAAGGTCTTCGCGATGTCCTGGGCGATCTCGGCCGTCGTCTCGGCCGTGGCGGGGGTGGTGGTGGGGGTGGTGAACGGCGTCTCCTCGGCGCTGTCCTTCTACGGCATCAAGGTGTTCCCGGCGGTGATCCTGGGCGGGCTCGATAGCGTGCTCGGCGCCGTGCTGGGCGGGCTGATCGTGGGCGTGCTGGAGAACTGGGCCCACTACCTCGACAGCCAGTGGCTGAACTGGGGCAACATGTTCCAGATCGCGCCCTTCTACGCGCTGGTGCTGATCCTGCTGATCAAGCCCTACGGCCTGTTCGGCACCAAGAATATCGAGCGCGTCTGATGGACGCGACGAACACCGGGCGCCTCCGATGAACGCGATGAAAACCGGGTGCGCCTGATGGCGACGGGCAGCTTCACCCCCGCGGGCGACTACCGCACGAGCTACCGTGCGGACGCCACCATCTTCCCCACGCGCAACGCGCGGCTCGCGCTCTGGATCGGGGTCGCGCTGGCGGCCTGCGCGCCGCTGGTCTTCGGGCGGTGGGAATTGTCGCTGCTGATCAACATCGGCATCATGGGCATCGCCGCGCTGGGGCTGAACATCCTGGTGGGCTTCACCGGGCAGATCAGCATCGGCCACGCCGCCTTCTTCGGCGTCGGCGCCTTCGCCTCCGCCTGGCTGCACGACCAGTTCCACATCCCGGTCTGGGCCTGCATCCCGCTGGCCGGCGCGATCACGGCGGTCGTCGGCCTGGTCTTCGGCGCCCCCGCGGCGCGGCTCAAGGGGCTCTACCTCGCCATCGCGACGCTCGCCGCGCAGTTCATCCTGGAGGACTTCTTCGCCCGCGCGCAGTGGTTCACCGGCGGCGTGGCGGGCCGCATCACCGAACCGCTGTCCCTGTTCGGCTTCGCCTTCGACCGGGAGGAGAGCTTCTTCTACGTCGTGCTGTTCGCCGTGGTCGTGATGTTCGTGGGCGCGGCGAACCTCATGCGGTCGCGCGACGGCCGCGCGCTTGTGGCGGTGCGGGACCACTATCTCAGCGCGGAGATGATGGGCATCAACCTCGCCTACTACCGCACGCTCAGCTTCGGCATCTCCAGCCTCTACGCCGGCGTCGCGGGCGCGCTCTATGCGCACTACCTGCTGTTCGTCAGCGTGGAGGCGTTCAACATCCTGTTCTCGATCCAGTTCCTCGGCATGGTCATCATCGGGGGGCTGGGCAGCGTCATGGGCAGCATGATGGGCGCGGCATTCATGGTGCTGCTGCCGGAAGTGGTGCAGGGCCTGGCCGATGCGCTGTCCGGCAGCGCCCTGGACCGGACGCTGAGGATCGGCGCCTCCATCTCCTATCTGCGGGAGATGGCGATCGGCGCCGCCATCATCCTGTTCCTCATCTTCGAGCCGGACGGGCTCGCGCATCGCTGGCGCCTGGTGAAGGCGTACTGGAAGCTCTACCCGTACTCGCACTGAAAAGACCTGGGAGGAGACACGAAGATGCCCATCCGCAGCACGTTCCTGGCCGCCGCGGCGGCGCTCGCCATCGCCGGCCCTGCATCGGCGCAGAACCGCATCCCCGTCGGGCACCTTATGGACAATTCCGGCGCGACCAGCGATGTCGGCGTGCCCTACGGGCAGGGCGTCGCGGATGCGCTGAACTGGGTGAACCGGGCGCGCGGCGGCGTCGCGGGACGGCAGCTCGACGTCTCCGGCTTCGACTATGGCTATGCCGCGCCGCGCGCGGTCAGCCAGTACCAGGCCTGGACCGGGCGGCAGCGCGTGGTCGCCATCCAGGGCTGGGGCACGGCCGACACCGAGGCGCTGGTCCGCTTCGTCACCCGCGACCGCATCCCCTATGTCTCGGGCTCCTATTCCGCGGCGCTGACCGATGCGGCGGGGCGGTCCGGCCGACAGGGGGTGGAAGCGGCGCCCTTCAACTTCTTCTACGGCCCGTCCTATTCGGACGCGCTGCGGGCCATGCTGCAATGGGCGGCGGAGGACTGGCGCGCGCGCGGCCAGCAGGGGCGGCCGAAATACGTCCACATGGGCGCCAACCACCCCTATCCGAATTCGCCCAAGGAAGCCGGCGAGACGCTGGCGCGGGAACTCGGCTTCGACGTGCTGCCCGCCATCCAGTTCGCGCTGACGCCAGGCGACTACACCGCGCAGTGCCTGACGCTGCGCCAGCAGGGCGCCAACTACGCCTATCTCGGCAACACCGCGGGCTCCAACATCTCCGTCCTGCGGGCCTGCCACACGGCGGGGGTGCAGGTGCAGTTCCTCGGCAATGTCTGGGGCATGGACGAGAATGCGATGAAGGCGGCGGGCGAGGCCGCGAACGGCGTGGTCTTCCCGGTCCGCACCGGCGTCGTCTGGGGGCAGGAGGCACCGGGGATGCAGACGGTGCGGGAGATCAGCCGCGTCTCCGACCAGTCGGGCAACGCCTATCGCCCGGTGCACTACATCGCCGGCGTCTGCGCCGCGATGCTGATGGTCGAGGCGATGGAGACGGCCGCCGCCAACAACGGGCAGGTGACCGGGGAGCGCATCCGCGAAGGCTTCTACGCCCGGCAGAACTGGGTGCCGCGCGGCTTCGAGGGCGTGTGCAACCCGTCCAACTTCACGCCCGACGACCACCGCGGCACGCTGCGCGTCGCGCTCTACCGCGCTCGCGTCGGCGGCAACACCGCGCAGGGCAGCGTGGCCGAGCTGATGCAGGCCGGCACCACCCGGCTCGAGCCCGTGACGGTGATCGAGCTGGAGCGCCGGCGCGACTGGCTCGGCTGGTGAGCGAGGGCGCGACCCTCGCGGCAGGCGCGGCTCCGCCACCGGTGGAGCCGCCGCTGCTGGAGGTGAACAACATCGAGGTCGTCTACAACGACGTCATCCTCGTGCTGCGTGGCCTGTCGCTGGCGGTGCCCCGCGGCAGGATCGTGGCGCTGCTCGGCGCCAACGGCGCGGGGAAGTCCACCACGCTGAAGGCCATCTCGGGCCTGCTGAAGTCGGAGGAAGGGGAAGTCACGCGCGGCGAGATCCGGTTCGCGGGCGAAAGGCTGAACGGGATCGAGGCGCACCGGATCGTCCGCAAGGGCATCTTCCAGGTGATGGAGGGGCGGCGGATCGTGGCGGACATGACCTGCCTCGAGAATCTCCGCCTCGGCGCCTTCACCCGCAGCGACGGGGCGGAGGTTCGGCGGGACATCGACCTCGTCTATTCCTACTTTCCCCGCCTGAAGGAACGCACGGGGCTTGCCGGCTACCTCTCCGGCGGGGAACAGCAGATGCTCGCGATCGGCCGCGCGCTGATGGCGCGCCCGAAGCTGATCCTGATGGACGAGCCGTCGATGGGCCTGTCGCCCCTGCTGGTGAAGGAAGTGTTCGGCATCATCCGCCGCCTGAACGAGGAACTGGGCATCACCATCCTGCTGGTGGAGCAGAATGCGCGCATGGCGCTGTCGGTCGCATCGCACGGCTATGTCATGGAACAGGGGAAGGTGGTGCTGGACGGCACCGCCGACGCGCTGGCGAACAACGAGGACGTGAAGGAATTCTACCTCGGCGGGCATGGCGCGGACCGCAAGAGCTTCCGCAACCTGAAATCCTACAAGCGGCGGAAGCGGTGGCTGTGACCGCGCACCACGACGCGCTGGAAACGCGCGACGCGGCGGCACGGGCCGCGGCGCTGGCCCGCGCCCTGCCGCGCGCCGTGGCCCGTGCGGCGGTGGCCCCCGCCTATGCCGCGCTGCTCGGCGGCGTGGACCCGGCGGCGGTGACGGATGCGGCGGCGCTCGTGCGCCTGCCCGTCACCCGCAAGTCGGACCTGATCGCCCGGCAGGCGGAAGCCCCGCCGCTCGGCGGCTTCAACGCCGTGCCGATGGCGGAACTCGCGCGGATCTTCGCCTCGCCCGGACCGATCCACGAAGGCCAGCCGGACGGCGCCGATCCCTGGCGCTTCGCCCGCGCGCTGCACGCCACGGGGCTGCGGCGCGGGATGCTGCTGCACAACTGCTTCGCCTACCACTTCACCCCCGCCGGCTTCATGCTGGATGCCGGTGCCCGCGCGCTGGGCTGCCCCGTCTTCCCCGCCGGTCCCGGCAACACCGAGGCGCAGGCCCGCGCAGCCGCCCATCTGCGCCCGGCCTGCTATGCCGGCACGCCGGACTTCCTGAAGGCCATCCTGGAAGCCGGGGACGCGCTCGGCCTCGACCTGTCGAGCATCCGGCTCGGCCATGTGACGGGCGGCGCCTACCTGCCGGCGCTCCGCGCCTTCTACGCCGCGCGCGGGCTGACCGTGCTGCAGAGCTACGGCACCGCCGACCTCGGCCTGGTCGCCTATGAATCCGAAGCGCGGGAAGGCCTGATCTGCGACGAGGGCGTGGTGGTGGAGATCGTCCGCCCCGGCACCGGCGACCCGGTGCCGGAAGGCGACGTGGGGGAGGTGCTGGTCACCACCCTGTCGGACGCCATGCCGCTGATCCGCTTTGCCACCGGCGACCTTTCGGCCGTGCTGCCCGGCACGTCCCCCTGCGGCCGCACCAACACCCGCATCCGGGGATGGATGGGCCGCGCCGACCAGGCAGCGAAGGTGCGCGGCATGTTCGTCCGCCCCGAACAGGTGGCGGAGGTGATGCGCGCCCATCCCGGCCTCGGCCGCGCGCGGCTGGTGATCGGCCATGCGGAGGGCCGCGACACGATGCTGCTGCGTGTTGAGACGCCGGTGCGCGACGCCGCGCTGGTCGACAGCCTGCTGCGCTCCATCCAGGGTATCATGCGCCTGCGCGGGGAGGTGCGGCTGGAGGAGCCCGGCGCCCTGCCGAATGACGGCGTGGTGATCGAGGATGCACGGCCGGCATGAGCCGGGGCGCGCCGTCCTCCCCGGGCATGCCGGGCTGCGGGGGATGACCGCCCTCCTGCCGCCCGGCGCGACGCTGGAGGAACTGCGCGCCTGCTTCCGCTGGACGCTTCCCGCCCGCTGCAACATCGCGCAGGAAGCCTGCGACCGCTGGGCCGACGGCACCGGCCGGCCGGCGCTGATCCATCTGCGCCCCGATGGCGGGACGGAGACGGTGAGCTTCGACGAACTCCACCGCCGCTGCTGCCGCCTGGCGAACCTGCTGGCGGCGCGCGGCATCGCGCGGGGCGACCGCATCGGCGTGCTGCTGCCGCAATGCCCCGAGGCGGCCGTCGCGCATCTGGCCGCCTATCGCCTCGGCGCGGTCGCGGTCCCGCTGTTCCTGCTGTTCGGCGAGGATGCGCTGGAATACCGCCTGGCGGATTGCGGCGCCGCGGCGCTGGTTACGGATGCGGCGGGGCTGGCGAAGGTCGCGCCCATCCGGGACCGGCTGCCGGCGCTGCGCCTGGTCCTGGCCGAGGGCGGCGGGCCGGGCGCGGAGGATCTCGGCGCCGGGATGGAACGCGCGGCCGACCGGCACGCCTGCGCGCAGACCGGGCCGGACGACCCCGCCCTCATCATCTACACCTCCGGCACCACCGGCAGCCCGAAGGGAGCGCTGCATGGCCACCGCGTGCTGCGCGGGCACCTGCCGGGCGTGGAGATGCCGCAGGAACGCTTCCCGCAGCCGGGCGACCTGTTCTGGACGCCGGCCGACTGGGCCTGGATCGGCGGGCTGCTCGACGTGCTGCTGCCCAGCCTGTTCCACGGCGTGCCGGTGCTGGCGCACCGCATGGCGAAGTTCGACCCCGAGGCCGCGCTGCACCTGATGGCGGGGCAGGGCGTCCGCAACGCCTTCCTGCCGCCGACCGCGCTGCGGATGCTGCGTGCCGTGCCGGACCCGGCGCGCTTCGGCACGCGCCTGCGCAGCATCGGCAGCGGGGGCGAGACGCTGGGGGCGGAGATGCTGGACTGGGGCCGCGCCGCCTTCGGCGTGACCATCAACGAATTTTACGGCCAGACCGAATGCAACCTGGTCGTCGCCAACTGCGCCGGGCTGTTCCCAGTGAAGCCCGGCAGCATGGGCCGCCCCGTGCCGGGCCACGAGGTCGCGATCCTGGACCCTGACGGCGCCCCCCTGCCGCCCGGCGCGGAGGGCGACATCGCGGTCCGTGCGCCCGACCCGGTGATGTTCCTCGGCTACTGGAACCGCCCCGCGGACACGCGGCGCAAGTTCCGCGGCGACTGGCTGGTCACCGGCGACCGCGGCGTGGCGGATGCAGAAGGCTACCTGTCCTTCGTCGGGCGCGACGACGATGTCATCACCTCGGCCGGCTACCGCATCGGCCCGGGCGAGGTGGAGGACTGCCTGCTGCGCCACCCGGCCGTCGCCACCGCCGCCGTGATCGGCCTGCCCGACCCGCTGCGGACGGAGCGCGTCGCCGCCGTGGTGGTGCCGCGGCCCGGCGTCACCCCCGGCCCGGCTTTGGCGGCCGATATCCAGGATTTCGTCCGCACCCGCCTGGCCGCGCATCTCTATCCGCGCCAGGTGGAATTCCGCGATGCCCTGCCGCAGACCGCGACGGGCAAGATCATGCGGCGCGCGCTGCGCGCCGAATACGCCGGCGAGGAGTAGCCCATGGCCGCCAACCAGATGCCGATGCTCGACCACGACCTCGGCGACGCGATCGACATGCTGCGGGATTCCGTCCGCGGCTTCGCCGACAGCCGCGTCGCGCCGCTCGCCGCCGAGATCGACCGCACGGACGAATTCCCCCGCCATCTCTGGCCCGAGATGGGCGCGCTCGGCCTTCACGGCATCACGGTGGAGGAGGAGTACGGCGGCGCCAACATGGGCTACCTGGCCCATTGCGTGGCGATGGAGGAGGTCAGCCGCGCCAGCGCCAGCGTCGGCCTGTCCTACGGCGCCCATTCCAACCTCTGCGTCAACCAGATCCGCCGCAACGGGACCGCGGAGCAGAAGCGCCGCTACCTTCCGAAGCTGATCTCCGGCGAGCATCTCGGCGCGCTGGCGATGAGCGAGCCGGCGGCGGGCAGCGACGTCGTGTCGATGAAGCTGCGGGCGGAGAAGCGCGGTGACCGCTACGTGCTGAACGGCACCAAGCTGTGGATCACCAACGCCCACTACGCCGAGACGATGGTGGTCTACGCCAAGACGGACCCCGATGCCGGGCCGAAGGGCATCACCGCCTTCATCGTGGAACGCGGCTTCAGGGGCTTCCGCGCGGCCCAGAAGCTCGACAAGCTCGGCATGCGCGGCAGCCCGACGAGCGAGCTGGTCTTCGAGGACTGCGAGGTGCCGGAGGAGAATGTGCTCGGCGCCGTCGGGGGCGGCGTGCGCGTGCTGATGTCCGGGCTCGACTACGAACGCGCGGTGCTGGCGGCCGGGCCGATCGGCATCATGCAGGCCTGCCTCGACCTCGTCGTGCCCTACATCCATGACCGCCGGCAGTTCGGCCAGCCGATCGGGGAATTCCAGTTCATCCAGGGCAAGGTGGCGGACATGTACACCGCACTGAACGCGGCGCGCGCCTATGTCTATGCCGTGGCCCGCGCCTGCGACCGCGGGCAGGCCAGCCGCAAGGACGCCGCCGGCGCAATCCTGTTCGCGGCCGAAGCCGCGACGAAGGCCGCGCTCGACGCCATCCAGATCCTCGGCGGCAACGGCTACATCAACGACTACCCGGCCGGCCGCCTGCTGCGCGACGCCAAGCTCTACGAGATCGGCGCCGGCACCAGCGAAATCCGGCGCCTGCTGATCGGCCGGGAGATCTTCCGCGAGACGGCGTGAGGCGTCAGCGCCCCCAGAAGCCGGCCAGGGCACCCACCAGGAACACGATCAGCAGCAGGACACCGGCGATCCAGGGCAGGTCCATCCGGAACGCGTCGCCGAGGCTTACCGCATGGCGCCGGCCCATGTGGTCGTGGGTGTCGTTCCTGTCGTGGATGGCGCGGGCAATCGTCTCGTCGGTATCGCCAAGCTCGGTGCCGTGCATCGCGCTCGCATGCGTCGGGTGGGTGCTCATCCCCCGGTCGCTCCTTGTGATGAGCCCGTCCGAACGCCGCCGGCGCGGAGTGGTTGCCCGCTGCGCCCGCCATGCGCATCCTGCGCCGACCCGCCCAGGAGAGACGCATGCCCGGCATCCCCGACGTCACCCCCCGTGCCGCATGGCAGGAGTTGTCTGCCGATCCGGACGCGATGCTGGTCGATTGCCGGACCGACGCGGAATGGAACTTCGTCGGCGTGCCCGACCTGTCCCCCATCGGCAAGCAGGTCGCGCTGATCCCCTGGCAGCTCTATCCGACCATGCAACTCAACGGCGCCTTCGTGGAACATCTGCGCCGCGCCGGCGCATCGCCCACCGCGAAGCTCTATTTCATCTGCCGTTCCGGGGCGCGCAGCCTCGCGGCCGGGCAGGCGGCGCAGCAGGCCGGCTTCCCCAACAGCTTCAACGTGGCCGACGGGTTCGAGGGGCCGGTGGATGCCGAAGGCCATCGCGGCACGGTCGCGGGCTGGAAGGCCGACGGCCTGCCCTGGCGTCAGCGGTGACCTTCAGCGCCGCGACGCGATCTGCCGGTTCTCCAGCCGGCTGAGCAGCCGGACGCAGGGCCAGAGCAGCAGGAAATACGCCACCGCCGCGACCACGATCGGGGTCGCGTTGAAGGTCACGCTCTGCGCCTGGCGGGCCTGGAACAGCAGTTCCGGCAGGGCGACGACGCTGGCGATGGAGGTGAGCTTCACCACCTCGAGCGTGTTGCTGATGAGGTCGGGCAGCACGTTGCGGACCGCCTGCGGCAGCACGACGAAGCCCCAGACCTGCCAGCGCCGCAGGCCGAGCGCGCGCGCGGCTTCCGGCTGCCCGCGCGGCACGCTCTCGATCCCCGCGCGCAGGATCTCAGCGTAGTAGGCGCCGGTGTTCAGCATGAAGGCCAGCGCCACCGCGCCCCAGGCGCCGAGGTCGAGCCCCGCGAAGGGCAGCCCGGCATAGAGCAGGATCAGCAGCACCAGCGGCGGGATGGCGCGGAAGACGTCCACGAAGGCCATCAGCGGCCAGCGCAGCCAGGCCTCGCGCCGGGTGGAGAGCATCGCCAGGCAGAAGCCGGCGAGAATGCCGAGCGGCACGGTCAGCAGCGCCAGCAGCAGCGTCTGCACCAGCCCCGACCACAGGATCGGCGCGGCGGCGACCGCGATCTCGGCATTCAGGAAGGCGTCGGCGAAGTCGTTCATCCGCGCCTCACCGCCGCCATGCGAAGCGCGTCTCGACCCACCGTCCCGCCACCACCACCGGCAGGAACAGCGCAAGGTAGGCGACGGCGCCCAGCATCAGCGGCGTCGGGTTGCCGGAGAAGGCCATGGCGGATTGCGCCGCGCCCAGGATCTCCGCCACCGCCACCACGCTGCCCAGCGCGGTGCCCTTGGTGATGGCGATGGTCCGGTTGGTCAGCGGCGGGATGGCGATGCGGACCGCCTGCGGCAGGACGACCAGGCGCATGGTGGGCAGGAACCGCAGCCCGACGGCGCGCCCGGCCTCCCACTGGCCCTTCGGCACGGCGCAGATGCCGGCCCAGAAGATCTCCTCGGCGAAGGCCATCAGCACCAGCGTCAGCGCCAGCCAGGTGGCCCAGAAGCCGGAAAAGCCGATGCCCGCCGCCGGCAGGCCGAAATAGATCAGCACGATCAGTACCAGCGGCGGCAGGGCGCGGAACAGGTCCACCGTGAAGATGATGGCCCAGTTCAGCACCCGCAGCCCGAAGGCGCGCAGCACCGCGAGCAGGAGGCCGAGCGCGAGCCCGGCCACCACCACCAGCGCCGCCAGTACGACGGTCAGCCCCAGCCCTTCGACGATCTTCGGCCAGTACTGGGCCGCGACGCGGGCGTTGAGGAAGGAGAAGGCGAAGCCTTCCCAGCCGGTCATGCGGCCCCGCCCGGCCGCGCCTCCGGCCTGGTCAGCACCGCGGCTCCCTCGGGGTCGGGTCATAGCCCGGCAGGCCCGGCACGCCGGTGCCCGGGAAGACCGTCACCTCCGCGTCGTCGGCGGCGGGGGGCGTGCCGAACCACTGCTGCGACAGCCGCGCGATGGTGCCGTCGCGCTTCATGCATTCCAGCGCGTTCTCCAGCTGCTCCCGCATCGCCGTGGCGCCCATCGGCAGCACGGCGGACCAGTGGGCGCGCGTCTCGCGGATCACGAAGTCGGGCACGAATTGCGGCGTGCGGGTCGCGGCGTAGCGCACCACCGTGTTGCCGCCGAGATTGGCATAGGCCCGGCCCGACAGCACGGCCTGCACCGCATCGGGCTGGGTGTCGTAGGTCTGCACCGTGAAGCCGTAGCGCGCGGCGTTCGCCTGCGCCCAGGCATCGTAGGCGCTGCCCTTGTTGACGCTGATCGCCTTGCCCCGCAGGTCGTCCATGCTGGTGATCGGCGCGGAGCCGCGGCGGATGCCGAGCTGGAAGGCGGTGTAGAGATACCCCTCCGTCAGCAGCATCGATTGGGCGCGTTCCTGCGTGGCGGTGACCGGCGCGCAGAGGAAATCGTAGCGGCCGGCATTCATCGCCGGAATCAGGCCGGAGAAGCTGGCGCTGTCGATCGTCAGCTCCCGCCCCAGGCGGCGGGCGGCTTCGCGGAACAGGTCGATGTTGAAGCCCTGCACCCCGCCCTGCAGCGTCGGGAAGGCGTGCGGCGCAAAGGTGCCGTCCACCGCGCAGCGCAGCGGCGGCTGGCCCTGTGCGAGGGCGGGGCCGGCAAGGCCGGCGGCAAGCAACGCGGCGGCGAGCAGGTGGCGCATCGCGCTTGGTCTCCCTTCGTGGCGGCGGTGATTCGGCCCAACGATCCCACCCGGCGGCCGGGCGCGCCATGCGCCCGCGCGAAGCGTGACGAAAGTTTCACCTCCCGCGCCGCGTGACCGGCGCCCCGCCGGAGCGGGGCGCCACATTTGCGCCCCCTCGCGGTCGCGCCGGCGCCGTCTGGCCCACGTAGAAGGGGGATGACGGTATACGGAACGGCACAGATGCCCCGCTTCGCGCTCCTCCTGGTGATGTCCGGCCTGCTGGCGATCCTGCTGACCCTGCTGCTGGTCATGGGCGATGCCACGCTGCCCGGCCGCGTGCCGCCCTTCGCCGCCGCCCTGCTCGCCGGGCTCGGCGGCGTGCTGCTGGTGGGCGGGCTGTTCCTGATCGAGCCCGGGCGCGGCGGGCCCGATCCCGCGGCGAAGGCCTGACGCTGGCGCGTCAGGTGACCGGGATCCGCCCCTCGCCCAGCACGGCCTTGTAGCGGTCGATCTCGACCGCGATGAAATCGCGGAAGGCAGCACCCCGGCGCGCGGCGGGGACGGAGCTTCCCGCATCCAGCACGCGTTGCAGCGCGGGGGCCCCCATCGCCTGGTCCGTGGCCCGCGCCAGCGCCTGCACGATCTCCGCCGGCAATCCGGGCGGTCCGAAGACGCCGACCCAGCTCATCGCGTCGATCTCGCCATAGCCCTGCTGCTGCAGCGTCGGCAGGTCGGGGTAGCGGCCCACCCGTTCCAGCGTGCCGGCGGCCAGCGCGCGCAGCTTCCCTTCCGCGATCTGCGGCGCCACGGCCGACACGCCGTCGATCGTCATGTCGACCCGCCCCGCGATCAGGTCCGCCATCGCCGGCGCGCTGCCGCGATAGGGCACATGGGTCAGCTGCACGCCGGCCGCCCGCGCCAGCATCTCGCACGCGATGTGATGCACTGATCCGACGCCGGACGAGGCGTAGGACACGGCGCCCGGCTGCGCCCGCGCCGCCGCGACCAGCGCCTCCGTCGTGCGGTGCGGCGAGGTCGCGGGGACGACCAGCAGGTGCGGGTGGACCGCCACCTGCGCCACCGCGGTCAGGTCGCGCAGCGGGTCGTAGGGCAGGTTGCTGAACAGCGCGGCGGCGACCGCGTTCGGCGTCGAATGGCCGAACAGCAGCACGCCGCCATCCGCCGGCGCCTTCGCCACCGCATCGGCCGCGAGCGTGCCGGAGGCGCCGGACCGGTTCTCCACCACGAAGGGCTGGCCGAGCAGCGCGGCGTATTGCTCCGCCATCGCGCGCGCGACGATGTCGGTGAAGCCGCCCGGGGCGAAGCCCACCAGCATCCGCACGGGCCGCCGCGGCCAGGCGGGCTGGGCATGCAGGGCGGGCGCCGCCAGCGTAGCGAGGGCGGTGGCGGCGAAAACGCGGCGGGTGGTCATCTCCGGCTCTCCTGCGACGGCGGGAGGCTAGGCCGCTTTGCCGCAGTGCAGCAACACCCTCAGGCCTTCTCGGGATAGAGCGCGCGCAGCCCCCCCTCGCTCGCTTCCGTCTGGCCGCGCTCGGTGATCAGCCCGGTCACCAGCCGGGCGGGGGTCACGTCGAAGGCGGGGTTGGCGGCGGCGCTGCCCTCGGCGACGACGCGGACCGTCTCCATCCGGCCATCTGCGGTGCGGCCGGTCAGCTCCGTCACCTCCTCCGCCGCGCGCTCCTCGATGGGGATGCCCGCGACGCCGTCGCCCACCTCCATGTCCAGCGTGGAGTGCGGCAGCGCCACCCAGAAGGGCACGCCGTTGTCCTTCGCCGCCAGCGCCTTCAGGTAGGTGCCGATCTTGTTGGCGACGTCGCCCGTCCGCGTCACCCGGTCCGTGCCGACGATGCAGAGATCGACCTGCCCGTGCTGCATCAGGTGCCCGCCCGCATTGTCGGCGATGACGGTGTGCGGCACGCCGTGGCGGCCGAGTTCCCACGCCGTCAGCGCCGCGCCCTGGTTGCGCGGCCGCGTCTCGTCCACCCAGACATGCACGGGGATGCCGGCGTCATGCGCCTGGTAGATCGGCGACAGCGCCGTGCCGTAGTCCACCGTCGCGATCCAGCCGGCGTTGCAGTGGGTGAGGACGTTCACCCGCCCCCCTGGCGGCTTGCGCGCGGCGGCGTCGCGGATCAGCGGCAGCCCGTGCTCCCCGATCCTCCGGCAGGTCTCGACATCGTCGTCGCAGATCGCCGCGGCCTCGGCGCGGGCGGCGGCCAGGCGGTCGGACGGGGCAAGGTTGTGCAGGGCCGCGCGCATGCGCGCCAGCGCCCAGCGCAGGTTGATCGCGGTCGGCCGCGTCCTGCCCAGCATCTCTACCACGCGGTCGAGATTGGCGGTGGAGGCATCCCGCCGCAGCGCGAGCGCGACGCCATGGGCCGCGACCGCCCCGATCAGCGGCGCGCCCCGCACCTGCATGGAGCGGATGGCGTGCGCCACCTCCTCCTCATCCGTCAGGCGGAGGATGTCGAGCGTCCAGGGCAGCTTCGTCTGGTCGAAGATGCGGACGGACCAGCCATCCTCCCGGTCCACCCAGACGCTGCGATAGGGGATGCCGTCGATCTTCATGGCGAGCCAGGACCCGTGCCGTTCGCGCCGGGCGTTGCGGCATCGCCCCTGCCGCGTCAAGTCACGGGCGGGCCAGCGGAGGGACCCGCGCGGTCAGATCCGCTGGTGCAGCGCGCAGACCAGGGTGAACAGGCGCCGCGCCGTCTCGAAGTCGATCTCGACGCGGCCGGCCAGGCGTTCCGTCAGCAGCGTCGCGCCCTCGTTGTGGAGGCCGCGCCGGCCCATGTCGATCGCCTGGATTCGCGCCTCGGACCCGCCCTCGGCCACCGCCTTCTCGTGGCTCTCCACCACCAGATGGTAGTCCTTGATGAGCCGGCGGAAGGGGCCGAGCGCGAGGACGAGGGCGTGCAGCGGCCGGTCCGCCGCATCCCGGATGTCGAGGATGAGGCGCCCGTCACGTACCGCGATGGACAAGGCATAGGGTCCGTCATCCATGCCCCTGGGCTGGAACCGGTTGCCCGCCAGCAGGTCCTCCACCGCCTGCCGCCGGTCCGCCTCCGCATAGGGGGAGGGGAGGGGCTGGGCATCCGGCAGGACGATGCGGACCAGGTCGGGCATCGCGGCCGGTCAGGCGTCGCCGGGCGGTGCCGGCCGTGGGGGCGGGGGCTCGGCCCGTGGCGGCGGCGCGCCGCCATGCTCGCTGCCGTCGAAGCCGAGCCGGGCGAGCCAGCCCACGGTCGCCCCCTTGATCGGGCGCAGCAGCAGGATGCAGGCGATGGTGAAGGCGGGCAGCCAGACCACCATGTGCAGCCACATCGGCGGCTGGTACGCCTTCTCGATCCACAGCACCGGCGGGACCAGCAGGTGGCCGGCGACGAAGATGACGAAATAGGGCGGCGCGTCGTCGGCCCGCAGGCTGCCGAGCGGGGCGTGGCACACCTCGCATTCCGGCACGACCTTCAGGTAGCCGCGGAAGACGCGGCCCTCGCCGCAGACCGGGCAGCGGTTCCGCACGCCGCGCCCGACCGCGTCCCAGAAGGAGGTCGGCGGCGCGTAGCTCAGGGCGGGTGCCGAGCGGTCGGGCTCCCAGCGCATGGGGCGTTCCTTCGGGCGTGTCGCCTCGGGTGGCATCGGAACCTCTCCGAACCGCCCCGGGGCACCGCCATTGTGCGGTGCATCATGGGGCCTGGATGGGCCGGGATCAAGCGCGCGGTGCATCGGCCGCGGATGCTTGCGGCCCCCGCGCGCCTCCCGGAGGATGGGGCAACGCCGTGGCGAGGGAGAGGTTGGGACGATGCAGGACCGCATCCTGGTGGTAAACCCGAATTCCAGCGCGGGCTGCACAGCCGGCATCGACCGGGCGCTGGACGGCTTCCGCGCGCCCGGCCTGCCGCGGATCGAGGTGACGCAGCTCGATGGCGGCCCCCCCGCCATCGTCACCTGGCGCGACTGGTTCGGCGTGGCGGAGCCGCTGTGCCGCCTGGTGGAGCGGGAGGGCGCCGGGGCCTATGTGGTCGCCTGCGTGTCGGACCCGGCGGTGGATGCGGTGCGGACGGCCACGCGTCGGCCCGTCTTCGGTCCGCTCCGCAGCGCGGTGGCCGCCGCGATGGCGCGTGCGGACCGCTTCGGCATCATCGCCTTCGCCGACCCCTCGCTGCAACGGCAGCGCCGGGCGTTGCAGGCCATGGGCCTCGAATCCCGCCTGCTCGGCCACCTGCCGCTGAACCTGCCGATGGAGGTGCTGACCGACCCGGTCGCGCCCCGCGCCGCGCTGGTTGAGGCCGCGCGGCGCATCGCGGCGGGCGGGGCGGAAGCCGTCATCCTCGGCTGCGCCGGCATGGCCGGCCACCGCGCCGCGGTGGAGGAGGCCTGCGGCATACCCGTGATCGAGCCCTGCCAGGCGGCGGTGGCGCTGGCCTTGCAGGCCGTGGTGGCGGCCCGGCCGGCGCTGGCGCGGGCGGCCGAGTAGCGCCGCCCGGCGCTACTTCAGCTTCGGGCCGGCCGGCTTGCCGTCCCAGCTGTCGGCGATCCAGCGGAAGGCGTTCAGCCAGACCGGGTCGGTGTTCGGCGGCAGCTTGCCGGCGCGGAGATCCTCGAGCGAGACATCCGCCAGCTGGAGGTGCGGCCTCTCGCCGGGGCGGGAGACCAGGCCCTCATCGGCGCCGATCGCCTCCAGCCGGTCCCACATGTGGCTGTGCGCGCCGTCGTCGTCCCACGACCAGCGGCCTTCGAGGGCGAGCACGAAATCCGCCGCCAGCCCATACTGGTGCAGGCTCTCCCACGCCTGCACGGGCGTCAGAAAGCGCCCCGCACGGGTCCGGCCGGAACCATAGAGGTGGTTCTGCCGCCAGGGGCCGCGCAGGCCTTCATAGATGCCGAAGGGGATGCCCTCCGCGTTCAGCCGCGCGACGGTGCGCAGCGCGCGGTTGCGGAAGGCCGGGTGCAGCATCTTCGGGTCGCGGTTCACGCGCTCGACGTTGCGCCAGGGGAAGGCCTCGGTCGCGTGCTGCGGCGGCTTGGCACCCGCGACCTGCCGGCGCAGCAGCCCCGCCGGCGCGAAGCCGCGCTGGCCGTTGGGTGCCTGCACCTCCAGCCAGGGCTGGTCCGCGTCCCCCTTCAGCTCCACCACCTGATCGGCCGCCAGCGCCCGCACCGCCTTCTGGTCCGGCCCCGGTCCCTCGCGCAGTTCGGTGGCGGCGGCGACGCGGTACAGGACGGGGAAGGGCGAAGGTTCGGACATGGCCGGTCCTTGGGCTGGGGTGCGGCGCAGTCCTAGCGCGTGTTGCACCGCAGCACAAAGGGTCGGGGGCGGGCTATTCCGCCATCCCGGTCCCCGGGGTCCAGATCGCCGGCGGCTCGCTGCCCACCTGTGCGGTGATCCGCCCGTAATGCTCCGGCCGGCGGTGGCGGGCGAAGTCGAAGATCGTCCGCCGCCCGAGCTCGCACATGTCGAGGTCACATTCCGCGACGATCACCTCGTCGTCCCAGCTCGTCGCCTGGGCCATGATCTCGCCCTGCGGGTTGACGATGATGGAATGGCCGAACAGCTCGTGCCCGTCCTCGGTGCCGGCCTTGGCCACGCCGACGCCGAAGCAGGCATTCTGGTAGCAGCCCGCCTGGATCGACAGGTGGCTGTGGGCGACGCGCAGGTGGTGCGCCTCGAAGCCCCGGTTCTCCATGTTCAGGCTCGGCGTGTTGTAGCCGAGCATGACGAGTTCCACCTGCTGCAGGCCCATCACGCGCCAGGCCTCGGGCCAGCGGCGGTCGTTGCAGATCATCATCCCGACATTGACCGGCCCCGCGGCGCCGACCGGCGCGCGCACCACCGGGAAGCCCAGGTTCCCCGGCTCGAAGTACCGCTTCTCCAGGTGCTGCGCCTTGCGGACCGGGTCGTATTCGGCATGGCCCGGCAGGTGGACCTTGCGGTATTTCAGCACGACCTCGCCCGAGGGGTGGACGAAGACGGCGGTGTTGAATCGCCGCCCCTCCGGCGTCTTCTCGGCGTAGCCGAGGTGGAAGGCGATGCCGAGCCGCCGCGCCGCGTCGAACAGCGGCGCCGTCTCGTTCGACGGCAGGGCGTGCTCGTACCAGTGGTCGGCCTCGGCCAGGTTCTCGTGGTACCAGCGCGGGAAGAAGGTGGTCAGCGCCAGTTCGGGATAGACCACCACTTCCGCGCCACGCCGTGCGGCCTTCTCCATCAGGGCGACCATGCGCGCCACGGCGACGTCTCGCCCCTCGGCCTTCTGGATCGGGCCCATCTGGGCGGCGGCGACGACGAGGCGGCGGGAGGACATGCGGCGGCGGCTCCGGGCGGGTGGGCCTGTATGCCGCCGCGGCCCGCGCCTGGGAAGCGCGGCACCGTTCCGCACCCGGCCCCCCTGACAAGCCGGGATCGAAGCCCAGTTCTGTTGCCCCATGCCCTATCCGAACGGTCCACCTGCGCGGTCGCTGCCCGCGCTCCTTGCGCGACCCGTCAAGCAGGCGATCGCCACGCAGGTGGTGGCGCTGTTCAACGACCGCTCGCGCGGCGAACGGCCGGTGGCGCGCCGCCCGGACGGGCTGTTCGGGCCGCGCGCCGTCGCATGGCGGGTGCATGGCGATGTCACCTCGATGATGGTGGGGGGCGTCACGGCGCTGCTGCTGCAGATGCTGCACCCCGCGGTGCTGGCCGGCGTCTGGGACCACTCGCGCTTCCGCCACGACATGGCCGGCCGACTGCGCCGCACCGCGCGCTTCATCGCTCTGACCACCTATGGCGGGCGGGAGGAGGCGGAGGCGGCGATCGCCCGCGTGCGGCACATCCACGGCTTCGTCCGCGGGGCGCTGCCCGACGGCACGCCCTATGCCGCGGACGACCCCGCGCTGCTGGCCTGGGTGCATGTGACGGAGACGACGAGCTTCCTCGGCGCCTGGCTCCGCTATGCCGAGCCTGGCATGGCCGGCGCCGACCGCGACCGTTACTTCGCGGAGATGGCGGAGGTCGGCCGCGCGCTCGGCGCCGACCCCGTGCCGCGCAGCCTGGCCGAGGCGCAGCGGATCATCGCCGCGGCGCGGCCGTCGCTCCGCGTCGATTCGCGCACGCGGGAGGTGGCGCGGCTGATCCTGTCCCAGCCCGCGCCGCACCGCCTGGCGGAGCCGTTGCAGGCCGTCGCCATGGGGGCGAGCATCGACCTCCTGCCGGACTGGGCGCGCCGGATGCACGGACTGCCCGCGCCGGCCCGGCCGCTGGTGCGGGCCGGCACGCTCGGCATCGCGCGGACGCTGCGCTGGGCCTTCGCGTGACGGGGCGGTTCAGGCCGGGGGGGTCGCGCCCACCTGGTCGACGATGCGGCGGTAATGCTGCGGGCGGCGGTGCTGGGCGAAGTTGAACATCTTCTCCTTCCCCTGCCGGCAGGCATCGAGGTCCACCTCGGCGATGATCACCTCGTCCGCCAGGGTCCGCGCCTGCGCCACCACCACGCCGTTCGGATCGACGATGCAGGACCCGCCGATCAGCCCGGCGCCGTCCTCGTCCCCCGCCTTCGCCACCGCCACCGCCCAGGTCGCGTTCATGTAGGCGTTGGACTGGGCTGCGAGGATGGAGTGGAAGGTCCGCAGCTCCGCGCTCTCGCCCTCGCCGCCATTCGGGTCGTAGGCGGCGGAGTTGTAGCCCACCATCACCAGCTCCACCCCCTGCAGGCCGAGGCAGCGCCACCCTTCCGGCCAGCGGCGGTCGTTGCAGACCAGCATCCCCAGCACCGGCCGCCCCCAGGCTTCCGGCCCGCGCGCGACGGGGAAGCCGAGGTCGCCGTACTCGAAATACATCTTCTCGAGCTGCTGGTACTTCTGCCCGTCCTTCACCCGGTCGCTGCCGGGCAGGTGGACCTTGCGATACTTGAACAGGATTCGCCCGTCCGGCCCGACCGTCACCGCGCTGTTGAAGCGATGGCCGTCCGGCGTCAGCTCGGCATAGCCGACATAGAAGCCGATGCCGAGTTCGCGGGCGCGGTCGAACAGCGGCTGCACCTGCGGGTTGGGCATCGCCGGCTCGAAGCTCGCGACCAGTTCCGGCGCGTCGCGCTCCATCGGCCAGCGGGGGAAGAAGGTGGTGAAGGCAAGCTCGGGGAAGACCACGAGCTTCGCCCCCTGCGCGGCGGCGGCCTCCAGCAGCGCGACCAGGCGCGCCATGGTCCGCGCCCGGCTGTCCGCGCGCTGGGTCGGGCCCATCTGCGCGCCCGCCACGATGAGCCTGCGGCTGTTCATCGGAAGATGTCCCTGATGTCCTGCAACGTCCCGCCGAAGCCCTTCCACAGCGTGACGAAGCCGATGGCGAAGCCGGTGCCGGCGAACAGCCCGCCCATGCCGGGGCGGGGGATCAGCATCGGCCCGAGGATCGCGCCGACGATGCCGGCCGAGATCCCGAAGGCAATCGACATGAGAAGCTGCGTGCCGCCCGGCCGCATGCGGACCCGCGACTGCGGCGCCTGGACTTGAGGGCGGGACGGCCGCGGCGGACGCTTGATCCAGCGCTGGTGCGGCGGGCGGTAGGGTTCGGACATGCGGGGGATGTAGCGCCCCGGCGCCGGGACGTCACGGCAGGCCTGCCACCTGATCCCCCGGTGCCTCCAGCGCCGCGTTGCGGGCGGCCGCCCGAGCCCGGCTGCGCCAGGTCGATCACCGCGCAGAGCAGGGGCGCCCGGCGGGCCCAACCCTGCTGCGGCGGCGGCAACTGCCCCAGGGCGAACAAGGCCTCATCGTCGAGCGAGACCGTCGCCGCCAGGCGCGGGCCGCCCACCCCCACATGGCGCTGCGCCACGTCCTCCCGTGCCGCCGCCCGGGGTGCAAGCAGGCAGAGGGCGGCGAGCACGATGCGCAGCATGGCGAGCCGATTTTCTGTCCACCGTATACGTCGTGTCATTCCTTCGCTCACGCCCTGGCAATCCGGGAACTCTATTATACCTTCGATGCGGGTGCCCCGGGCCCGCGGGGGCAAGGGATGTCAGATGGGTGCGGTGTTGGATCACGCTCGACGGCTCGCGGCGCTGGCCGTCGCGGTGCCCGCGCTGCTCGCGGCGGCGGAGCCCGGCGTCTGCACCGGGGAGGGGAACCCCTTCGTCGCCGCCCCCGGCTTCGGCGCCATGCACCCGCTGCCGGCCGGCGAGGCTGCGGCGCTCACCCGGCGGGAGGGCGCCGCGCTGCTGCTCCGGGCGGAGAATGCTGAGATCCGGCTGGAGGACACGCCCGCCTGCCTCCGCGGCCCGGACGAGCCCGACTGCGTCCGCCACCGCCTGGTCGCCGCCTTCGCCGACCCGCCAGGCTTCCTGGTGGAGCGCGGGCAGTACGAGCATGTCGACTTCCTCTGGGTGCATCGCGCGACGGGCCAAGTGGAGAGCCTCGCGGACCTGCCGCGCCTCTCGCCCGGTGGGCGCTGGATGCTCTCCGTCTCCACGTCCGACTACATGGGGCTGAACGGAATCGAGTTGTTCGACCTCGGCCGCGGTGACATCCGCCGCGCTTTCCAGCACCTGCCGAGCCAGGGCGACGCCTTCGACTTCTTCAGCTTCTGGCGCTGGACGAAGGAGGAGGAGGCGCTGCTCTGCGCCTGGCGCGGCAGCCCACCTGCCATGACGGGACCGGAGCAGGTGGTGCTTCGCCGCGGCCCCTATGGCTGGCGGATCGAGACGCTGGACTGACGCCGCTGGCAGGGCCGGGCATGCGGTATCCCTGCTCTCGCCCCACGCTGGCTCACCCCTCTCGGGCAGCGCGGGAAGGAAGCGGGCGGCGCGGCGGCGAGCGGCAGGTCCACCGCCAGGCGCTTCACGTCGTATAGGTGGTCACGAATCGAGCGCCGACTTCCGGTGCTGGCGTGGCACGAAGCGGCCGGTGCCGGGCTTCGCCTTCACCTCCGCCCCGTCCCAGATCTGCGCGCCCCGCAGCCAGGTGGCGGCGACCCGCGCCTTCATCGCGCGGCCATGCCATGGCGACCAGCGCGCATCCTCCCGGTCCACGATCAGGCGTTCGTCGAAGACGAAGTCGCCCGTCTCGAGGATGCAGAAATCCGCATCGGCGCCGAGCCGGATGCCGCCCTTGCGCGGATTCAGGCCGTGGAAGCGGGCCGGCTCCTCGCTGCACATCCGGGCCATGACGGAAGCCGGCAGGCCCCGTTCCACCAGCAGGGTGTACATCAGCGGCGCGAAGCTCTGCATGCCCGTCAGGCCGGCGCCGACCGCGAAGATGTCGCCCGCATATTCCTTCCGCGGCCGCGGCCAGGGCGCGTGGTCGGTCGAGACGTAGCTGACGATGCCGGCCCGCATCGCGCCCCACATCCGCTCCACCTCGGCCGCGGAGCGGAAGGGAGGGTTGCACTTGCCGAAGCCCTGGAGGCGGACGATGTCCTCCTCCGTCATCGTCAGGTACTGGATGCAGGCCTCGCCCGAGCACTTCGCGCCCTGGCCGCGGTAGATCTGCGCCAGTTCGAACCCGCGCGCGAGGGAGGAGTGGGCGATGTGGACATGCGCCCCCGTCTCCAGCGCCATCTCGAAGATCTCGAGGTCTGCCATCGTCTCGGTGATCGGCGGGCGGGTGCGGCAATGCCAGATGGGGGAGGTGTTGCCCGCGGCCTTCGCGGCCTCGGTCAGCTTCACCACCAGTTCCTGGTCCTCGTTGTGGACGGCGGCCATCAGGCCGGTGGTCGCGATCTCGGCGAAGGCGGCCAGCATGGTCGGGTGGTCGATGCGCGGGAAGCGGTGGGCGTCGTATTCGTAGGTGGAGACCTTGAAGGCGCTGGCCCCGGCTTCCGCGATGGCCGCGATCTCGTCGAGCCCGCCATCCTTCCGGATGGTGCCGTAGAGCGCCATGTCCACATGGCTCAGCCGGTGCACATGCTCCACCTTGTCGCGGAACAGCGCGGCGGAGGTCACGGGGTCCGGTACGTCATAGGGCATGTCGCAGACGGTGGTGACGCCACCGGCCGCGGCCGACGCCGTCGCACCCTCGATCCCCGGCCAGCCGGTGGAGGAGGAGGTATGCATGTGCCCATCCACCAGGCCGGGCATGACCAGCCGGCCGGCATGGTCCGCGACCTGCTTCGCGGGCGGCGGAGCGCCTTCGCCGATCGCCGCGATGGTCTCGCCCCGCACCGCCACGTAGCCGCCCGCGACGATACGGTCGGACAGCACGATGTCCCCGGTGAGGACGAGGTCATAGGGCTGGGCGTCGGACATGCGGGTCCCCTCGGCGGTGATGCGGACGGGAGGCTAGGCGCTGTCGGGCGTGGCGCCAACCGGGGTGGCGAAGACGCGCCCGGCGAGTTCGAGGGCAAGCCGCGTCGTCCCGCTCTCCCGCTCGGCGTTCCAGGCCAGCGCGACGCCGACGGCGTGGATCGGGCCTTCGAGATCGCGGAACGCGACGCCGGGCGGGCGCAGCCGCGCCATGCCGGTGCTGACCAGCGCAACGCCGAGGCCGGCGGCGACGAAGCCGAGCTGCGCCATCGCGCTGCCCACTTCCCGCGTCACGCGCGGCGCGAAGCCCGCGGCGTGGCAGGCGGCGACCATCGCATCGGAATAGGCGGGGCTGATCGCGCGCGGCAGGACCAGCATCGGCTCATCCGCCAGCGCCGCGAGCGGCAGGGGGCCGGCGCCATCCGCCAGCCGGTGGCCGACCGGCAGCGCGGCCGCCAGCACGTCCCGCCCCAGCGCGCGCAGCCGCACCGGGTGGCGGTCCCGGTCGAGCCGCACGAGGGCGAGGTCCACCTCGCCCCGCCGCAGCGCCTCCACCGCATCGGCCGTGTCCATCTCCCGCACCGAGATCGCGGCGTCCGGACGCGCGGCCTGCAGCGCGCGCACCAGCGGGGGCAGGTGGTCGAACAGGGCGGAGGTGACGCAGGCCAGCATCATCGGCGCGTGGCGCCCGGCCCGCAGCTCCCGCGCCAGCGTCTCGATCTGGCCCGCGCCTTCGGCCAGGCGCCGCGCCAGCGGCAGCAGCGCCTCGCCCTCCCGCGTCGGGCGCGCGCCCTTGCCGCTGCGCTCCAGCAGCTTCACGCCCAGCTCCCGCTCCAGCGCCTGGATCTGCGCCGTCAGCGGCGGCTGCGAGATGCCGAGCCGCGCTGCGGCGCGGCCGAAATGCCCTTCCTCGGCCACGGCCAGGAAGTGGCCGAGGCGGCGCACCAGACGGAGGTCCATCCGAAAACAGTATCGCGCAGCAAGCCCAATCGGAATGGACGATCACGCGCAACGGGTCCAAAAACCGATCCGTCCCGCCACACGGCAACGGAAAGAAAGGGGCTCAAGTGAAGCTGCATCCCGTGAAGGTCCACCCGTCCAAGGCGCTGCTGAAGCGAGAGGACCAGCTGGCCTGGAAGATGGCCGCGGTCGCGGTGGACAAGGTCGCCGTCCAGAAGGACGTGCAGGCGATGATCATCAACCGGGTGATCGACAACGCCTCCGTCGCCATCGCCGCCATCAACCGCCGCCCCGTCGTCTCCGCCCGCGGCATGGCGCTGGGCCACGCGAAGAAGACCGGGGGCGCGTCCGTCTTCGGCGTGAAGGCGGCCACCACCGTCTCCCCCGAATGGGCGGCCTGGGCGAACGGCACGGCGGTGCGCGAGCTCGACATGCACGACACCTTCCTCGCCGCCGACTATTCCCACCCCGGCGACAACATCCCGCCGATCCTGGCGGTGGCGCAGGCGATGGGCCGGTCCGGCAAGGACCTGCTGCGCGGCCTTGCCACGGGGTACGAGCTGCACATCAACCTGGTGCGTGCGATCTGCCTGCATGAGCACAAGGTGGACCACATCGCCCATCTCTGCCCCGCCGCGGCCGCCGGCATCGGCACGCTGCTCGGCCTGAAGCAGGAAGTGGTGTTCCAGTCCATCCAGCAGGCGCTGCACACCTCCGTCTCCTTCCGCCAGTCCCGCAAGGGCGAGATCTCGTCCTGGAAGGCCTATGCCCCCGCCCATGCCGGCAAGCTCGCGGTGGAGGCGGTGGACCGCTGCATGCGCGGCGAGGGCGCGCCGAGCCCGATCTACGAGGGCGAGGACAGCGTCATCGCCTGGGTGCTGTCGGGCCGGACGCAGGCCGACAGCAAGGGCCGCAGCACCGTCTACGACCCCGTCTACTACGAGGTGCCGCTGCCCGAGGCCGGCGAGCCGAAGCGCGCCATCATGGACAGCTACACCAAGGAACACTCGGCCGAGTACCAGTCCCAGGCGCTGATCGACCTGGCCTTCCGCATGCGGGAGAGGATCACGGACTGGGACGCGATCGAGAAGATCACGATCCACACCAGCCACCACACCCACTACGTCATCGGCACCGGCGCGAACGATCCGCAGAAGATGGACCCCAAGGCCAGCCGCGAAACGCTGGACCATTCCATCATGTACATCTTCGCCGTCGCCCTGCAGGACGGCCGCTGGCACCATGTGGACAGCTACGCCCCGAAGCGCGCCGGCCGCCCCGACACGGTCCGGCTGTGGCAGAAGATCGAGACGCGGGAGGACCCGGAATGGACGCGCCGGTACCACTCCCGCGACCCGGAGGAGCTGTCCTTCGGCGGCCGGGTCGAGATCCTGATGAAGGACGGCTCGACCCTGGTGGATGAGCTGGGCGTGGCGAACGCCCATCCGAACGGCGCGCGCCCCTTCGCGCGGGCGCAGTACATCCACAAGTTCCGCACCCTGACCGACGGGATCATCACCGCGCGGGAGCAGAACCGCTTCCTCGACGCGGCGGAGAACCTGGCGAGCCTGCCCGCCGGGGAGCTGCACCTGCTGAACGTGGCGCTGCCCGCGGGCACGCTGCTGGACAGCAAGCCCGGGATCTTCTGAACCCTCCCCACGACAACGCCGCGCGTTGCCGTGGGGCCCCGGGGGCGACGAGCCTCCGCGGCCGGCCTGTCCTTTCGCGGCGAAGCCGCGGGAGGGCACCGCGCGGCGGGGGACCGGCCCGACCGCGGCCCAGGGCGGTGCGTCAGCGGCCCAGAGCAAGGGATCGCCACACATGAGCGAACAGCAGCCCACGATCTACAAGGGCCTCGTCGGCGTCTACGCCGATGTCTCCGCCGTCTCCAAGGTGATGCCGGAGACCAACAGCCTCACCTACCGGGGCTACGCCGTGCAGGACCTGTGCGAGGAGGCGTCCTTCGAGGAGGTCGCCTATCTCCTGTGGCACGGGGAACTGCCGACCGCGGCGCAGCTGAGGGCCTTCCAGGCCGAGGAACGGGCCAACCGCGCGCTGTCGCCGGCGCTGATGCGGGTGATCCGGGAATTCCCGAAGGACGCGCACCCGATGGATGCGGTGCGCACCGCCGTGTCCTTCATGGGCATGGAGGACCCGGAGGCGGCCGATGTCTCCGACGCCGCGCAGCGGCGGAAGGCGATGCGGCTGCTGGCCCGGCTGCCGACGGCGGTGGCCGCGGCCAACCGGCTGTCGAAGGGGCTGGAGCCGATCGAGCCCGACGCCTCGCTGCCCTATTGCGAGAACTTCTTCCACCTGGTCTTCGGCAAGGTGCCGCAGCCCGAGGTCATCAAGTCCTTCGACGTCTCGATGATCCTCTACGCCGAGCACACCTTCAACGCCTCCACCTTCACCGCCCGGACCGTCACCTCCACCGGGGCGGACATCCACGGCGCGATCACCGCCGGCATCGCCGCGCTGAAGGGTCCGCTGCATGGCGGCGCGAACGAGGCGGTGATGCACATGCTGAAGGAGATCGGCAGCCCCGAGGCGGCGGAGGACTGGCTTGAGGGCAAGTTCGACCACAAGGCGCTCGTCATGGGCTTCGGCCACCGGGTGTACAAGAGCGGCGACAGCCGCGTGCCCACCATGACCAAGTATGCCGAGAAGATGGCCGAGGTGGTCGGCGACCGCCGCTGGATGGAGACGTCCCGCGTGCTGGCGGCGAAGATGCTGCGGGTGAAGAACATCCACCCGAACCTCGATTTCCCGGCGGGGCCCGCGTACTACCTCATGGGCTTCGACATCCCGATGTTCACGCCGATCTTCGTCTGCTCCCGCATCACCGGCTGGGCGGCGCATGTGTTCGAGCAGGCGGCCGACAACCGGCTGATCCGCCCGCTCTCGGTCTACACGGGCGAGGCGCAGCGCCCGGTGGTGCCGCTGGCCAGGCGCGGCTGACACGGGCCGCTTGCTCCGCATCGGCGCCGCGCACGCGCCGATGCGGAGCCCTCGCGTGACGCGGCGACCACAGGCACGCATCAAGCCGTGCGGAGATTCATCGTCGCGCGCGTCGCAAGTGCGATTCCGTTTGACAGCACGGTTGTGAATCGAGGACGGATGCTGTCGCACGCATTCGCTTGACGCGATTCGCGCGCCGCGGATCGAAGCGGACGGGACATCGACGCACACGGCACCGCGCCAGCACGGCGCGATGTTACGGCGGAGACGACGTCGGCAGGCACGGGGCGACGCGCAGCGCGGCAGCGGAGCGGCGCAGCAGGTAAGGACGGTCCATTGACCGCAGGGCTCGGGGAGGGGGGCGGCACCAGCCGGCCATCCTCCGTCACACCGCCGCAGCGCGCCCGCATGGCACGCGGCATCGGCGGGAGAGAGGCCGGACGGCGCGACGCCTGGCAGCACGCCACGCGCCCCGCGCCCACGACCGGCGACTGCGGCGACTGGACTGCGGCCACGGCGACCAGGCGCGACACGGGATCCGCGCCGACCGCCGCAGCCGCGCGGCCTCGTCTGCTCCGCGGTCGCGGCGCCCCTTCTACGGCGCATGCCTGCCGCCACCGGAACACGCTCACCCCGATCGCACGGAGATCCTGACGACATGACCGACACCATCGAAACCCCCGAGACCGAGACCGCCGAGCCGCGCGCCCAGGCGATGGCGATGGCCGCCGCGCGCAAGACGGCGAAGAAGCCGGCCGCGAAGAAGGCCGCGCCGAAGAAGGCCGCCGCCAGCAAGGCCGCGCCGAAGCGCGCTGCCGCGAAGAAGCCGGCCGCGAAGAAGGCTGCGCCGAAGAAGGCCGCCGCCAGCAAGGCCGCGCCGAAGCGCGCCGCCGCGAAGAAGGCCGCGCCGAAGCGCGCTGCCGCCGCCAAGGCCGCGCCGAAGAAGGCCGCCGCCGGCAAGGCCGCGCCGAAGCGCGCCGCCGCGAAGAAGGCCGCGCCGAAGAAGGCCGTGACCCGCAAGGCCGCGCCGAAGAAGGCCGCTGCCGCCAAGGCCGCGCCGAAGCGCGCCGCCGCGAAGCCGGCCGCGAAGAAGGCCACTTCCTCGGCCCGTTCGGAGGCCGCGAAGAAGGGCGCCGCGACGCGCGCGGCGAAGAAGGCCGCCGCCGCCGCCGCGGCTGCCGCGCCGGCGCCCGCCGCCGAAACCACCACCTGACCAGCCCGCCGATCCCGGCGAGGGGGCGTCGTCCGCATCGCGGGCGACGCCCTTTTCGCATCCGCGCCTTACTGCCATTGCCGAAGGCGGGCGCGCGCGCATTGATCGCGCGATGAACGAGACCCTCATACGTCCCCTTCCGCGCGACGAACGGCACCGTCTCGCCCCACTGCTCGGCCTCTATGCGGGGGAGATGCGCGCCACGCTGAACGGCGCCGCAGTCGCCACGCCCGAGGCGCAGGCCGCCCTGCTGGCGGAGCATCCGGCCGCCGAGGCGCTGCTGGCCGAGGATGCGGCGGGCGCGCCGCTCGGCTTCGCCATCCTGTTCGACCTGCCGGAGGTGGTTTTCGCGCGCCGCTGCGGCCATCTCGACGACCTGTTCGTCCGGCCGGAGGCGCGCGGCCGCGGCATCGCCCGCGCGCTGGTGGAGGCCGCCGTCGCGCTCGGCCGCGAACGGGGGTGGAGCCACCTGCGCTGGATCGTGCCCGAAGCCGATGCGGGGGCGATCGCCCTCTACGAACGCATCGCCACCCGCGCCGACTGGCGCAGCTACGTCATCAGGATCGACCCCGCGGCCTCGCTGTAGGGATCACGCGCGGCACCGCGGTGCCGGCGGCGTCATCCGAACACCTCAAGCAGGTCGTCCACCTGCGCCGGCGTCAGCGCCCGCAGGCCCGGAACGCCGCGCAGCAGCAGGGCGAGGCGCGCGGCCTCCTCCAGCTCCTCCGCCGCGTGGACGGCATCGCGCAGCGTCGCGCCGCTGACCACCGGGCCGTGGTTGGCGAGCAGCAGGGCCTTCGCGCCCTGCGCCGCTGCGCGCACCGCGGGTTCCATCGCCGGGTCGCCAGGGCGGTAGTAGGGCACGCAGGGCAGGCGCCGGCCGATGCGCATGACGAAATAGGGCGTCAGCGCCGGCACCTCCGCATCCCCGCCCTCGGGGGCGAGGCAGGAGATCGCAGTGGCATGGGTGGAGTGCAGGTGCACCACCGCCCCCGCTTCCGGCCGTGCGGTCAGCACGGCCCGGTGCAGGAACACCTCCTTGCTCGGCCGGTCGCCCGACAGGTGCGACCAGTCCGACCCCAGCCTGCTGATCCGCGCGGGATCGAGCCGCCCGAGGCAGGAACTGGTCGGCGTCATCAGGTAGCCGTCCGGCAGCCGCACGCTGATGTTCCCCGCCGTGCCGACCGAATAGCCCCGGTCGAACAGCGATCGGCCGAGATCGGCCAGCTCCTGCCGCAGCGCCCCCTCATCCATGGCCGAACGCCTTCAGGAAGAAGTCGCGCGCGCCGAAATTGCCCGACTTCAGCGCAAGGTGGATCCCCGCCGGCTCCGCGTATGTCC
Organism: Falsiroseomonas sp. CW058; assembly: GCF_050563535.1. NCBI lineage: Bacteria > Pseudomonadati > Pseudomonadota > Alphaproteobacteria > Acetobacterales > Roseomonadaceae > Falsiroseomonas > Falsiroseomonas sp. CW058. The sequence continues at coordinate 198,394 of NZ_JBNXUO010000004.1, forward strand.
AGGGCACGCCGGGGTCGATCTCCGCGCCGATCCGCAGCGCGGTGACGCCGAGCCGCGACACCACCGCGCCGCTCGTCTCGCCCCCCGCCACCACCAGCCGCGCGACGCCGCGCGCGACGAGCCCGGCCGCGACCTCGGCCAGCGCCTGCTCCACCAGCGCGCCCGCGGCATCCCGCCCGAGCCGCGCCTGCAGCGCCGCCACCCTCTCGGGCGGCGCGCTGGCGGCGATCACCACGGGGGTCTCCGCGTCCAGCCTCCCCTCCGCCCAGGCCAGCGCCTGCGCGGCCAGCGCGGCGGCATCGGGGGTGCCGAGCGCATCCAGCTCCAGCACCGGCGCATGGTCCCGCGCGAAGCCGATCTGCCCGAGCGTGGCGCGGGAGCAGGACCCCGCGACGACCGCGCAGGCGCCGGACGCCCGCGGCAGCGCCGCCGCGTCCGGCCGCGGCGGCAGAAGGCCTGCGCGGCGGAAGTTCTCGGGCAGGCCCATCGCCACGCCGGACCCGCCGGTGACGAGGGCGTGGCTCTCCGCCGCCTCGCCGATCGCCAGCAGATGCGCGTCGCTCACCGCATCGAGGATGGCGTAGCGCCGCCCGCCCTCGGCCAGGCGCGTCATCGCGTCGCGGATCGCGCCGGCGCCGGCCTCCACCACCGCGAAGGGGACGAGGCCCACCGCACCGTCGGTCTGGCGGCCGAGCACGCGCACCAGGTCCGGGTCGCGCATCGGGGTCAGGGGGTGGTTCTCCATCCCGCTCTCGCTCAGCAGGCGGGACCCGACGAAGAGGTGCCCCTGGAAGACGCCCCGGCCATTGGCCGGGAAGGCGGGGCAGGCGAGCGCGAAACCGGCGCCGAGCCGCCGCAGAAGCGCATCCGCGACCGGGCCGATATTGCCCTCCTCCGTGCTGTCGAAGGTGGAGCAGTATTTGAAGAAGATCTGCCGCGCCCCGGCGGCCAGCAGCGCATCGGCCGCCGCCACGCTCTCCGCCACCGCCTGGCGCACCGGCGCGGTGCGGGACTTCAGCGCGACGACCACGGCATCCGCCTCCGGCAGCGGGCCGTCCGGCACGCCGATGACCTGCACGGTGGCCATGCCGTTCCGCACGAGCATGGAGGCGAGGTCCGTCGCACCGGTGAAGTCGTCCGCAATGCAGCCAAGGAGAAGGGGCATGGTCGTGTTCATCCTTGTCGGGTCCCGGCCTTCCCCGGCGGCAGGGCCAGCAGGTCGGCATGGCCGACCCGGACGGAAAGCCGAGCCTCGCGCGCCTGCGCCGCGCGGTCCAGCATCCAGCGCGCGATGCGCCGCGCACCGGGCCTTTCGTGCCGCATCGCGGCCCCGGCATGGCCATCCGCCAGGGCCGCGGCCATGCGCGCGGCCCGGCGGGGGATCAGCCAGTCGGACGGCGCGCGCAGCACTTCGTAGCCTCGCGCCTCGAAGGCCGCAGCGATGGCCGCGGGCGCACGGGCGCCGAGCGCGAGGCCCCCGAAGCCCTTGTCGCGCCGCTGGTCCCGCGCGAAGCCGCGCGCCACCAGCGCATCCGCCGGATGCGGCGGGGAGAAGCGTTCGCGGCCCGTGACGTTGAGCGCGGCGTAGAAGGGCAGGCGGTGCGCGGCGCAGGCCGCGGCCATGCGCTCCACCCAGGCTTCGCTGACCAGGTCGCAGAGCGCGGTGTTCACCACCGCGTCCACCTGGTGCAGGGGCAGGTTTTCCGGCGCCTCCCGCAGGTCGGCGACCAGGCCTTCCACCCGCCAGGCGCCGTGCGGCGCATGGACCAGCAGCGTGCGGCGGCCGGGCCAGGTGGCCGGCCAGCCCACCGCCTCCGCGCGGTCCGCCACGGTGGCGAAGGCGCGCTCGATCAGGCCGGCATCGGCATCCACCAGCGTCCAGGCCTGCGCCCGGCCGACATAATGGCCGAGCCATCGCAGCAGCGAGCCGGTGCCCGCGCCGAGGTCGAGGATGCGCGGACGCTGCGGCAGGGCGCGGGCCAGCGCGGCCGCCAACCCGCCGTCGCGCGCCGCCGCGTCGAAGGGCTCACGCAGGTCGAGCCAGTCGCCGTCGAAGCTCTCCGTCACGGCGCCGCCGCCTCCAGCTCCCGAACGAAGGCCGCGGCGCGGTCCTCCCATCGCGGCAGGCGCTGCCCCGCCTCCCACGCCGCCGCCGCCATCTCGGCGCGGAGGTCGGCGTCGTAGATGGCACGGCGCATCGCCTTGCCGAGCGAGACGACGTCGCCGGGCGGCGAGACGACGCCGGCTTCCACCGGCACCAGTTCCGCCACCGCGCCGCCGGCGGTGACCGCCACCGGCACGCCGCGCGCCAGCGCCTCGGCCGCCGCCATGCCGTAGCCTTCCCAATGCGTGGCCAGCGCGAACAGGTCGGCGCCCGCCCACAACGCCTTGAGCGCCGCGTCGTCCACCTCGCCCGCGAAGGTCACGCGCTGCGCGATGCCGAGTTCGCCGGCCAGCGCGCGCAGCCCCTCGGCATGGACCGGGTCGCGGGTGCCGCCCGCGATGGTGAGCGTCCAGTCGAGGTCCGGCAGCGTGCCGAGCGCGCGCAGCAGCACGTCATGCCCCTTTCGCGGGATCAGCCCGCCGACCGAGAGGATGGCGCAGCCCGGCCCGCCCGACCCCGTGCTGCGCGGCGCAGGGTCGGTGCCCGGCTCGACCACGCCGATGCGCGCGGGATCGCAGCCGAATTCGCCGGGCAGGCGCCGGGCGGTCAGCGGGCTGGTCGCGACCAGCCGGGCGAGGCGCGGCAGGACGGCGCGCTCCGCCGCCTTCAGCGCATCGCGCACGGGGCCGGGGTTGCCGTGTTCCAGCGCGGTCGGGTGGTGGATCAGCCCGACCGCGCCGCGCGCCGCCAGGTCGTCGGCCATCCCCTCGAAGGCGGGCAGGCCGAGCCCGTCGATCACGGGGCGCGCATCGGCCGGCAGGGCGGAAAGCGCGGCGCGCGCGCCGGCGGCCGCGGCCTCGTCCGGCAGCGGGTGGCGGCCGGGCAGTTCCACCACCTCCACCGCATGGCCCAGCGCGCGCAGCCCCGCGACCATGCGCCGGTCATAGGCGTAGCCGCCCGAGACGGCATCGAAGGGGCCGGGGACGAGCAGCGCGATGCGCATGGCGGTCACACCGGCCCCTCGAAGGCGGCCCAGGCGACATGGCTTTCCCTCAGCAGCACCTTGATGCCCGTCACGCCGCGGCCGCCCTCGCCGAGCCGCCCGTCCCGGCAGGCGGCGGCGAGTTCCCGCTGGACATGCAGGCAGAGATATTCGGTCGTGGTGTTCTTTCCCGCGAAGAGCGGCTCCGCATCCAGGTTGCGGTAGTCGATGGGGGCGAGGACGGCGCGCAGCACGTCCTTCGCAAGCCCGATGTCGATCAGCAGGTGCAGGTCGTCGAGCTTCGGGGCGCGGAACTCCGCCTCCACCACGAAGGTCGCGCCATGCAGGCGCTGCGCGGGGCCGAAGGCCTCGCCGCGGAAGCTGTGGGCGATCATGATGTGGTCGACGACGGTCAGGCTGAACATCGGACGTGCTCTCTCACACTATATATAGGTGACGACGGGGCAGAGCGGCTGCGGCGCGCCCGGCGGCGGCGACAGCACGGCGCCGATGCGCGCCGGCAGGTCGGCGAAGGGGATCACCGGGCCGGGCAGCTCATCGAGCCGCGCATCGCCGAGAAGGGAGAGCGCCAGCGCCAGGCGTTCCCCATGCGTGCGGCGCCCGCGCATCGACGGCGCGACGGCGCCGACCTGGGTCGAGACGATCGACAGGCGCTTCGCGTGGAATGCCTCGCCGAGCGGCAGCGGAACCTGCCTGTCGCCGAACCAGGACGCCTCGACGATCCGCCCCTCGAACCCGCAGCGGTCGAGCGCGAGTTGCAGCCCCGCCGCGCTGGCCGAGGCGTGGATGACGAGGTCGCATCCGCCTGGCGCCTCCTCCGGCGCGACGAAGCGGGCGCCGAGTGACCGCGCGACGGCCGCGCGCGACGGGTCGATGTCGCAGACATGCAGGTCTAGCCCGGGGATGCGCGCCAGCAGGAAGACGGCCAGCAGGCCGACCACGCCCGCGCCGACCACCAGCACGCGTTCCCCCACCAGCGGCCGCGCATCCCACAGGATGTTCACCGCCGTCTCCATGTTCGCCGCCAGCACCGCGCGGCGGTCCGGCACCTCCTCGGGCACCGGGACGCACATCGCGACGGGGGCGAGGAAGGCATCGTGGTGCGGGTGCAGGCAGAAGACGCGCCGTCCCCGCAGCGCCGCCGGCCCCTCCCGCACCGTGCCGACCGCGGCGTAGCCATAGGAGACGGGGAAGGGGAAGTCGCCGTATTGCAGCGGCGCGCGCATCGCGGGCCACTGGCTGTCCGGCACCCGACCCTCGAGAACCAGCCGCTCCGTCCCGCGGGAGATGCCGGTGGCGTGCGTGACCACCAGCGCCTGGTCCGCCGCTGGGGCGGGCAGGTCGTGCCCGCGCAGTTCGGCCAGTCCGGGCGCGACAGTCCAGAGCGCGCGCGCCCTCATTCCGTGCAGATCCCGGGCCGCGCGCGGTCCAGCGCGATGTCGAACAGCACGTCGTCGCCGATCGCGCGATGGGTCCAGCGGAAGCGCAGCCCGTCGCCGATGCGCGCGGCCTCGGGCAGGGTGAAGGCGGGAATGCCGGAGCCCAGCAGCACCGGCGCGACCGTCAGGTGCAGCCGGTCGAGGCAGCCCGCCGCGAGGAAGGCCGAGACGGTGCGGCCCCCGCCCTCGACGAAGATGCGCGTGAGGCGCCGGGCCGCCAGCGCGCGCAGCAGCGCGGGCAGGTCGAGCCCCGTTGCGGTGCGCGGCACGCGGACCACCTCCGCCAGGCCGTGCCGCGCCGGCCCGTCCTCCGCGGCGACCAGCAGCGTGGGCGCGGCGCCGTCGGCGAAGACGCGGTGCGTCGGCGGCAGGCGACGGCCGGGGTCGAGCACGACGCGCACGGGGTTCGGGCCGGCGACGTCGCGCGTGGTCAGGCGCGGGTCGTCGTGGCGCACCGTGCCCGCCCCGACCAGCACGGCATCGCACAGCGCGCGCAGCCGGTGGGTGTGCAGGATGTCGCCGCGCCCGCCGATCCACTGGCTGGACCCGCTGGCGGTGGCGATCCGGCCATCGAGCGTCTGGGCCAGCCGCCCCACGACCAGGCAGCCATCCGGCGCGCCCGCGGGTGCGAGCACGGGCGCGAACAGCGCGCCGAGCTCGCCCGCCGGCACGGCACCGCCGCGGCGTGCGGCGAGCAGCGCCTGCCAGTCGCGCTCGTCGGGGGAAAGGAGGTCGTCGGGCATTCGCGCGATGCTATGCCGCAAGCGACCGGCGCGCGCCAGTTCAGCGCAGCGCCGCGCCGGGGAAGAACGGCAGCATCGCCTGCGCCGCCAGCCCGGCCAGCACGGGCAGCGCGAAGCTTGCCGACAGGCGCAGCCAGACGAAGCGGCTGCCGAGGATCGCGATCTCCCACGTCACCGCCCGGTGCAGGCCGAGCACCGCCCAGCCCGAGATCAGCGCCACCATCTGCGCCGGCCCCGCGCCCGATTTCAGGAAGCCCAGCACCAGCGGGAAGGCCACGAAGGGGCCACCTGGCAGCGCCGATCCCGCCAGCGCCGCGATCAGGATGCCGCTCGCGCCGCTCGCCGGGCCGAGCCAGGCGCGCGCCCAGCCATCCGGGATCAGCTCCGCCATGAAGGCGGCCATCGGCAGGGCCAGCATCATCACCGGCGCGACCCGCAGCAGCGACCCGCCGGCATCCGCCAGCGCGCGCCGCCCCGTGCCGGTGCCGCGGCGCAGGCAGAGCGCGAGCGCCAGCACGGCCGCGAGCCAGATGGCGCCGATGCCCCAGATCACCGCCCGCCCCCGCCGCGGTGCAGGGCCGGCGCATCGGCCGGGGTCCAGGGCAGCGGCAGCCAGCGCGCCAGCAGCCCGGCCATCAGCGGCAGCGGCAGGCCGCAGAGCAGTCGCAGCAGCGCGAAGTCATGGCCCAGGATCGGCCATTCCCACACGATCAGCCGCTGGAAGCCGTTCAGCGACCAGGCGGTGACGAAGGCGATCAGCGCGCCGCGGTCGGCCCCCGCCTGCGCCAGCACCAGCACGACCGGGAAGGCCGCCACCGGCCCGCCTGGCATCGCCATCCCCGCCGCCGTCGCCACCAGCAGGCCCCGCAGCCCGCTATCCGCCCCCATCCAGCGCGCCAGCGCCCCGGGCGGCACGAGTTGCCGCAGCGCCGCCGAGAGCAGCAGGCCCCCCACGACCGACGGCGCGATGGTGAGGGCGAGGCCCCCGCTCACCTCCAGCGCGTGGCGGAACGCCGCCGCGCCGCGCAGCAGCAGCACCGCGCTGCCGCTGGCAAGGGTGAGGACGCCCACGAGGATGAGGCTGAGGTGGCGACGGAACATGCGCGCTCCGATGCTGCGCCGCGGCGGGCGGGCTGTCCATGGAGGTCCCGCGCAACGCTTGCGCCGTCATGCCGCCACGGCAATAGTGCGCATCTCGGAATGAAAATGTGGGAACGCCGCCATGACATCCACGCTGCGCGCGATGCTGCTGCTGTCCAGCCTTCCCCTGCTGCCGGGCTGCGTCGGCGCCGCCGTCTCGGTCGCCACCACGGCGGCGAGCGTCGGCGCCCAGGCCGGCTTCGCCTCGGGCGTCGCGACGGCGGCGGGCCCCAGCGTGCAGCAGGTCGCGGCGCTTCCCGCGGGCGAGGTCGCGGCCCTGCCGGTCGCCTTCGGCAACGGCGTGCCCGCCAACCTCGCCGCCGGGCGGAAGGTGTTCGTGCCCGCCTATGGCGTCAGCTACATCCACACGCAGAATGCGCGCGCCGTCTCTCAGGGCGGGCTGATGGGCGGGTTCGGCGGCGGCAGCACGCGCAGCGCCTCGGTCCGCACCGGCCTCACCGGGATCAGCCCCGCGACCTACCAGATGATCGCGGACGAGGCGCATGCGGACCTGATCGCGCAACTGCGCGCCGCCGGGATCGAGGTGGCGGGCGCCGAGGAAGCCGCCGCCGCCGCTTCCTCCGCCCCGCGCGTGCCGGGCAATGCGGCGGACGGTTCGGCGGGCGGCACGATGTTCGGCGGGCAGAGCACGGGCTGGCGCACGCTCGGCGCCGCGGCGGCGCCGCTGATCAGCGGCATCTCGGGCGAAGGCGCGGGCGGCGGGCTTGCCGGCCTCTCGGCGATCGGCGGTAACCAGGCGATGCAGCGCATCGCCGACCAGTCGCAGGGCCTCGTCCTCGCGCCGCTGCTGCGGCTGGACTACGTGAACGTCTCCTCCTCCGGCCGCAGCCTGCTGGCGGGCACCGCGAATGCCGAGGCGACGGCGCAGTTCTCCGTCGCCGCCGGGACGCAGCTCGCCTATGCGGCGCGGCGGCCGGGCATGGGTGCCGCCGACATCGGGATCGCGCAGATCGCGGCGCCCGTGCCATCGGCCGAGCCCTTCGCCGGCATCTCCGCGACCGGCGGGTCCTCCGGCGCCTGGGTCGGGCTCGGCACGCGGACGGATGCGGCGGTGGAGGCGGTGGAGGCGCGCTGGGTGGCGCTGGCCCGCGCCGCCTATCGCGGATTCAACGCCGCCATCGTGCAGCAGCTGCGCGCCGCCCGGCCGAATGCCTGACGCCAGGCCGCAGGCGCAGGGCGCCCGCCCGCGCCTCACGCGCGTGAGGTGAGGGAGACGGGGATGGCGCGCCCGTCCCGCGCGCCTCCGCGTTCGCCATAGGTGCCCGGCCCCGCGGGCCGCGCCGCGCCGGCGATGGTCTCGATGACGCGCGACTGCAAGTCGATGGCGCGTTCCAGCAGGCGCCGGTTCTCGGCCGAGAGGTCGCGCAGCCGGCCGGCGATCTCCTCGGCATGGCGCCGCTCCTCGCCCTCGGCCCGGGTGTCGCTGCCGCGTGCGGCGGCATAGGCGGCGGCGAAGGCGTCCGACGCCTGGCGCTTCGGCGCCGCCAGCTCCGCCGCCTCCGCGAGGTCGAGCCGCGCGAGCGCCTCGTTCTCGGCGCGCAGTGCCTCAGCCAGGCGCTGCGCCGCGATCATGAGGGGTTGCATCATCTCTCTCTGTCTCCTGTGGTGGTCAGCCGGCTTTCCTGCAGCCGCAGCATCTCGCGCCCGACGGAGGCGGCGAGGCCGAGCCCGCCGGCGCGCGCCAGGTCGCGGGCGATGGCCTCGACCAGCATCGGGCGCCACTGCGCCTCCGCGGCGCCGCCGCCGAAGGGGCCGCTCGTGTCGAGCCCCTCGAACATCGGGTTGAGCAGCGCGCCGAGGGCCTGCGCCTCGAAGTCCCGCGCGGCGCGGCGGAGATCGGCGTCGCGCGCCGGGGCGCGGGCGGGGGTGGGGGCGGGGGCGGCGGGAAGGGGGGTCATCGCACCTCCAGCTCCGCCTGGAGCGCCCCGGCGGCCTTGATGGTCTGGAGGATGGTGATGAGGTCGCGCGGCCCGACGCCGAGCCCGTTCAGCCCGCGCACCAGCTCCTCCAGCGTGACGCCGCCGCGCAGGATGCCGAGGCGCCGCTCGTTCTGGTCGTCCACCTCGATATTCGTGCGGGGGACCACCGCGGTCTGGCCGTTGGACAGCGGCGCGGGCTGGCTGACCTGCGGTGCCTCCGTGATGCGGATGGTCAGGTTGCCCTGCGCGATCGCGACCGTGGAGACGCGGACATTGGCGCCCATGACGATGGTGCCCGACGCTTCCTCCACCACCACCCGCGCCACCTGGTCGGGCTGCACGCGCAGCTGCTCGATCTCGGCGAGGAAGCCCACCGCGTCGCGGCCGGAGAGCATCACCGCGACCGTGCGCGGGTCCGTCGCCTGCGCCACGTTGCCGCCGGCCGCGCGGTTCACGGCCGCCGCGATGCGCCGCGCCGTCGTCAGGTCCGGGTTGCGGAGCGCGAGGCGCAGCACCTCGCCCTGGGCGAAGCGGAAGGGGATCTCGCGTTCCACCGTGGCGCCGTTGGCGATGCGCCCGGCGGTCGGCACGCCGCGCGTCACGCTGCCGGCCGCGCCGCGGGCGGCAACCGCGCCGGTGGCGACCGCGCCTTGCGCCACTGCATAGACCTCCCCATCCGCACCCAGCAGCGGCGTGACCAGCAGCGTGCCGCCCTGGAGGTTGGTGGCGTCGCCGAGGGCGGAGACGGCGATGTCGATGCGCGACCCGCTGCGGGCGAAGGGCGGCAGGTTCGCGGTGACCATCACGGCCGCGACGTTGCGCGTATCCAGCTGGCGTTCCTGGTCGCGCGTGTTGACGCCGAGCCGTTCCAGCACGCCGATCAGCGACTGCCGCGTGAAGACCGCGCTGCGCAGTCGGTCGCCGGTGCCGTTCAGCCCGACCACCAGCCCGTAGCCCACCAGCTGGTTCTCCCGCACGCCTTCGATGTCGGCGATGTCCTTGATGCGGACCTGCGCGGCAGGCGCGGCGAGCGGGGTGGACAGGAGGAGGAGCAGGGCCGCGAACCACGGCCGCCAACCCGTCCTCATCCTCGGGCAAGGTTTTTCCGCCACCTTCCACTCCGCATCGCCGGCGCGGCGGGGCAGCAACGGGCGTGCCAGCCCTGCGGGCGATGCGGGCGGCAGGACCTGCCGGGGCAGGGCAGGGGGTGCCGCCAAGCGGCAGGGATGGGGGGGCGATGACACGGATCGGGGGGATCACCGGCGGGATGGCGCCGCCGCGGCGCGGCGGGCGGGCCGGCGGCTTCGGGTTGCCGTCCTCCGCGCCCGAGTCGCAGGCTGCCGCAGCCATGGCGGCGGTCGCGCCCCCGTCGCTGCTCGGTCTTCAGGAAGCCGGGGCGGTGGCGCCGGATGCGGGACGGGCAGGACGGCAGGCGGCGGCGGTGCTCGACGAACTGCGCGGCATGCAGCTCGACCTGCTGTCGGGCGAGGCGGACCTCGGCCGCCTGTCACGCCTTGCGGCGCTTGCGGCCGGTCTGCGAACCGTTGCCGGGCCTGCGCTTGATGCCACCCTGGCGGGGGTGGCGCTGCGGGCCCGGCTGGAAATCGCCCGCCGCCGGGTACGTGATGCGTCGGGGGGGTGAAAACTCGCGCAGATCAGGAGCTTGCGCGAAAGCAGGGCTTGCCCATGCCGGGGGCGCACCACTATGGTCCGCCCGCCTTCGCCGGCTTGGACGCCGGGTACTGGGCGGCGGGGCTGGGGAAGTGGTGCCATGCTCGTGACCTTGCCGCCGGACTACCGTCCGACCAGCGACGAAGAGTTCATGAACCCGCTGCAGGTGGAATATTTCCGGCAGAAGCTGCTCCGCTGGCGAGGCGACCTGCTGCGTGAGGCGGGGGAGACGCTGAGCAGCCTCGGCCAGGGCGGCATCAACGAGGCCGACCTGACCGACCGCGCCAGTGTCGAAACCGACCGCGCGCTCGAACTCCGCACCCGCGACCGCGCGCGCAAGCTGATCAGCAAGATCGACCAGGCGCTGGAGCGGTTGGAGAACGGGACCTACGGCTACTGCGAGGAAACCGGGGAGCCGATCGGGCTGCGCCGGCTGGAAGCGCGCCCGATCGCCACCCTGTCGATCGAGGCTCAGGAGCGCCACGAGCGGATGGAGCGCGTCCACCGCGACGACTGATCCCGCCGTCAGGCGTCGCCGGTCAGGTCCGGTGGCGGATCGTCCAGTTCCCGCGGCGGCATCGCCAGCGGATCCCGCGCCAGCAGGCGCGCGTCGTTCTCGCCCACACGCCCCACCCGGTTGTCCACCGGCCAGATCGCCAACTCCTCGGCGGGGCTGGGGACCAGAAGCTCCAGCAGGTCCTCCGGCGGGTGCTCCTCCTCGCCGAGCCAGGCGTCCCACACCTCGGGCGGCAGGATCACCGGCATGCGGTGGTGCACAAGCGCCTGCTTCTCGTTCGCGTCGGTGGTAATGACGGTGAAGCTGCGCAGCCAGGTGCCGTCCGGGGCCTTCCACCCCTCCCACAACCCGGCGACCGCCATTGGCGCTCCGGAGGCGAGGGCGACGGCATAGGCCTGCTTGCCGCCGGCCTCGTCCTTCCGCCATTCGTAGAAACCGTCCATCGGAACCAGGCAGCGGCGCTTCGCGAAGGCGTCCCTGAAGCTCGGCTTTTCCGCCAGCGTGTCGGCTCGGGCGTTCATCAGCTTCGCCGCGTCCTTCGCATCCTTCGCCCAGCGCGGCACGAGTCCCCAGCGCAGCGGATCGAGGTGCCGCTGCCCGGTTTCGGGATGGCGGCGCACCACCAGGCTGTCCTGCGTCGGCGCGACGTTCCACGACGCCGGGTGGTTCGGCGTCGGGTTCCGCGTCTCGAAGTAGCGTGCGAGCCCGGCGGGATCGCGCTGGAGGAAGAAGCGTCCGCACATGCGGTGAAGATATGTCGCCCGGCCCCGGCGCCCAAGCCGCCGCGCTGCGTTGCGCCTGGAAGCCAAAGGACGGAGCGCCGGGACGATGCAGCTGACGGACCCCCTGTCCATCGCGCTCGAGCGGTTCAACCGGAAGGAGCGCAACATCCTGGTGCGGGACATGCTGGGCCATGCCGAGGAGCCGCTGCGGCTTGCGCCGCGTTTCCTCGGCACGCTCGGCGAGGCAGTGCCCGATCTTGCGGTCCCGGCCGATGCGTGGTGGGCGACCGACTATCACTTCGACTGGATCGCCGGCGCGCTGCGGCTGTTCGCCGCCGGCGGAACCGTGCCCGACGGTCCGGCCGGCCGCTGGGCGAACTCCGGCGAGAAGGGCGAGCGTCTCGTGGCCGGCAACCAGCAGGATGTCGACCTGCTGATCGCCTGGGGCGGCACGCTGCTGCTGATCGAGGCGAAGGCCTACGGGAAGCAGGACAACACGCAGCTGATGAAAAAGGCCTACCGCCTCCGGCAGCTGGACAGGCTGGCAGCGGACCTCGCATTGCCGGCGCTCCGCTTCCGCTTCCTGCTGGCCGCGATCGACAAGCCCGGCCCGCCGCCCGCCGCACCCTGGCCCTCCTGGGCCTGCCCCGGCGGCAGGTTCCTCTGGGTGGCGCTTCGCGATGCGGCGTGGCTGCCGGACGGCGCTGCCGCGGTGCTGAAGGTCACGCGCTGCGGACCGCCCGGCGGCCGGGCGAGCGACGAGCATGGAACGCATTGGCGCATCCTGCGCGAAGGCCGGTCCAAGTGCTGACGTGCGTTCAGAACGGCAGGATCACGTCCAGCAGCTGCTGCCCGATCCTGGGCGCCTGCACGTCGCTGATGGTGCCGCGGCCGCCATAGGCGATGCGGGCCTCTGCCAGCCGGTCGTGGCGCACGGTGTTGTCGCTGGCGATGTCCTGCGGGCGGATGATGCCGCTCACCGTCATGTCGCGCAGCTCGTGGTTCACCCGCACCTGCTGCCGGCCCGCCACCACCAGGTTGCCGTTCGGCAGCACCTGCGCGACCGTCGCCGCGACGCGCAGCGTCACCGTCTCGTTGCGGCGGATGCTGCCCGTCCCGTTGGTGGTCTGCTCCCCATTCGTCTGCACGAGGCGCGAGGGATCGACGGCGTTCGGCAACAGCCGCGTCAGCGACGTCTCGAGCCCGAGCAGCCGGGGGATGCCGAGCGTGTCCGTCCCGGTGCGTTCGCGTTCCGTGCGGTTCTGGAGCTGCGCCTCGTCCTGGATCGAGACGAGCACCGTCACCAGGTCCCCCGGCGCCGCCGCGCGCTGGTCGCGCAGGAAGGTGCGGCTGCCCGTGCGCCACAGCGAATTGGCCGAGGCCGGGGCTTCCTGCGGGACAGGCATCGGCATGGACACGTTGCGCCAGCGCGGATCGGCGGTCGGGCTGTCCATCGCGGCCAGCGCCGGCGGGCGGCCGACCTCCGACAGCCTCTCGCAGCCGCCGGCCAGCACCAGGGCGAGAAGCAGGGCGGCGCGCGTCATCGGCCCGCCCCCACACGCACCCGGCCGGGCGCGACCACCACCGCTTCCACCACCTGGCGGCTGGCGATGTTCATCACCGCTACCGCCGCCCCCCGCGCCGCGGCTTCCATCGCGCGGCCCTGCGCCGTCAGCTGCATCCCTGGCGCCTCGTACACCATCGTCACCGTCGCGCCGCGCTCCACCGCCACGGGCTGCGCGAGATCGGCCAGCAGCAGCGGCTGGTCGGCCCCGGCAGGGCGGCGCATCGCCTGGCCCACTACCTGGTCCGCCCGCTGCGCCGCACCTGGCCGAAGGCGGGACGCCGGCACGCGGACCAGCCGCACATCGCCCGTTCCCACCACCTCCCCCAGCGCCAGGCGGCGCGCCGCGACCAGCATCGGCACGGTCGGCACCACGCGCCCGGTCACCCGCAGCCGCAGCGTCGGCGTCCCTTCGGCCGCCACGACCAGCACGGCGGCGAAGCGGGACGTCGCGGCATCCAGCGCCGCGCCCTCCACGGCAAGCTGCGCGAAGGCGGCCTGCGGCACCATCGGCGGGGCGAAGGCCTGCAGTTCGACCTCCGCCTCCTCCTCCAACCCCTGGTGGCGCAGCGCGGCGCGGAGCAGGGCCACGACCTCCGCCGAGGCGACGGCGCGGCCCGGCCGCTCGACCACCACGCGATCCGCGCCGGCCACGGGCCGCCAGCCGATGCCCTGGCTGCGCGCGATGGCGAGGAGCTGCGGCGCCTCCACCACCAGCCGCGCACCCGGCGCCGGCGCGGGGCCGAGCACGGCGGCGGCGCGCGGCCCCGCACCCTCGAAGATGTCGCCGAGCCGCAGGACGGCGTCGTCCACCACCACGAAGGGACGCAGCGTCGCCAGTTCCGCCCGCGCCGGCGCGGCGGCAAGGAGTAGCAGGAGCAGGAGGGTCCGCATTGCCGTCACCGCAGCCGCGAGAGGGTGGAGAGCATCTCGTCGCTTGCCGAGATGACGCGGCTGTTCATCTCGTAGGCGCGCTGCGCGGTGATCAGGTTCGTGATCTCCTGCACCACGTTGACGTTCGACGTCTCGACGAAGCCCTGCAGCACCTGGCCATAGCCCGGCGTGCCCGGCGCGCCCGCCTGCGGCTGGCCTGAGCCGGGGGTGGCGAGCAGCAGGTTGTCGCCGATCGCCTCCAGCCCGCCTTCGTTCGCGAAAAGGGCAAGCTGGATCTGGCCCACATTCTGCGGCTGCACCTGCCCGTCGAGCTTGGCCAGCACCTCGCCATTGGCGTTGATCGTCACGTCGCGCGCGGCGGCGGGGATGGTGATGCCGGGCTGCACGACGAAGCCGTCGGCGGTTACGATCACGCCTTCCGGGCTGAGCGCGAAGGTGCCGTCGCGGGTGAAGGCGGTCTCGCCCGAAGGCAGCTGCACCTGGAAATAGCCGTTGCCGCGGATCGCGAGGTCGAAGCGGTTCTCGGTCTGCGACAGGTTGCCCTGTTCGCTGATGCGGTAGACCGCCCCGGTCTTGACGCCGAGGCCCACCTGCGCGCCGGCCGGCAGCACGCTGCCGGTATCCGCGCTCTGCGACCCGACGCGGCGCAGGTTCTGGTAGATGAGGTCCTGGAACTCGGCGCGGCGGCGCTTGTAGCCCGTCGTGCTCATGTTCGCGATGTTGTTCGAGATCACCTCGACATTCGTCTGCTGGGCCATCATGCCCGTGCCGGCGATGTGCAGGCTTCGCATCGTCAGGTACCTCGCCTCGGGTGAGCCGGCACAAGACCGCAAGGGTCGCCGGCGATGTGCAGGCTTCGCATCGTCAGGTACCTCGCCTCGGGTGAGCCGGCACGAGACCGCAAGGGTCGCCGGCGATATGCAGCGTGCAAGGGGCGCGGAGCATCAGCGGCGCCGCAGGATGCGCTCGACGGCGGAGCCGAGGCGTTCGCCCTCGCGCTCGGCCATCTGGGCGGCGAACTGGAACTGCCGCAGCTCCTCCGTCATGCGCGTCAGCTCGATGACGGGGCGGACATTGCTGCCCTCCACCGCGCCCTGCACCACGCCGGGGCGTTCCACCGGCTGCGGCGCCATGCCGGCGGGGGCGGCGAAGACGCGGTCGCCCTCGGCCAGCAGGCGCTGCGGGTCCTCGAAGCGGACCACGCGGAACTGGCCGATCTGGCCGCTCTCGCTGCGGATCCCGCCATCGCCGGTCACCTCGATGCGGCTGTCGCCGGCGGCGACGCGGACCGGCCGGCCGTCGGTGCCGAGCACCGGATGGCCGTCGGTGTCCACCACCTGCCCCTCGCCATCCAGCCCGAAGCGGCCGGCGCGGGTGAAGCGTTCGCCGCGTGGGGTCTGCACGGCGAAGAAGCCGTCAGGCGCGGCGAGCGCCAGGTCGAGCGGATTGCCCGTGCGGGCCAGCGCGCCCGGCTGCGTCTCGCGCCAGGTGGCGCGGTCCTGCGCGAAGGCGAGGTCGCGGCCGCCGGGCGGCGCATCGGCCAGCTGCCGTTCCAGCACCGTGCCGAACAGCGGCCGCTGCGCGCGGAAGCCGGGCGTGTCGGCATTGGCGATGTTGTTCGCCGTCACCGCCGTCGCGCGCTGCTGCGAGACGAGGCGGGACAGCACGATGTAGCCGGGGCTGTCCATGCTGCGCTCCTGGATCGCGGTCCGTTCCGCGCGGCGCAGCGCAAGCCCTGTGCCAACCCTGTGCGGGCCGCGGCGGGCGGGCGGTGCCGGGCGCGGGCAGGAAATGCCGCCACCCGGCAGCCCGCGCCGCGGCAAGCCTTCCTTAAGTGCGCCGCCCCCATCCTGGGGCGCGCGACAGGCAGGCGGGAAGCACCGGGACGATGTCGGCGGCAGCCAAAACGGAAGCGGCGGAAGGCGACCCGCCGGCGAAGGGCGGAGGCAGGAAGAAGCTGGTGCTGCTGGCCTTGCCGGTGGTGTTGGCCGCCGCCGTCGCGGGGCTGTGGTTCGGCGGCATACTGCCGCCGCTGCTCGGCATGGGGCCGCCGCCGCCGGCCGCGGGGGCGGAGGCGCCGCCGCCGCGCGCCGTGCCCGGCTTCGTCGACCTGCCCGAGATCGTCTCGAACCTCAACGCGCCCGGCCGGCGCGCCAGCTTCGTGCGGCTGAAGGCCAAGCTCGAGATCGCGGACATGGCGCATGCGGGCGCGGTGGAGGCGGCGATGCCGCGGCTGGTGGACCTGCTGTCGGTCTACCTGCGCGAGGTGCGGCCGGAGGAGCTGCGCGGCAGCGCCGGCACCCACCGCCTGCGTGAGGAGCTGATCGCGCGCGCCTCGCTCGTCACCGCGCCCGCGCGCGTCACCGACGTGCTGTTCGTGGAGATCCTGATCCAGTGAGCGGTTCGTCCGAGGAGGACCTCGCCGCCGCCTGGGGCGCGGCGCTGGAGGACGAGGCGGCGCCCGAGGTCGCGGGGGCGCCGCCCGCCGATGCGGCGCGCGTGCTGAACCAGGCCGAGATCGACAGCCTCCTCGGCTTCGACAGCGGCCCGTCGAGCGATGCGGCGCAGAGCGGGATCGAGCGCATCATCTCCTCCGGCCTGGTGGCGTATGAACGCCTGCCGATGCTGGAGATCGTGTTCGACCGGCTGGTGCGCCTGATGTCCACCACGCTGCGCAACTTCACCTCCGACAACGTGGAGGTGTCGATCGACGCGATGACGTCGCTGCGCTTCGGGGACTACCTGAACTCCATCCCGCTGCCCGCCATGCTGGCGGTGTTCAAGGCGGAGGAGTGGGACAACTACGGGCTGATCGTCGTCGACAGCTCGCTGATCTACTCGGTGGTTGACGTGCTGCTCGGCGGGCGGCGCGGCACGGCGGCGATGCGGATCGAGGGGCGGCCCTACACGACGATCGAGCGCACGCTGGTCGAGCGCCTGATCGGCGTGGTGCTGGGCGACCTGCGCGCGGCGTTCGAGCCGCTGTGCCCGGTGGAGTTCCGCTTCGAGCGGCTGGAGGTGAACCCCCGCTTCGCCGCCATCTCCCGCCTGTCCAACGCGGCCGTGCTGACGCGGATGCGGGTGGACATGGAGGATCGCGGCGGCCGGATCGAGGTGCTGCTGCCCTATGCCACCCTGGAGCCGGTGCGGGAGCTGCTGCTGCAGCAGTTCATGGGCGAACGCTTCGGCCGCGACAGCATCTGGGAGACCCACCTGGCCGAGGAGCTGCGCCAGACCGAGGTCGCGCTGGATGTCGTGCTGGACGAGCAGACCATGCCGCTGCAGCAGATGCTGGAGCTGAAGGTCGGGGACCGCATCACCCTCTCGAGCCCGCCCGGCGCGCCGGTGCGGTTGCGCTGCGGCGAGGTGGCGCTGTTCGAAGGGCAGCTCGGCCGGCGGGAGAACCGGCTGGCGGTGCGGATCGAACGCGACCGCTTCCGCGCCCTGCCATCGGAGGAAGCGGCATGACCATGCTGGAATGGCTGGCGCAGGGCCTCGTGCTCGGTCTGCTGCTGCTGGCGCTGCCCTTCGCCTGGCGGCTGGAACGCCAGGTGGCGGCGCTGCGCCGCGAAGGTCCCGCCCTGCAGGCCGCGGCCGGCGAGATCGGGGAGGCGACGCGCGCGGCGGAAGCGGCGCTGGCGCGGCTGCGCGCCACGGCCGAAGGGGCGGGCCGCGCGGTGGCGGAGCGGGTGGCGGCGGCCGAGCCGCTGCGCGACGACCTGCGCTACCTGACCGAACGGGCCGAGGCGCTGGCGGACCGGCTGGACGGGCTGGTGCGGCAGGCGCGGCCACTGGCCGGCGCGGCGCCTTCCGCCGCGGTCGAAGCGGCGCCGCCCCCACGCAGCGAGGCGGAGCGCGAGCTTCTCCGTGCCATCCAGGGCCTGCGCTGATGCCGCGGCCACGCCTGGTGCCGCTGGTGCTGGCTGCGGCGCTGCTGCTGCTGCTGGCCAAGGCGGAACGCCTTTTCGATGCCGTGCCGGCCCAGGCGCAGGCCCAGCCCCAGCCTGCGCCCCCCGCCGCGCCGCCCGCGCCCCCGGCCGCACCCGCGGCCGCGGCACCCGCCCCTGCCGAGGCGGCGGCCGAACGCAGCGTGCTGGAGGCGCTGCGCGCCCGCCGCGCCGAGATCGACGCGCGCGAACAGGCCGCCGCCGCGCGGGAGGTGGTGGTGGCGGCGGCCGAGCGGCGGCTGATGCAGCGCGTCGAGGAACTGTCCGCGATGCAGGGGCGGCTGGAGGCGCTGGAACGCGAGCGCGCCTCGCGCGAGGAGGCGGGGCTGCGCGGGCTGGTGCGGCTGTACGAAGGAATGCGCCCGCGCGACGCGGCGGCGATCTTCGACGACCTCGACATGCCGGTGCTGGTGCGGATCGTGGACCGGATGCGGGAGGCGAAGGCCGCCCCCGTGCTGGGCGCGATGCGCCCGGACCGCGCGCGGCAGCTGACGGCGGAGCTGGCGCGCCTGCGCGCCGAGCGGCCGGACCCCCGCTGACCGTGCCCGGCGCGTCAGGGTTGTCTCAAGGATTTCGTGCTTTCCTCGCCAGGACGGCGACGGGCGACACAACGAGGGTTCGTGAGCGATGGACAAGAACACCAACGTCCTGATCGTGGACGACTACAAGACGATGCTGCGGATCATCCGCAACCTCCTGAAGCAGCTCGACATCGAGAACGTGGAGGAGGCGACCGACGGGCAGGAGGCGCTGAGCAAGCTGCGCGCCGGCAATTTCGGCCTGGTGATCAGCGACTGGAACATGGCGCCGATGACGGGCCTGGACCTGCTGAAGGAGGTGCGGGCGGATGCGAAGCTGAAATCCACCCCCTTCATCATGATCACCGCCGAGAGCAAGACGGAGAACGTGGTGGCCGCGAAGGCCGCCGGCGTGTCGAACTACATCGTCAAGCCTTTCAATGCCGAGACGCTGCGCGAGAAGATCGAGAAGGTGATGGCGCATGCCTGACGGGATCCCCGCCGCCGGGCAGGACGGGAAGATCGAGGCGGCGGTGCGCGCCGTGCTCGATACCCTCGCGGGGGACCTGACCGCGACGGAAGCCGCGCTGCTGGCCGAACTCGAAGGGCTGGGCCGCACCGTCGCGCGCGCCAAGCGCGAGATCGCGTCGCTGCGCGTGGACGACATCACCGAGGCGCACATCCCCGCAGCGACGGACGAGCTGGACGCCATCGTCGGCCACACCGCACAGGCCACCAACGAGATCCTGGACTGCTGCGAGGCGCTGGAGCGCGTGGCGGCGAAGGTGCCGGCCGCGGAGGCGGAGGTGCTGCAGGGCGCGATCACCCGCATCTACGAAGCCTGCTCCTTCCAGGACATCACCGGCCAGCGCATCGGCAAGGTGGTGGCCGCGCTGAAGGCGATCGAGGCGCGGGTCGGCGCGGTGGCGGAACGCTTCGGTTCGGCCGTGGCCGCCCCGGCGGCATCCCCGGCTGCCGTTACTGCGGAGACCGAGGGCCGGCGTCTCGCCAACGGCCCGCAGCTGCCGGGCGCCGGGGTCAGCCAGGCGGAGATCGACCGCCTGCTGGCGGATTTCGACTGATGCGGCGCGCCGGCGCGCTGGCGCTGCTGCTGTCCGGCCTTCCGGCGGTGGGCTGGGCGGAAGCGCGCGTGGGCCTGCGCTCCGGCGACCATGCGGGCCATGGCCGCATCGTGTTCGACACGCCCGGCCGGCTCGACTACCGGGTGGAGGAACAGCCGGGGCGCATCCTGCTGCGCTTCGTGCAGCCCGCCGCGGTCGATCCCGGCACGCTGCGCCGCGCCCCGCGCAACGCGGCCGCGGTGGAGGCGGTGGAAGGCGGGGTCGCCATCGCGGTCGGGCCGGGCGTGCGGGCGCGCCACTTCCGGCTGGACGGGCGCGTCGTGCTCGAC